>JAZRVH010000026.1:0-52362 GCA_045598965.1 Acutalibacteraceae bacterium
AGGTGAGGCTACCACGGGGATATGGATTGCTACCGCAAAATAGTGGAGACACTATGCGATGGTGAGCAGGATATGTCGAACACAAGGCATATCTTAATGCAATTTCAACGGCGTAAAACCGCCGCGCCCTGCGAAGCCAAAACTCGAACGGTGGCGTCTTCGCTGTGTTTTTTGCGGTGGAGTTTTTGGGGGTTCCCTTTGCTGCGTTCGAGCGGTAAAGGGATTTTTTGTTTTTAATTCGACCTAAGGGAGGGACCGGACGTGGAAGAAGTGAATATCTTAGAACAGGTTGAAACGCTGTTGTCGGAACGGCGATTTTCGATGCTCCGAAGTCTGGTCATTGATATGGAGCCTGCCGACATCGGTGCTTTGATGGAGGATATGGACAAGGAGGAACAGCGGCTGTTGTTTTTCCGCTTGCTTCCGAAAGAGCTGGCGGCCGAGGCGTTTGTTGAGGTTGACGGCGACGTGCAGGAGGATTTAATTCGTGCGTTTTCCGGAAGTGAGATTTCCGCCGTTATGGATGAATTGTACGTGGACGACGCCGTTGATATGATTGAGGAGATGCCCGCCAACGTCGTGCGACGCATTCTCAAATATACGGACCCGGCTATGCGTAAAACCATAAACGATATCCTTAAATATCCGTCGGACAGTGCCGGAAGTCTGATGACCACCGAATATGTGGATTTGAAAGAGCACATGACAGTGGCACAGGCGTTTGACCATATTCGAAAAATCGGTGTGGATAAAGAGACGATTTACACCTGCTATGTTATGGGAAAAGACCGTAAGCTTTTGGGTATTGTTACGGTAAAAGACTTGCTTCTTTCGGACAAAGGTTCTGTGCTGTCGAGCATTATGGATACCAACGTGATTTTTGTGGACACGTTGGAGGATAAAGAGGTTGTGGCACAGCAGTTTGCAAAATACGATATGCTTGCTTTGCCGGTGGTGGATAAGGAACACCGCTTGGTCGGTATTATCACATTCGACGACGCTATGGACGTTATCCAGGAGGAGAACACAGAGGATATCGAAAAGATGGCGGCTATCGTGCCGACCGATAAACCGTATATGCGTACCGGCGTGCTTGAAACGTGGCGTAAGCGTATTCCTTGGCTGCTTTTCTTGATGATTTCCGCCACCTTTACCGGAATGATTATCAGCGGCTTCGAGCAAAAATTGGCGGCATCGGTCGTGTTGACAGCCTTTATTCCCATGTTGATGGACACCGGCGGAAACTCCGGTAGCCAAGCATCGGTAACCATTATCCGTGGTTTGTCTTTGGGTGAAATTGAGTGGAGCGACACCTTTGCTGTCATCTGGAAAGAAATCCGTGTGGCGGTGCTTTGCGGTGTGGCGTTGGCAGCGGTCAACTTCGCCAAAATGATGTTGGTGGACAATATGCTGCTTCACAACGCCGCCGTGACACCGATGGTTGCCGCTGTGGTGTGTGTGACGTTGGTGGTAACCGTGTTTTTTGCAAAAATTGTGGGTTGCACTCTACCGATTTTGGCGAAAAAAATAGGCCTTGACCCGGCCGTAATGGCAAGTCCGTTCATTACCACCATTGTGGATGCGTTGTCGCTGCTTGTGTATTTCAAGGTGGCGGGCATCCTGCTTCATCTGTGAGAACAAGGAGGATTTCGTATGAGTAAATTTGTGGAAATTGCGGCGGAAGAGTTGAACGAAAACGTGTTTCGCCGTATCGGGACAGAGTGGATGCTCATTACCGCCGGCGACCGTAAAGCGTGTAACACGATGACCGCCAGTTGGGGTGGTCTCGGGGTTTTGTGGAACGCCAATGTGAGCTTTGCTTTTGTACGCCCGTCCCGCTATACGTTTGGTTTTATGGAGGAAAAGGATTGTTATTCGCTGTCCTTTTTCGGCAACGGTTATCGGCGGGAATTGAAGTTGTGCGGTACAACCTCGGGCAGAGATGGCGACAAAATTGCCGAAGCCGGGTTGACTCCCGTATTTGATGCTTCGGCACCGTATTTTGACGAGGCAGAGCTGGTGCTTATTTGCCGCAAGATGTATTCGGACGATATGAAACCGGAAAACTTCCTTGACAGTACGATTAAAAACTGCTATCCCGGTGACACCGATTATCACCGTGTGTATGTGGGCGAAATCGTAAAAGTGCTGAAACGAGCGTAAATGAAACGATAAAAGCGGGGCAAACGCCCCGCTTTTTTTGTGTCCGTTTTTTCAAAGGTCAAACTTTTGAAAATTGCGAAAACGTGAGAAAAAACGAGCAAAACAAAGAAAATAAGAGATAACACCTTTATTGCATATTGCAAAGGTCAAAAATTGACTTTGACTATCTTTGACCTTTTGGGTATACTACGGGAGAGCGATAGAAAAAGCGGTGGCGGTGGAGAGCTGAAAAACCAATCCGCAAAAACGACTGCTTTTGAAAAAAGAAATGAAAGAGGGAACAAAAATGCGAATAAGTGATATCATTGCCGCCTATATTGAGGAGAGGCTTAACGAAACGGATGGCTCGGCAGAGCTGCAACGCAATTTGTTGGCGGATGAAATCGGATGTGTCCCGAGCCAAATCAACTATGTGTTGTCCTCCCGCTTTACGCCGGCACAGGGATATCTTATTGAGAGCCGCCGAGGCGGCGGCGGATATATCCGGATTACCCGTGTGCGTCGTGCCGACAGCGTGTCGCCGTTGGTACAGCTGACGGCGGCATTGGGAGATACGTTAGAGGAAGGGCAAGCCCAACTGCTTATTGAACGACTTGCCGAACGAGAGATTTTGGCGGTTAAGGATGCCCGTCTTTTGCTTGCCGCCACTTCGGACAAAAGTTATCGTAACGTGCCGGCGGAGTATCGTGACCGTCTGCGTGCTGCTATGCTGAAACGCCTTTTGACGGCACTCAGCGTGTGAAAGGAGAGAAAACGTTATGCTGTGTCAACAATGTAAACAACACCCCGCTACCACGCATATCAAGCGGACGGTGAACGGAAAAACGACCGAGGCTCATCTGTGTGCCGCTTGTGCAAAGGAGCAGGGATTATCGCCACTGTTTGGCGGAATGGCGATGGATATGAGTAATTTTTGGGGCAACCTCTTTTCCGATCCGGGTGGAGCGGCGTTACGTTCCACGGCGGTATGTAACGGGTGCGGTTCCACCTTTGCCCAAATTGCCGACAGCGGCAAGGTGGGGTGCCCGACTTGTTACGAGACGTTTTTTGAGCGGTTGCAACCCACCATTGAACGTATCCACGGCAAAGCCACTCATGTGGGCAAGCGTCCGACGGATACACGGCTTACGGTGACAGAGTCGCCGGAAAAAGAGCCGAAAGAACCGACGAAAGAAGAAAAAATCCATACGCTGAAAGCGGAGCTTGAGGCGTGTATTAAAGCTCAGGAATATGAAAAATGTGCGGCGTTGCGGGATGAAATCCGTGCATTGGAAACGGGAAAGGAGGATGCGAAATGAACGACAACGTGTGGTATCGCCGTATAGGCGACGAGGGCGATGTGGTGCTGTGCACACGAGTACGTTTGGCTCGCAATCTTGCGGGAACGCCGTTTCCTCAACGAATGGATGCGGTGAAAAAGCAGGAAGTCAAAGACAAGGTGTTTGCAGCATTGAAGGATGACGAGGAATCCCTTCGCTTTGTCGATGTGGCAACATTACCCCGCCGTGAGGCATTTTCCTTGGTGGAACGGCATCTGATAAGTCCTGCTTTTGCGGAATGTGACGAAGGGTCTGCGTTGTTTTTGAGCGAGGACGAAGGTCTTTCGCTGATGGTGAACGAGGAGGATCATCTGCGGTTACAGACGTTTGGAGCGGGGCTGTGTTTGGAGTCATGCTTTGAACGGGCAGATAAAATGGATTCCCGCCTTTGCGACAAATTGCATTTTGCGTTTGACGAACGGCTCGGATATCTTACGCAATGCCCCACCAATCTCGGCACGGGAATGCGAGCGTCGGTGATGTTGCATTTGCCGGCGTTGACCGAGAGCAAAACCATTCCGCTGCTTGCGGGAACGGTATCCAAACTGGGGCTGACCATTCGTGGGTTATACGGCGAAGGTAGCCGTGCCCAAGGGGCTTTATATCAATTATCCAACCAAGTGACGCTTGGTATCACCGAAAAGGAGGCGATTGACAACCTGAAAGGGGTTGTGATGCAGCTTGTCGGTGAGGAACGCCGTGCCCGAGAACGAATTTGTCGTGATCCGGCGTTTGAGGACCGCATTTGGCGGGCACTGGGTGTGCTTAAAACCGCTCGTCTTCTCACGCATGAGGAGGGTATGCGGCTGTTGTCTTTGGTGAAAATCGGGGCATCCATGGGCATGCCGGATATGCAAAAAGAAACCGTAGCCGCTTTGATGACGGATATACAGCCGGCAACGCTTGCGGCGACGATGGGACGAGATATGGAACCAGGCGAGCGGGATGCCGCCCGTGCAACGTTAGTAAGAGAAAGGTTGTGAGAGAATGTTTTTGTTTAAGGGATTTACAGAAAAAGCCAACAAAGCCTTAAACCTTGCCATAGAAGCGGCACAGGAAATGGGGCATGGATACGTTGGCACCGAGCATATTGTGCTGGGACTTTTGCGAGAGGGTACCGGCGTGGCGGCTACGGTGTTGGCGGGACGTGGCGTGACGGCGGCGGAGTATGAGGAGAGAATTATTGAGCTGGAGAACAGCGGTACGCCTACGAAGCTGACGCCGGCGGAATTTACGCCTCGCTCCAAAAAAACGATGGAAATGGCGGTGGCTGCTGCCGCCGCTTTGAAACACGGTTACGTTGGCACCGAGCATATTTTGCTTGCTGTTGCGGAGGATGACAGCAGTGTATCGGTGCGGTTGCTGTCTGAATTCGGCGTGTCGCCGGAGGAACTGGTTGAGGATATCTCCGAGGCGGTACAATCGGCGGCACCGCAAACGGTAACCGATGGCGGAACGCCCCGAAAAGGCAAGGTGTCCGGCGGGAAAACCCCTGCCTTAGACCAGTTTGGGCGGGATTTGACCGCTATTGCCAAGGAGGGCAAATTAGACCCGGTGGTGGGTCGGTCGAAAGAAATCGAGCGGGTGGTACAAATTTTGTCCCGCCGCACCAAGAACAATCCGTGCTTAATCGGCGAACCGGGCGTAGGTAAAACAGCGATTGCCGAAGGGCTTGCCCAAAAAATCGTCGACGGTGCCGTGCCGGAACTGCTTTCCGGCAAACGGGTGGTGACGCTGGATATGAGCGGAATGGTCGCCGGGACAAAGTATCGTGGCGATTTTGAGGAACGCATCAAAAACGCCATAGACGAAGTGGTTAAAGCGGGAGATGTTATCCTCTTTATCGACGAATTGCATACCATCATCGGTGCCGGCGGTGCAGAGGGAGCGGTGGATGCCGCTAACATTTTGAAGCCGTCGCTTGCCCGGGGCGAATTGCAAATTATCGGTGCTACCACGTTGGAGGAGTACCGCAAACACGTGGAAAAGGATGCGGCGTTGGAACGTCGGTTCCAGCCGGTAACCGTGGGTGAGCCTTCGCCGGAGGAAGCGGAACAAATTTTGTTGGGGCTTCGTGACCGTTATGAGGCACACCACAAGGTAAAGATTACCGATGAGGCCTTGCGGGCGGCTGTGAAGCTGTCGGTGCGGTATATTGCCGACCGCTTTTTGCCGGACAAAGCGATTGACCTTATGGACGAGGCGGCCTCTCGAGTGCGGTTAAAAGCCTTTACTCCGCCGCCTGACCTCAAAGCCTTGGAGGAGGAACAAAAGCGACTCGGCGAGGAAAAAGCCGCCGCTGTCAACGAACAGGATTTTGAGCGAGCGGCACAGCTTCGTGACAAGGAAAAAGAGCTCACAGAAAAGCTTGCGGTTCAAAAAGAGGAGTGGCAGGAGAAAAATGCCGGTATTACCGGTGAGGTTACCGCCGAGGATATTGCGGAAATTGTGTCCGGATGGACCGGAATTCCCGTTAGCCAGTTGAACGAGGAGGAGAGCGAGCGTCTGCTGAAGATGGAGTCGATTCTCCATGAGCGAATCGTGGGACAAGACGAAGCGGTGAAAGCGGTTTCGAAAGCCATTCGCCGTGGCAGAGTAGGGCTTAAAGACCCGAAACGACCGATTGGCTCGTTTATTTTTCTCGGGCCTACCGGTGTGGGCAAGACGGAGCTGTGTAAAGCGTTGGCAGAGGCGATGTTCGGTGACGAAAATGCGATGATTCGTCTGGATATGTCCGAATATATGGAAAAACACACCGTCTCCCGCTTGGTGGGATCTCCTCCCGGTTATGTCGGGTACGACGAGGGAGGTCAGTTGACCGAAAAAATACGTCGAAAACCCTATGCGGTGGTGCTGTTTGATGAAATTGAAAAGGCCCATCCCGACGTATTCAATATGTTGCTTCAAATTTTGGAGGACGGTGTTCTGACCGATGCTCAGGGACGCAAGGTGGATTTCAAAAATACGGTGATTATTCTCACCTCGAATGTGGGGGCACGGTTGATTACCGAAAAACACGCATTCGGATTTGGTGCAGGGGATGAGGAGACGGAAACCGCCGCCGCCCGTGAACGGACAAAGGAAAACGTGATGGGTGAGCTGAAAAAAACGTTCCGCCCCGAATTCTTGAATCGGGTAGATGACACCATTGTGTTCGACCGCTTGACCGCATCGGATATTACCGAAATCGCCCGTCGAATGCTGGGCACGCTTGACAAACGAATGGGCGAATTGGAGTTGCATCTGGATATCACCGACGAAGCGATTGCTCATCTTGCCAAAGCCGGTTTCGACGATGTCTACGGTGCCCGCCCGCTTCGCCGGGCTATTCAGTCCGAATTGGAGGACGCTCTGGCAGAAAAAATGCTCGAGGGCACCTTCAAAGCCGGCGATACGGTACGTGTGGATGTAAAGGAAAATTCCCTTACATTTGAAGCGGTGAAGCCGTAACCAAACAGCAAAAAGCCCTCGGATGTTGTCCGAGGGCTTTCTTATGCGGTTTTTCGACGCAGCCACCCTTTACGAAGCAGGTCAAAAGGCACAACTGTAAAGGCGAATCCCATTACGGAAACCAGCTCATTTAGGGGCAATCCGGAGGTGCGGAACAGCGTGCCGCCGAGATAAATGAGGGCAATTTGCACCACGAAA
The DNA here is from genome assembly GCA_045598965.1 of Acutalibacteraceae bacterium. Taxonomy (GTDB): domain Bacteria; phylum Bacillota; class Clostridia; order Oscillospirales; family Acutalibacteraceae; genus RGIG426. The sequence continues at coordinate 7,131 of JAZRVH010000026.1, forward strand.
ACGGCACTCATCACCCACACGAAGGTTTTGTTTTCCGAAAGATGGGCAAATAACCACAACCGTTCGGTGCGAGCATTAAGGCTGTTGAAAATCCCGCTAAAGACAAATAGAGCGAAAAAGGCGGTAAGAGGGAACGGACTGCCGGCATCCGGCGAAAACCACAAAGCGGTGAGCGGGAGTTTTAAGAATACCAAACACAACGCCACCGTATATCCGCCGGTGAGGAAAATCTGGTTACACATTTTTCTTGTGATAATCGGCTCGGAGAGAGGTTTTGGCGGTTTTTCCATTGTTTCCTTTTCCGGCGGCTCGCCCGCAAACGCTAAGCCCGCCAACGTGTCCATAATAATGTTTATCCAAAGCATCTGCATGACGGTGACGGGTGTGTCAATGCCGATAAACGGGCCTAAAAGTGACACCAAAACCGCACAGAGATTCATGGTCAACTGGAAAACGAGAAATTTGCGGATGCTCATAAAAATGGTTCGTCCGTAAAGGATGGCTTTGCCAATCGAGCGAAAATCGTCGTTAAGAATCACGATGTCGCCCGCCTCTTTGGCGACCTCTGTGCCGCTTCCCATCGCAAATCCCACGTCTGCTTTTTTAAGGGCAGGGGCATCGTTGAGCCCGTCGCCGGTCATTCCCACCACCAACCCGCTTTTTTGGGCGAGAGCGGCAAGGCGGGTTTTGTCGGCGGGCAACGCCCGTGCTACAACCGCCAAATGCGGCAACACGGATTGTACCGCCTTGTCGCTCATATAGCGAAGCTCTTCTCCACAGAGAATTTGGCAGTTGTCTTTTCGCAAAATGCCGGCTTCTGTCGCCAATACCCGAGCGGTATCTTTGTTGTCGCCGGTTATCATTACTACCTGAACGCCGGCATTTTGTACCGTGCGGACGGCGTTGCGTATTTCGGGACGTAAATCGTCACGGATACCGCATAATCCGAGAAGCGTTATGTTTGAGGGCAACCCGTTTTCGGGAAGTGTATTCGCCTCGGCAAGCAATATGACTCGCATAGCACTTTCGGTCAGCATCTCCAATCGGCGGGTCATTTTCCCCCGGTTTAAGGGGAGGCGGGTGCCGTTTTGGCTCAAATAGGTTTCGCAAAGGGGGAGTAGTAGCTCCGGTGCCCCTTTGATCAGCACGTGTGTGGTGGTTTCGGTGGCGGCCCATTTGCGGTTTGAGTCAAAGGGAATACGGCGGACAACGGTCGGCGGTGGGTCGTCTTTTTTCGGGTTTGCATACGCAAAAATGGCTCGATCAGAGGCGTTGCCCCCGACAATTTTGCCGTCGGCGGTAAGGGCACATTCCACATTATCACGGCATCCACGCTGTATCGCTTCAAACAGCGGGGGATATTGCCGCAAATCAACCCGTCGCCGATAGAAATTCCCGTCGCCATCGCAGAATAACGCCACCTCCGGTGTGCCTTTTGTCAGTGTACCCGTTTTGTCGGTAAACAGAATGTTGAGGCTTCCGGAGGTTTCAATCCCCACTAATTTACGCACCAAAACGTGGTCTTTAAGCATCCGCCGCATATTGGCGGATAACACGACGGTAATCATCATGGGAAGTCCCTCCGGAACCGCAACCACAACGACTGTAATAGCGAGGGTGGCGGCATGGAGGAGATGGGCTAACCATACGTGTAACGGCAGGGTGGTCAGCAGAGAAAGATTGCCGCCGGTCTCCCGCCACAGCGATAACCCCATATCGGCAAAAGCAACCGATGCGGCGGCCGCATATCCGATGCGGGAGAGAACTTTTGCCAGTGCGGAAAGACGCACCTTTAAAGGGCTGTCCCGTTCTTCTGTCTGCATTTCGTGTGCCATTTTGCCGTAAAGCGTATGGTTGCCTACGGCTTGCACGAGCAGCACGCCGTCGCCGCTTTGGACAACGCTTCCCCGAAACAGCCGAGAGGGACAGGATAAATCGCCTGTGTCAGAGTCTTTTGGAATGCCTGCCTGTTTTTTGGCTTCACGGCTTTCCCCGTTGAGTGCCGATTGGTTGACAGAGAGTGAGCCTTCCAACAACACGCCGTCTGCGGGCACACGTTCACCGGTAGACAACAAAACAAGGTCACCTACGACGATATCGGCGATGGGCAGACGGTTTAGTCCCTCTGCCCGTTTTACACGACAAAAAATTTTGGCGTTTTCCGCTTGTAAGGCTTCGAACGCCGCTTCGCTTCCTCGCTCGGAGAGAGTGGATACGAGGGTGGCAAGCAAAATGGCGGCGGCTATGCCCACGGCTTCAAACCAATCGAAACGGCGAAACAGCACGATGAGATTGAGTCCTAAGGCTACCAACAATATTTTGATAATCGGGTCGCCGAAGCCCGCAAGAAACTGTTGCCAAAAGCTTTGTTTTGCGGCAACGGGCAACGTGTTGTCGCCGTTTGTGCGGCGGGAAGTTTCCACTTGTTTTGCGGTGAGAGGTGAGGGGAGTTTTGTCACAGCCCTACGCTCCTTTCGAAAAAGTACATTCCTTAAATCCTATTCCGATTGTGCAAAAAGTAGACCGAAAACCGGTGAACAGAAAAAGTGAAAAAATGCGAAAAAAAGCCTTGACAAACGAAAATAAAGTGGGTATAATAGTCACGTTGTCTGCGTGCGACTGGGCACATTTTGACAATGTGGCCCGGTAGTTCAGCTGGTTAGAACGCTAGCCTGTCACGCTAGAGGTCGACGGTTCGATCCCGTTCCGGGTCGCCATGTGCTGATATAGCTCAGTAGGTAGAGCGCATCCTTGGTAAGGATGAGGTCACCAGTTCGACTCTGGTTATCAGCTCCAAATCCCGTTCACGAAAGTGAACGGGATTTTTTGTTGCAAATTCATTATGCTTGTGCTATACTGCAGGGCAGAGTTAAAAACACAAAAACGGAGGCTTCCCTTATGACCTATTCCATTACTGTGGCGGGTGTCAAACGCGATTTGACGATTTGCAAATTGACCGATACGCTGTCGATTGCCGCGTTTATCATTCTCGGCGATGTGGAGCTGACTTGTGCCTGCACCAAAGCACTTTTGGACAAGGCACCGGAGTTCGATTACATGGTTGCACCGGAAGGGAAATCCATTCCGCTGATTCACGAAATGGCACGCCAAAGCGGCCGCAACGAGTACTTTCTCGCGCGCAAGAAGAAAGAGGCGTATATGCAAGGCGTGTTTGAGGTAACGTACCAATCCACCACCACCGAGGGCGAGCAACAACTGTTTATGAATGTTGCGGATGCCGCCAAAATGAAAGGCAAACGCATCCTTCTCCTCGACGATATCATTTCGACCGGTGGTTCGCTTGCTGCGCTGGAATCCCTTGTGAAGCGAGCGGGCGGCAACGTGGTTGGTCGTATGGCTGTCTTTGCTGCGGGCGACGCCGCTAAACGTGACGATATTCTCTTTCTCGAACCGTTGCCGTTCTTTCATCCCGACGGCACTGTGATGGCGTAAAAAGTTTTCGTAAGAGTTTTGCACTTTTTTCGAAAACCATTGAAAAACGCCGCGGGACGTGCTATACTGTATGCAGAGTTCGAAAAACACAAAAACGGAGGTTGTTTCTTATGGTCTATCCTATTACGGTAGCGGGGGTCAAGCGTGATCTGCCGATTTGCAATTTGAGCGATACGTTGTCCATCGCCGCTTTTGTTATTTTCGGCGATGTAGAGCTGACGTGTGCTTGTGCCAAAGCGTTGCTTCAAAAAGCACCGGAGTTTGACTACATGGTGGCACCGGAAGCGAAAGCCATTCCGCTGATTCACGAGATGGCACGTCAAAGCGGCCGCAACGAGTACTTCCTCGTTCGCAAAAAGAAAAAGGCGTATATGAACGGCGTGTTCGAGGTGGTGGACAAATCCATTACCACCGAGGGCGAACAGAAGCTGTATATGGACGGAGCGGATGCCGCCAAAATGAAAGGCAAACGCATTCTGATTTTGGACGATGTGATTTCCACCGGCGGCTCTATCTCGGCGGTAGAGGATTTGGTTAATCAAGCCGGCGGTAACGTGGTTGGCAAAATGGCGATTTTGGCGGAGGGTGACGCCGCCAACCGGGACGATATCCTTTTCCTGGAGCCGTTGCCGCTGTTTCATCCCGACGGCAGTGTGATGAAATAATCTAAAAAACAAGCCCCCGCTTTCGGTTTTCCGAGAGTGGGGATTTTCTTTCGCAATGCCGCTGAATAAAGATACAAAAACGGAGCGATATCGTCGGTGTTTTACAGAAAAGTATAGAAAAAAATAAAATAATATTCAAAAACATCCCTTGACAGACTGTAAAATATGGTGTAAAATAACAGTTTGGAAATGACGGAGAAAGGAACGCATATTGTATGCTGTATCTTTGGAATTTAATAGCCGCTCGTCCGGAATGGATTGACCGGCTGATTTTTAACTTTGAACGGTGCTTTTTGCGTGAAGACCGTTGGAGACTGTTGTTGCAAGGCCTTGGCGTTACCATCAAGGTGTCCATTGTATCCCTTTTGATGGGCTTGGTCATCGGTTTCCTGATTGCCTTGTGCAGTCTTTCGAAAAGCAAAATTTTGCGTGCCATCGGCAAGGTGTATACGGATATCATTCGTGGTACGCCGTCGGTAACCCAGTTGATGATTATCTATTTCGTGGTGTTTGCTCCGTTCCCCAATGTGGAAAAATGGCTGATTGCGTCTATCGCTTTTGCCATCAACTCCGGTGCTTATGTGGCGGAGATTATTCGTGGCGGTATTTTGTCCGTCGACAAAGGGCAGACGGAGGCGGGTGCCTCTCTCGGCTTAAAGGGCAGACAGACGATGATGTATATCGTGGTGCCCCAAGCGGTGAAAAACATTTTCCCGGCTCTGGGCAACGAGTTTATCACCCTTATCAAAGAAACCGCCATTGTCGGTTATGTGGGATTGATGGATATCCAAAAAGCAGGCGACTTTATCAAGAGTGCCACTTTTGAGGCGTTCACTCCCTTGATTGCCACCGCTATTATCTATTTCGGTATCATCAAAGTGCTGACCCTTGCTTTGGATGCCTTTGAAAAGAAACTCCGCAAAGCGGATAAACGGTAAGGGGGTACAGCTATGTCGGATATGATTGAAGTACGGAATTTGCATAAGATGTTCGGGGATTTGATGGTTCTCGGCTGTATCAACGAGCACATTTCCAAAGGCGAGGTCGTGGTGGTCATCGGCCCGTCCGGCTCGGGAAAAAGCACCTTTTTGCGTTGCTTAAACCTGTTGGAAACGCCCACCTCCGGCGATGTGATTGTGGATGGTCAAAAAATCAACGACCCGTCGGTGGATATCTCGCTTGTTCGTCAAAAAATGGGAATGGTGTTCCAGCATTTTAATTTGTTCCCGCACTTGACGGTGAAAGAGAATATCACTCTTGCTCCCGTAAAACTGAAAAAAATGACGGTGGAGCAGGCAAACGAAAAGGCAATGGAGCTTTTGAAAATCGTCGGTTTGGCGGAAAAGGCGGATGCCTATCCGGTTCAGCTTTCCGGCGGTCAGAAACAGCGTATCGCCATTGCCCGTGCCTTGGCGATGGAGCCGGAAATCATGCTGTTTGATGAGCCGACCTCCGCTCTCGACCCCGAAATGGTGGGCGAGGTGCTTGACGTTATGAAACAGCTTGCCAAAGACGGAATGACCATGGTGGTGGTCACTCACGAAATGGGCTTTGCCCGTGAAGTGGGAACACGGGTGTTGTTTATGGACGACGGCGTGATTCTCGAAACCGGCGACCCGAAAGAGGTGCTGTCCAATCCGCAACACGACCGCACCAAACTATTTTTGAGTAAAGTGCTTTAAGTGGCATTTACTGATAAAATTTTATGTGAAAGAGGTTTACGAACAATGAAAAAAACAGTAAAAATTCTCAGTCTTATCCTTGCTCTTGCCATGATCGTGACGGTTATGTCCGCTTGCGGTGCAAAAGACGGAAATGACACCTCCGCTGCCGAAAAAGTGTCGGCGGCGAAAGAACTGGTGTTCGGTACCAATGCCGAGTTCCCGCCCTTTGAGTTTGTGGCGGCACAAGGCGTTATCGGCGAGTATGACGGTATTGACGTCTCCATTGCCAAACAGCTTGCCGAGGACAACGGTATGACCGCTCGCATTGAGAATATGGAGTTTGACTCCTTGCTCGTGGCGGTGCAGACCGGCAAAATCGATGCCGCTATCGCCGGTATGACCATCAAACCGGACCGTCTTGAGTCGGTGGATTTCTCCATTCCGTACTACAAAGCCACCCAGGTGATGATTGTGAAAGAGGATTCCACCATCGCCAAGGCTACCGATATGAAAGATAAGAAAATTGCGGTTATCCAAGGCTACACCGGCGAGAGCTGTGTGAAAGAAATGGGTTACGAGTATGAGGCGTTCAAAAAAGGTTCCGACGCTATCTTGGAGCTGGTGAACGGCCGTTGCGACGTGGTGGTGCTCGACTCTGCTACGGCGAACAACTATGTTGCCAACAACAAAGGCATCAAAGCTGTGGAAGATGCTTCTGCGTTTGAGGGCGAGGAGTATGCCATTGCGGTGAAAAAAGGCAACAAAGAGCTGCTCGACAAAATCAATGCCACTCTCGAGAAAATGCTGAGCGATGGCACGATTGATGCTCTCGGTGCGAAATACGCCGATCAATAAGCAATAAAATAAGCGACAAGCAATCCTCGACAGAGTATTCGCCACGGTGTCATAAGGAATGTATTCCTTATGACACCGTGGCGTTCTGTTGGGGATTTTTTGCATAAAAAGACATTGTGTGTTGAGAAAACGGGGCGTGCAAAACGAAAACAAAGGGGAAACCTGCTGACATAGTTGGCACTTGCGTTTTGTGCAAATAGTATAAAAATTAAAGGTTCTATTGACAGGATTTGTTTGTTATGCTATGATACTTGACGCTGTGATGGCTTTTGATAAATGCTCAAAAGCCGGATTAGCGACTATTTTTTTGCTACAATGAGGTGGAGAAATGACAAGGGCAAAGAAACTTTCGATGTCAATGATTGCTATCGCTATGGTAGCGGTATTCCTGCTGACGATGCTCCCGTCTGTGTTCGGAGCTGTGGGCGTAAAAGCCCAGACGTTTGACGGTAGGACACACCGTCTCGGCTGTTGGTGGTGGGATTTCGCCGATGCACTGAACACCACGACCCGTGACAAATATCTCGGGTTGTTGGAAGAAACGGGTGTGACGGAGATTTACGTGGAGGCGTATAACTATCTGTGGGATACGAGCAACCATGCGAAGCTCCACGCTTTTATCTCGGCGGCACAAACGCACGGTATGCGTACGTCCGTGATGATTGATGACCCCGATCTTGCGACGGTTTCCAGTACTTCGAAGAACTATATCACCGACTTGTATAACGGCTGGGTGGCATACAAAAACACCTATCCGGATGACTGGCTGTACGGTATTCACTTCGACGTTGAGCCGGGCGGATACAACACCACCGTTTTGCAGAATTACTGCAATTACTTGCTGAATAACGCCATCAATATTTTGATGAAAAAAGGCATCTATTGCGAGTTTGACGTGAACCCGGCGTGGAACGGCTACGACGGTGTGACGTATAACGGCACCACCGATTTTTATAAAATCCTCGCCAAAGAGTTGGGTGGTGGCAAGGGTACTTTGTCGCTGATGTCGTATCGTGATACGGCTGCGAAGGTCATATCCCGTGCAAACGAGAGAAAAGCCATTGACTATGCTATCCAGTACAACTGCGATTTCACCTACGGTATCGAGACGGATGACTCGAAGGAAAGCGGCGTGGATATTCACACGAAAAATAAAGCCTATCTGTGCGATATGCTGGATTACATTTTCGGCGTGATTGATAAAGCGAATTATTCTATGGATGCCGGTGTGGCGATTCATCACGCCAGTGTCTATTATAAACTTGCCGGTGCGTTGCCCACTACCTCGGTATATGTGCAAGGCGGCACCACTGCTTCTCGTCCGTCCTATGCAACGGAGGCATCTCAAGACCCGAGCCAAGCCGAAAGAATTGCGGTATGGTCCGGTACGATTAACCGTGACTTTACCACAAAAGAGAACGGCTTTGCCTCCATTGATGTGGATGCGTTGACCCAGGCGTTCCGTGACGATTTGACCGCCAACGGCTTGCCGATTCAGTACGAGGTCGTAGCAGATGCCACCTATATTTCCGGCCCTGTCGGATATGCAAACATCGGCTTCTACCAAGATTCTCCGTATCTCGAAGCGTGGCCGGTAAAAGGTTCTCCGGTTACCGGCGGTGTCATTTCGGATATTTCCACCTTGAATAATACCGCCAGTATGTTTATCCTCAGCGAGGGTGCAAATAATATTGTCCACATTAACAGCTTTACGCTGTATGCGTATCGTGGCGGTTCTACCCAGGCGTCGCAGTCTCAATCCGGCACACAGGCATCGCAAAACCCGGGTCAAACCGGAAGAGTTGCGGTGTGGTCCGGTAAAATCGACCGCAATTTCACCACGAAAACGAACGGCTTTGCCTCCATTGATGTGGATGCATTGACCCAGGCGTTCCGTGATGACTTGAACGCCAACGGCTTGCCGCTTCAGTACGAGGTCGTAGCGGATGCTACTTATATTTCCGGTCCTGCCGGATATGCGTGCATTGGCTTCTACCAAGATTCTCCGTATCTCGAAGCGTGGCCGGTAAAAGATTCTCCGGTTACCGGCGGTGTCATTTCGGATATCTCCACCTTGAATAATACCGCCAGTATGTTTATCCTCAGCGAAGGGTTGGATAACCTTATTTACATTGACACCTTGACCCTATACGCTTATCGTGAGGGTGGCGGCTGGACGTCTTACTCCTCCCAGCCCGGAACTCAGTCGTCCCAGTCCGGTACGCAGGCATCTCAAGACCCGAGCCAAGCCGAAAAGATTGCGGTGTGGTCCGGCAACATCAATATGGATTTCACCACCAAAGCGAATGGTTTTGCCTCCATTGCGGTGGATGCATTGACCCAAGCGTTCCGTGACGATTTGAATGCTAACGGCTTGCCGATTCAATACGAGGTCGTAGCAGATGCCACCTATATTTCCGGTCCTGTTGGATATGCAAACATCGGCTTCTACCAAGATTCTCCGTATCTCGAAGCGTGGCCGGTGAAAGGCTCTACGATTACCGGCGGCGTTATTTCGGACATTTCCACCTTGAACAATACCGCCAGTATGTTTATCCTCAGCGAGGGTGCGGATAATATTGTGCACATTAATAACTTGACGCTGTATGCGTATCGTGGCGGCGGTGGCTGGACATCTTACTCCTCCCAGCCCGGTACGCAGACGTCGCAGTCCCAGTCCGGTACGCAGTCGCCCTACACTCAGGCATCCAATACCGAGCCGAGCTATACTCAGGCGTCGCAGTCCCAATCCAGCACACAGCCGTCGCAAAACCCGGGTCAACTCGGTAAAATTGCGGTGTGGTCCGGTACGATTAACCGTGACTTTATCACGAAAGACAATGGCTTCGCCTCTATCAATGTAGATGAACTGACCCAGGCGTTCCGTGACGATTTGACCGTCAACGGCTTGCCGATTCAATATGAAGTCGAAGCGGATGCCACTTACGTTTCCGGTCCTATCGGATATGCGAACATCGGTTTCTATCAAGATGCTCCGTATCTTGAAGCGTGGCCGGAAAAAGGTTCTCCGGTTACCGGCGGTGTTATTTCAAATATCTCCACCTTGAACAATACTGCCAGCATGTTCATCCTCAGCGAGGGAGCGAACAACGTGGTTCACATTGACAGCCTGACGCTGTATGCCTATCGTCGCACCTATATTGTGCCGACATACAGCGGCACCGAGCCGTCTGCTTCCCAGACCGTGCCGTCCTCTTCCCAGACCGTGCCGTCTCAAAGTGTGACTACGCCCGGCGGAAAGACGGTCGTCAATTCATTCTTGAATGAAAACGGCGATATCGTTTTGGTGTATTCTGACGGTTCGATTGAGATTATTCCGAAATCCACCGAATCGAGCTCGCAGACCGAATCGAGCTCGCAGACTGAGTCGAGCTCGCAGACGATGCCCACAATGCCGACGATGCCGACGATGCCCAGTGTGTCGTGGCAACCCTCCTCGTCCGGCAGTACTTCGGCCACTGAGCTGACAGAATCCGCTCCGACCGAGACCGACCCGAGCAGCAACCCGGAGGTGCTTTTGGGCGACGCTAATGACGACAATGCCGTCAATATGAAAGATGTTCTTCTTATGCGAAAATACATCGCCAACTTGACCGATGAGTTGAATATGACCGCCGCCGATGTGAACTTGGATGGCGACGTTAATATGAAAGATGTGTTGATGCTTCGCAAGTTCCTTGCCAATCTTGTGGACAGACTCGGCGAATAAAGACATATTCTAAAAGCCGGAGGCGTAAAACCGCCTCCGGCTTTTGCTTTGCAAAAATGGACACCGTAGATGTGAGTAAATCAACGAAATGTGCAAATAAAGGAAAAATGCACAAAAATATGGCGAGGAAATACCATAATTTTTCACATTTTTTTATGTGTATAGGGGTTGCGTAAGGGTAACAAAAACTCTATAATGTAAAGAAAGACAAGGGGATAATTGTGTCCTTTTGCGATGACAATGTTTTTAATTGCCTTTAATACTAACTTCGAGCTTATGGAAAAGGAGGGAGCAAAGTCGGTGAAAAGACGGCTTTGCGGACAGCTATGAAAAAAATGAAGGGTATGAAATTCTGGTCGGTGGCGTGTGCCATCGTACTGGCGGTGTCCTGCCTTACGACGATGATGTTCATCGGTTCGGCGTCGGAGCCGGTTGGCACCGTAACGGCACAGAGCGAATACGTCTGCCGTATTGCGGCGGACGATATGACCAATACGCCGCCGTATGCCAGCGACGGTGTAACGGATGGCTTCGGCTCACGTGAATCGGACGGTCGTGTTTGGGTGGATAAGTCTGTGCAAGCGAACGAAGCGAGCAACGCATTTGACGTGACGCTGTCCGCTTTGGCACAGGAATACTCCTACTCCGAAGAAGCCATCGAGACGATTATGGAGCAAAATGCGGCGGACGTGCTGTTTATTTTGGACTTCAGTTCTTCGATGACCAGTAACAGTATGAAAACCGCGAGCGGTACGAACGCCGGTACGCGTTTGCAGGTGTTGGCGGAATCGCTGAACTCCGCAATGAAAGAAATTGCGGAGGTCAACCCCTATAACCGCATTATGGCGGTGGCGTTTGATGGTTCGGCGTATGATTTCCTGCCGCTCGGCTCGTATGGCGCCGGCACTGACGGAAACTATGTGAAGTTTGCGAACAACACCATTTCCACGGTTTCCGGTGTGAAATTCACCGGCGTGATTGACGGTGTGGAGTATACCGATGAGGAATTGTCTTTCTCTAAGGAGAAAGGCAGCGGTACGCACATGCAAATCGGTATCACCTACGGCTGTGATCAACTGCTCCAAAATATGACGAACGGTTTCGGCGAGGGCAAACGTCTGCCTTTCGTGATGGTGATGACCGACGGCGAGTCCAACTACTCCAACGATAACTGGGCGGGTGTCAACCTCGAATCCAACAACGGAACCTCGACCCAGCGTGAGGCCAACAGTACGCTCGCATCCACCTTCTGGAAGAAACGCTTGATTGATGCGTATAACGCGAAAAACACCGCCAACGGATTTGACGGCTCGGTGAACGCCGTGTGGTTCAACATCGGTGTCGGACTCGGTGATCCGGGCGACAACGCAAGTACTGCCTCGGCGGTGCAGGTGTCGATGAAACCGTCGTTTGCCAACCCGGATGCGACGTCGACCAGCAACGCCGGTAAAATCTACACCCAAATCCTCACTCGCTTGGAAAATGCGTATAACAATCCGCAAGACTACGTCGGCGACCCGCTGAACGGCTACGATGACCTGCTTGCCCGTGCCGGCATTGACGTGGAAGCCCTCCGCACGGCGGTCAGCACAGCGGTCAGCACGGCGGAGAGTAACTTCAATGCGAAGTTAGCTGACCCGAATTCGGATGAAGCGAAAGCCATTAAAGCGGCGGGCGAAGCGGCGGAGGCGGCGATTACCGAACCGGCCCAAAGAAGCAAGTTCTCCAGCGACAATGCCTACTACACGTACATCAAGAACAACTTCGGCATTGACCACAGCAAAAACCCCTACAAAAACGCGAAAAACGACGACAAGTACAATGAGGATGTTGCCGCGAAGATAGCGGAAAAAGCCGCCCAAGCCCAATCGGATGCGGAAGCCGCCAAAAAAGCCGAACTGTATGACGCAGCGGTGGGGAGTGTCGAAGCACAAGCCATGTCGGATGCGTTGGAAGCCCAAAATCTCACCATTGATGATTTGAATGATGCGGTGCAGGGCTACTTCGAGAAGTTCATCAAAGAGTATATGGGCTATGACGGTACCACCCAAGCAGAACGTCAGACCAACTATGCGAAAAACCCGATGCACTATTTCGCCGAGTACGTCAACTATGCGGACACCTCCACGAAGGTGAACGACTCGTTCGACCAATTGGCGAGCCTCATTTCCGCCGCAACGCAGGGTACGGTTATCCCGATTACCCACCATGCCACGTCCGGTGCGGCTGCGGACGAAATCTTTATTACCTTTACCGACCCGATCGGCAAGGGCACGGCGATCAAAACCGATGACGACGGCAACTACATTATGTCCGTCGTGCTGAAAGGCGTGACCTATACCGGTCGTCCGAAATCCGGTGCGGCGACGGGTGTTTACGAGTTCTATAACGAGACCGAAGATAAGGTTTTGTATTCCACGGCGACCATTTCCGACAGTTCGGTGATGTGGGAAATCAACGCCTACGAGCTGCCGATCATCCGCTTTGCCAACCGTATGCTTCCGGGCGAGCCGGTGAAAGGTGAGATCTACGAAGACCCGAACCTCGCACCGATTTTGGTGAAATACGAGGTCATGCCGACGGCGGATGCACTGGCGAATACCGCTACCAACGGCAATTTCATCTATGAGCATGACGATATCGCCTCTGCTCCGGCAAAAGCGGTGTTTACGCCGACTCTCGCCAACACCTATTACTTCAAAAACACCGGCAAGATGGAAACTCCGGTTTATGAGAAAATTACCGATATCGAGGAAACGATTGACAAGGCGACGGATGCGAATAAATCCGAAACCGCTTACTATAACACCGACTCTCCCAACCCCCCTGCCTATGTCACCGACTCTTTCTGGGGTTCCGGTGACGATGAGGACGACTTTATCATCCTGCTCGGCAATGATGCACGCACGAAGGTGCTCGCCGAGGTGTCGATTGAGGACGACCGTATGGAGGATGCTGCCGGTGTTACCGCACACACCTACGGTACGGACGAGACCATTACCTATACGCTGAAAGTCAAGAATCTCTCGGACGAGAAACTGAAAAACCTCACCTACACGCTGGACGTGACTCCGAGTGGCCCGACCACCTCGGATACGCCTTTGGCACTGACCGTCGGCACTTGCTCGACGACGCCGGACAGCACGGTGAAGACCGGCAACAAGCAAACGCTCACTTTTTCGATTGATGAACTGGCCGCCGGTGCAACCGAAACGGTGACGGTGCCGATGACGCCTGCTGTCGGCACCAAAAACGGTGTGACGGTAGATGCGGTTATTACGCTGACCGAAGTGTTTAAAACCGCCCTGGTGACTCCGGCGACGGATGAGGTCGGCGAGGAGCTGATTGCCGAAGATGCGACGGTATACACCTATCTCGACGGCACGAAAACCAACTTGACGGGTATTTCCGGTGCACCGAGCACGCTGTATATCAAAAAAGACGGCGGCGACTACATTGCTTTGACCAAAGATACCCCCACCGCAACCTATATTGCGACGAACATTCCGGTGGGCACGTATACCATCTATGACGGCAACTCCGGCACGCCGAACACACTTGGCACGGTGTCTGTGGTCAAGGATGGCGACAACATCGGCAATATCTATTGGAAGACCGTCGTTATGACAAAGGTGTGGGACGATAACTCCGACCAAGACGGTAAGCGTTGGGACGTGAAAATCAACTTGAACCGTGCTGTCGGAACTGCCGGTGTGCCGAGCCTTGTGCAGTCCTACACGTTTACCAAATCCGATGCAGTTACCGGCAACACGAACACCTGGAAAAAATCAGTGGTTCAGCTGGCGAAAGATGCTTCCGGATTTGACTACATCTATACAATCAACGAACCGATTGCCGACAACCCGGCGATTGCCACGGGTACGGGAACGTACACGGCATCGTATTCTGCGGATGGCTTGACCGTTACCAACAAGCATACGCCGGAGACCACCTCCTTGACGATGAAAAAGGTATGGGATGACCACTATAACCAAGACGGAAAACGTCCGGCGAACGTTACCCTGACGCTGTATAAACAGCTGGAGGGCGACACGAAAACGAAGGTGGCTGACTACACCTACAACGACACCGGCGACGAGTGGGTGAAAACACTCGAAAATATGCCGGTATACGAGGGCGGCAAACTCATCACTTACACAGTTGACGAGTTGACCGACAACGTGCCGACCGACTACGAAAAAACGGTTGACGGCTTGACCGTTACCAACAAACACGTGCCGGAAGTGGTTTCGGTAACGTTGAAAAAGGTATGGGACGACAACTCCGACCAAGACGGCAAACGTCCGGAGAAGATGATGCTGATGCTTCTCAAGAAGGTCGGTTCTACGACGTCGATTGTGGAGGAGTATGAGCTCTCCGGTTCGGGCAACGAATGGACGAAAACCATCGAAAACCTGCCGAAATATCAGGACGGCGTGGAAATCACCTATCTTGCTGACGAGGACAACAACAAGATGCCGGCCGGCTACGCCAAAACCTCGGCAAGCGGTCTTGTTGTGACCAACCAACACGTGCCGGAGACTAAGACTATCAGCGGTACGAAGACGTGGGACGATACGGACTACGTCGGCAAAACCGGCTACACCCGCCCGAACATCACCGTCAACCTCACCGCTAAAGTGAATGGCGTGAAAGTGGACGAACTGTGCAAGACGGCTACCGTAACGAAGGATGTCAGTTGGCAATATGCGTTCTATGACATGCCGGTGTACCATGAGGGAACAAAAGTTGATTACACCGTGTCCGAGGCAGCGGTGGACGGCTTCACGCCGACCGTGACCGGCTATAACATTAAAAATACGCCGATTGAAAAAGCGGAAGTGCTTAAACCGATTTCCTTTAAGGTGAAAAAGTTGGATAGCCTCACCTCGACCGGCAAAGGCATTAAGGGTGCTGTGTTTACGTTGACCGACGAACTCGGTGGTTCGACCACCTATTCGACCGGCAACGACGGCACGGTGGAGATTCCTTTCACCACCACCGGCACCTACACGCTGACCGAGACGACGGCTCCGACCGGCTATCAGCTGAATGCCGCCAACACCTACACGGTGACGGTTTCCAAAAACTTCACGAAAGTCGAGCTTAGCACCGACAAAACGAAGTGGAACTGGAACTACGATTTGGCCTACACCCTTGCTGCGGTGGAGGATGGCGTATTGACCGTTAAAGACGAGCCGATTAAAACGCCGTCTACCACGCTGACCAAGGTGTGGGACGACAACCAAAACCAAGACGGTATTCGTCCGGCGAGTGTGGTAATCGGTCTGTATAAGACGGTGAACAGCACCACGTCCAAAGTGCAAGACGTGACGTTCACCGGCGATATGACCGCAGAATCCTGGACGAAAGATGTGGAGAACCTGCCGATCTATGAGGACGGCTATGCCGTGACCTATACGGTCGAAGAGGATGAGGATCAGCTCGGCGAGGAATACACCAAAAAGTCGGTGGATAACACCACCCTTACCGTGACGAACTTCCACAAACCGGGCGTGACCTCCGCTACCCTCAAAAAGGTGTGGGACGATAACTCCGACCAAGACGGCAAACGTCCGGCAAACGTCACCCTGACGCTGTATAAACAGCCGGCGGGCGGCGAAAAGGCGAAGGTGGACGATTACACCTTCTCCGGCACCGGCAATGAGTGGAGCAAAACGATTGATGACCTGCCGAAATTCGAAGACGGTAAACTTCTTACCTATACCGTCGACGAGTTGACCGACAATGTGCCGACCGGTTACACGAAAGAGTCGGCGGACGGCTTGACGGTTACGAACAAGCACGTGCCGGAAGTGAAAACCATTACCGTTACCAAAACGTGGAACGACGATATCTATAAAGATGCGGAGTCTGCCACCGGATTTGTGACGGATTACGAGCGTCCGACAATCACCGTCATCCTCACCGCTACGGTGGATGGCGAAAAAGTCGACGAGCTGTGTGATACCGCTACTATTGATGCACTGTCCGACTGGAAACACGACTTTGAGGATGTACCGGTGTACCATGGCGGCAAACTCGTGACCTACACCGTGTCTGAGGAAACGGTGGACGGCTATACGCCGCTCGTTATCGACGACGACATCCAAAACACGCCGGTTGATAAAACCGATGTGCTTAACCCGGTGTCGTTGATCATCAAAAAGACGGATGCCAACACCATCACCGGCAAGGGAATTGCCGAAGCGGTCTTTACGCTGACGCCGACCGATCCGGCGGGTGACCCGGTGACCTATGTTACCGATGAAAACGGCGAACTGGAAATTGAGTTTACCAAAGACGGCGAATACACTCTCGCCGAAACCACGCCGCCGACCGGCTATCAGTTGAACGAAAATGTTTACACCATTACGGTGAATCGCAATTTTGTCAACGTGAAGCTGAATGACTTGAAATCGCTGTGGAACTGGAACTATGACCTGTCGTATCTGTTGACCGGCGTTCAGGACGGCGTGCTCACCGTCAGCGATGAGCCGATTTACGAAAGCAAAACGACTCTGACCAAGGTGTGGGATGACAACTCGAACCAAGACGGCATTCGTCCGGAAAGTGTGTCGCTCACCCTGTTCAAAACCGTAAATGGCGAGACTACCAAGGTGGACGATTATACCCTCTCCGCCGACGGTGACGTTTGGACCTTTGACGTTGAAAATCTGCCCACCTATGAGGACGGTTATCCGATTACCTATACGGTTGACGAGGAATCCGACCAGCTGGGCGACACATATGCAAAACAGTCGGTGGACAACGATACGTTGACCGTGACCAACTTCCACAAACCGGACGTTACCTCCGTAACGCTTAAAAAGGTTTGGAATGATGAGAACGACGCCGATGAGCTTCGTCCGGAAACCGCCACGCTGATTTTGTGCAAATCGGTGGACAATAGCGAACCGATGCAGTTCGGCGAGCCGTATACTCTCAGCGGCGAGGGCAACGAGTGGACTTTGATTGTGAATGACTTGCCTCGCTTCGAGAACGGCAAGACGATTGTGTATTCGGCACAAGAAGCCCAGGTGGAGGGTTATGAAGCCCCGACCTTTGACGGCCTTGTGGTTACCAATACCCGCCTCGTGTTCCGTGACGTGACCTATAAAGAGTACGGCACCGACGAGGATAAAGACAACGTTCCGGATGAAAAGAAAACCGTAGTACAGTATAATCACAAAATCCAGGTGCAGCCCAACGGCGGCATTTGGCGTGAGTCCGCTGACAATACCGATTTGACGGTTACCGAGGCGATTACGCTGGAGGATCCGACCCGTGAGGGATACGTCTTTATCGGATGGGAGAAACTCGCCGGAGAAGACGGTTACGACTATATCTATAAAGCGGTATGGGAAGAGGATACCATCGGCGGCGGCTCCGGCTTTGACCAGCCGGACGGTATCCCGGATAAATACCAGAAGAAAGTCACCTTTGAGATTGAAAACGGCACCTGGGATGACGGTGAAGATACCGCTATCGTGACCATCCTTACCCTCGTGGATGAGGACGGCGTGTGGAACGAAAACGGCACGGCAACCTTGACGGTGCCCACCGATATGCAGCCGAAAACAGGTTACGACAAGACGACCGGTAACTGGGACAAAACGCCCGCAGAAATCGTCAAGAGTACGGAGCCGGAGACCTATACGTATTCTTACGACAAACTTGTTTATGAGATTACGGTGGAAGTCGAAAACGGCACCTCTGACGTTGATGGCAAGACGACGATTTCCTACGGTGACGATCAGACGGTGACCTTCACCCCGGATTCGGGTTATGTCATTGACGTCGTGACGGTGGACGGCGAGGCGGCGGTACTTACCGACGGTAAATACACCTTCGGGGATGTCACCGATAACCACAAGATTATCGTGCAGTTCGCCGAGGATAAAAACGGCGATGGTATCCCGGATAAATACCAGGCAACCGTGACCTACAAGGTTAAAAACGGTATGTGGAGCGACGAGACCGCCGACGCTATCGACGAGCTGTTCACGCTGAAAGAATACGTGGACGGCGTGTGGGTGGATTTGGGCACGACCCTTGCGGACACGATTCCCACCGGCATGAAGCCGGACGACACCCACGTGGATTCCGGTAGCTGGGATGCGGATATCGACGCCGACACCTTGGTGGTGGACGGCAGTGTGTACACCTACACGTTCAGCAAGGATTACACCTACGACATCATCGTTAACGTTGAGGGCGGCACGTCCAATGTGGACGGTAAAGAGACGGTTATTCGTCACGATGACAAGACAGTCACCTTTACGCCTGACGAGGGCAAAGTGATTGTGTCGGTGGTTATTGACGGCGAAGAAGTGAAAATCAACGAAGACCTCACCTATGATTTCACGGATGTCACCGATAACCACACGATTACCGTGGTGTTTGCCGACGATAAGAACGGCAACGGCGTGCCGGATATCTTTGAAGTGAAAGTCACCTATGAGGTTGAAAACGGCACCTGGGCAGACGGTACTGCGGAGGATATCGTTGAGAACTTCGTGATGAAAGAGCTGAAAGACGGTGTGTGGACGGATTTGAATCCGATCCTCGGCGAGACCATTCCCACCGGAATGGTGCCGGATGAATTCCACAATGAGGAAGCTTCCTGGAGCGAGGATATTACCGCCGACACGGCAGTGGTGAACAATGCGGTTTATCGTTACACCTTCGGTAAAGAGATGACGCATACCATTGTTGTGGATATCCAAAACGGTAAGACCGATCCGGACCAAAGCTCTTTCCCGGTGAATCACAAAGAAGACCAGGATGTGAAAATCATTCCGAACGACCATACGGTTATCGACAAGATTATTGTGGATGGCGTGGAGCAGGAGATTCCGGAGGACGGCATCATCCACTTTACTGCCATTACCACCGACCATAACATCCAAATCATCTGTGAGGAGGATGCTAACGACGATATGATTGCCGACAAGTATCAGGCGATTGTCATGGTTGACATGGACAACGAAGATGCCGGCTACGTGAGTGGCGACGGTGTTTACTGGAAAGGCGAGACCGCCACGGTGACGGCAACGCCCAGCACTGGCTATCGCTTTATCGGCTGGATGCTGGATGGCGAGATTGTGAGTTATGATCCGGAATACACCTTTACGGCGGACGAGAATGTGAAGCTCATAGCAATGTTTGAAAAGGAAGAAGAGCCGACGACGACCACCACAACCACCACAACCACCACGACCACGACAACTACCACCACGACCACGACGACGACGGAGCCGACGACCACCACCACGGTGACCACGACCGCTCCTGCACACGCTCCGAAAACCGGTGATGTGTTGCCGAGTATGGCCATGTGGCTGGCGGCGGCAGCGGCTGGCGTGCTGCTTCTTGCCCGCAAGCAAAAGGATGAATAATCCATTCTAAAACAGCCCCTCTTATTCGTCATAAAGACGTTTAAGAGGGGCTTTTTCTCGTTTTTATAAAAAAACCTGCTCACTTGTTGAAAAAAGGAAAAATATGGTGTATAATTATTGTGTCTATAGTTTGGGAGTAACACGCCAAACAAAATGATATGCGTTTTCCTTTGCCGTACGATGTAACCTTTTTGCGTGCGGCGGAGTGTTTAGGGTGTAAACCTCTTATGAAGAAAACGATTAAAAAGGAGAAATGACCTATGCCGCCGAAAGTAATGATGCCGCCGAAACCGGAACAAGAATTTGGAAAATTTCAAGAGTGCTTTGGTGCAATCAATGGGACAGACCCCACGGAAAGCAACGAAACCGATGCATACAAAAGATGGCGTCAGGAGCATGCCGGCATTTCTTCTATCCGTGAAGAGTTGAAAAAATTACCTCAGCAAGCCAAAGCCACTCCGGAGTACGACGAATTGATGAAAAGCCTTTCGCTGTGTCAAAAGATGGTCGAATTTTATCCGAGAACCCAAGAGGACCTCGAAAACAAACATACTATGTATGAATTCGAGCAGTCGCTGTCCGGTGTGATTGGTAAGGGCGGATTGAAAGAAAAACTGTATGCCTTTCAAAACGCCACCGGCCACAAATACTATTCGAATAATGCGATAAAAGCTACGTCCTATCTTTGCCGTCAGGTGGATCGGGTGAAAGTGGGCGTTGACAAAATCGCTCTTGAAAACCGTCAAGCCGAGGTTGACGGGCGTGCCAAAAAAATCGACATGGTGTCGAATGCGTTGGATTCTTTCAAACTGGCGGCAAAAGAGCACGAAAAGGCGTGCAAAGAGCTCGGCAACAAGTTCACGGCTGATACCGCCAATGCTCGCAAACAAGAGCTGGCGGCGAAAAGACAACAGTTAAGTGAAAACGAGGCGAATGCCCGAAAAATCATTGCCACACACGTCGCTCAACGTGAGATGTTTCAAAAGGCGTACGAACGTATTGCCCAGGATCGTGCTGATACGCTGAAAAACATTGAGGAGAACAAGGCTCAGGTTGAAACGTATAAGGACGACGTGTACAGCGAGAAAAAAGCGGATGAGCGTGCTGAGGCTTTTGAAAAACAGTCGAAAGAAATTCAAGAGAAAATTCAGTTTTATGCCCAACGGGAACAAATGTTGGATCTCGGCGTTTTAAGAGACGATGTCCACGAGTGTGCAAGAGCTGCCGCTCCGGATGTGGACGAGAAATATTTTGAAAAATATGTGGACCGCTATTTCCTCCGTGGAAAATGCGAAGAGCTTTTGAACGTTCGTACCGAGCCGAAGCATTATGCGGCGGCGGATATCAAAAAGTTGGCTACTCCGGAGGGAAGACAGGCGTTGATTGAGGGCAACGACAAAGCTCTTAGAACGCTTGCTCAAAAAACAGATCGTTTTGCCAAGCTTCACGAAAGTGCCTTTGATGCGGCGGATCGTGGATACACGGGGTATGTTCACAGCCTGAGAGGACGTGTGAAATCCGGCGACGAGGTCACAAGACTGGCGGTTGAGGACTTTTTGAAAAGAAATCCCGAGGGCGGCGATTTCGGTGCCGAGCTCAATATCGCTGACGGTCCGATTCATACGCTCGGAGTGAATTTGAAAACGTCCCTTGTCAATATGGGCGGTGCAAAGGCGTATCAAGCCATTAAAGACGGTTTGAAAGCCCGTAAAGAGGAAGCCCATAACGATTTACTTAAAGCGTTAAATGAACAAGACAAACTGGCTTCTGATTTCACCACACAAGGCAAATTTCTTGGGTATGAGGTAAAGGGTATTGAGCATATTTCGGAGAAAACTCTGCCTCGTCAGCAAAAGTTTTTGGAAGAGCTGGACAAAAAAGAGGCGGATACTCGCCAAAAAGACCAAGAGAACGAAGCGGAGATTGACAAGCAAAACGATTATTGCCGGAGAATTAACCTCGCCAAGGAAACTATTGACAAAGAGATAGACCAACTTTCCGATATTATCGGCACCAAGGACACGCTCGACAAAAAACAGACGCAGCTCAACGGCGTTTTGAACGATTATCGAAACGATGTCAAAGAGCCGGTGCGTCCGTTTGAGGATGTGCGACTGACCGCTGTTAAAGAGACCCTGGATACGTATTATGCCCACCGTGCCGACCATCAGGGAAGCCACGGCAACTCGGAAGAGTACGACAATGTAATTAAAGCGTTGGACAGTGCCCTTAAATGTAACAACAAAAAGGATATGGCGACGAAGCTGACCGAACTGGAAGCGTCGGTGGACACCTATCTTGAGAGAAAAGGTTCCCGCACTTGGGGCAGCACGCTGCGTCACGTTCGTATGGGAATGATGAAGGACATCAAAGAGTATTGTGCAACGGTGAAAGGCACGCTTGGCGGTGAGGCGGCTCAAATGTCGAAAGAGCTGTCAGAAACCGACCGGATCGTGCGTGGCCATTCCAACGAAGAAGTGATGGTGTCGACGTTGAAAGATGCTCCTGTTGCCCAGGATAGCAAAGTCTTGAACGACAACGTCGCTGAAATGGAGAACGTTATCGAGGGAGGAGATCCCACCATTGACGGTTTTCACGTGGATGTGTCCGGCGATTCTCCGGTTGAAAACGACGGCGAATTTCAGATAACGGGTTTTTAATCGTCATATTGTCCGTCCTGCGTAACTTTTTTGCGTGTTGCGGGGTATTTTGGGTAGTGACTTGATGAAAATACTATCGAAAAAGGGGTTAATATTATGGGACCGAAAGAGTATGTTGAAAAATTAGCCGAAGAGCAGAAACAAAAACCGATAAAGTACGTCGGGGATAAAGACTACGGTCAAATGACGTTGCTCGCCGGCAGTTATCTCCAGAAACTGGAACAACTGGGTATGGTTAAGGGAGAGGGCGAGGGAACCTACATCCATTTGCAACCCGAAAACAAGGTGTATCGCATCGGCTCTGCCGAACCGATGACGCAGGAAGAGTTTGTCGAGCACACGGCGGGACTGAAACCGCCGCAAAAACCCTCGGGATTTTTCTCCGGTTTGCGTGAATTTATCCACAAGTACATTTTCACGCTGGAAGACTTTGCCGAGTACGACAAGCAGATGGAACAGTACGAGATTGACAAGTGCAAAATCTGCGAGAACGCCGGAATTGATCCGACCGACAATAAAAAACTGGAAGAAGCGAAGAAAAAAATCGAAAAGACCTGCCAAAACAGCGGGTTAGTCGATTGTAAGCGGCTTGTTGACCTCTTCGAAAGAACGGTTAGAGCTGACGGGGAAGTGGGCAGAGCTCTTATGAAATCTATCCCGAAGCTGAAAATGATGGACTGCTATGACCTTCAGATTCATATGTCTGCACCCGGTGTTAGCCTTGATAGAAATACGTTTATCCGTGACACGGATATGCATATAAAGCCGGAGCTCTCGTTTATGAACGTGTGCAAGGACTATTTGCCGGATTCGCTTAAGGAGAAAGTGGAAGCAAAATACGCCAAGGCACAAGAACCCTTCAAAGCCTTGAAAAAAAAGATGATGAGTCAAGACTTACCGGATGAGGAAAAATCAAAGCTGTACAAAAAGTGGGAAAACGGCGAGTTCGAAAAAGAGTATTGGGAAAGCAAAAATTCCACAAACACCAAAGAGAGCCTCAGCACTAAGAGTTCTGAAGAGCGATTGGAAATTGGGAAAAAAGGCATGGAGAACATTCATGCCGGCAACCAAGCAATTCTTGAGGAAAAAGCAAAAGAGCTCGGTGCGGATGAGAAAACCACGCAAAAAATTCTTGATTTGGACGACGTAGAGTTAAAAGATAACAAAATTGTTGTGGATGTCGAAAATACCAACGGTGTTGTGGATTTGACGGAGGATGAGGTTATCGACGACCCCAATAAGGAACCGCTGCAAATGAACGGTATGACTTGATGCCGATAGCACGGGTCAAACGGAAAAACGGTACGATTTAGGGCGTGAGCCCGTTTAAGAAAACGATTCAAAAGGAGAAAGAGATATGCCGAAGAACCCGCCGAAACAGCGTGAACAGAAAAAAACACCGGAACAGTTTAAGCAACTCTTTTCGGAAATGATGGCCATGTACGAATTTCGGGCTTCAACGCCGAATCGTTCGCCGGAAAAGGCAAAGGAGTTAGCGGAGAATTTTATGAAAATTCGTGGGCTCGCCTTGCAAGCGGACAAAGAGAAAGGCATTACTTTTGACGAAGAACGCCAACAAAAGGCCTTCCAAGATACCGCCAACAAGTTCGGAAAAAACTTTTGGGGCGAATTTAAAAAAGTCCCGAATACGTTTGCAGATGAGAAAATCAAGCAGTATCAAGAAGCACTTGCCGGCGGCAAAATGAGCAATAGCCTACTGGAACACAGCTATTTTGAAATGATGGAGATTGCTCAAAGGAGCAATAAAGTTCCGAAGCCGTTTGTTATCGAAAAATTGTATTTTGACACAAAGGCGATCATCGGTGAAGAGCGTGTTAACCGCATTTTTAGGACGAATGCCATGGACACTTTGGCACCGAATTTGGCGAAATCGTTCAAAGAGAACGAGCTCAAAAAAGCGGAAGAACGAATGAAATTAGAGGCTGAAGAAGCTGAAAGACAACGGAAATTGGAAGAAGCTCAAAAAGCGGAGCGTGAAAAGCGGCAAAAAGCGGAACGTGAAAAGCACACGGAAGAAGTGATAACCGCTGACGTCGACAAAAAAATTGCCGCCGAACAGCTAACCGACGAGGAACGCTACGAAAAATGGGCGGATGCAAACGGAATCTTAGAATCCACGTTTAAGGATGACGAGCTTTCCGACCGAATGAATGCTCTTTTGGAAAAAGCGGAGAACGAAGAAACCGAGGACGAGGTGCAAAACGATGACTATTCGCTTTTGAAAGACCTGAAAAGACATACAAAGCGGTTGTATGATTACGCCCAAGGCGATGACAAAGGAGCTCTTGATACTACAATCAAAACGATTCAAAACCGCTATCCGAATCAAATGGACCGTCTTTTCAAAACCCTTTTGAATGACGAGCCGGGAAGTATGATGCACAAGGATCATTTAGAGATGATTCAGCGGTGCGGTGCCATAATGGTGAATACTCAGCGGTTTGCGAACAAGGCGGCGGAGCAGGGGCTTACGATGGAGGGCGTAAACACGAACAAAGAACCGATAGACATCGTGAGAGATACGCTGAAAAAGTTCAGCGTGGAATTGGATCGTATTCCGAAAGACGACGACAACTCCGAGCACTACACCCGATTCCAAGAGGCGTTGCAAGCCGCCGCAAACGGCGGTAGTTTAGCCAACTTACTCGAAAAATCCCGAGAATACTTTGATGCACGAGTGGGAAGATTCTTCCGCCCGTTTACGGAGGTTGGCAGACACCGTTTGGACGTTGCCGATCACGTATATGAATTCTTGATAGATGTTAAGTGCAAGACGTTAGAGAAAGAGGCTCAAAGGAAAGCGACAGCCGATGCGAAAAAAGAAACTCAGCAATCCGACAATCAGATGGAGAAATACAGAGCCGGCACACAGAAAGTGAAAAACGGCGAGATGGAGCAAGCCATCACCAGAATCCAGGAGCAGTGCGACCTTTCTCGTGAAGAGATTGAAACGAAGCTGAAATCCGTTATCAACAACGAAGTTGGTTCTTCTAACACGGATGTTTCGCCCGTTAACGAACAGGAAATGGAACAAAGCCAAATGGAACAGAACCAACTGGGCAACGTATAATTTATTCAGAGTAAAACGAAACAGCGGCGGGAAATTCTCCTTGCCGTTTGTTTTGTTTCTTGAAAAAGGTGCTTTATGTAACCTTTTTATTCCTTACAGCGTGTTATTTTTAGAAAACAGGAAAGAGGGATTTTGTTATGCCGCCTTTTGAAGGAGCCGAAAAAACCGGCAATACGTACCAGGTGCCGAATGAATTTCGTGAGAGAACCACGACGGTGTCCGAAGACCAGATTTCTGCCGGCGTAACCGGGAATATTCGTGATGCGATTACCATGGCGGATGCCGGAGCGTACGGCTCGTATTTTGAGAAAATCAATCAAGAGGAAAACAAAGAAATACCGCTTCACCAT
Organism: Acutalibacteraceae bacterium; assembly: GCA_045598965.1. Lineage (GTDB taxonomy): Bacteria > Bacillota > Clostridia > Oscillospirales > Acutalibacteraceae > RGIG426. The sequence goes on from JAZRVH010000026.1 coordinate 33,000, forward strand.
GCGATTGGCACAAAAAATGCCGCCGACGGCCGTGTTGTCAGCTTTAACGTGGCGGGCAGCGGATATTCTCAACCGATGCGGCTTGAAAAAGGTTTGGGCGGTAAGTATAATGTCATTGTGACCGATGGGTCGGAAAAGGTAAAGATTAAAAAAGGCGAGGATGGCCACGTTTACGAACACGTCAGCCAGGACAAAACCAAAACCACCCTCCAAAGCGATGAGGTGAAACGCTTCGCTCATCGCCGTGTGGAGGAGGAGTATGGCCAAAAAAACGTTTTGGGAAAGAAAAACATCCGTGAAAAAGCGAGTGCGGATGGCCGAAAGGTGAAATATTCTCTTTCCGGTCCCCGTATTGAGACGAAGATTGAAAAGATTAACGGTTGGTTCAATGTGGGCGATTACAGCATTGAAAAAACCCGTGAATATATCTATACGTTGGGCGAAAAGCATTTGAAAGATTTGAAAGAAAATCACTCCGATTCCGACGAGCCGATTTTGTTCACGTTTACCGGCCACAGCCGTGGCGGCGTGGGCGTGCTTGAGGGTGCTATGCGTCTTAAATACTTGATTCACGAGAAATATCTCGAGTTTGAAGACCGTGTGCGTTTTGAAATTTTGCTGTATGATCCCGTTCCCGGACCGGAAATGCGGGTTACCTCCGGCCTCAATCATGCAATCAACTTGAAAGAGCAGACGGCAGAGATGAAAGAGGCGAAGATGCTTCCTCTTGGCAAAAACGACCATACAACCGTGATGTATTCCATAGGCTGTAACCATAAAGCGTTTTTTGCTCCGATGAAAGTGATGGGAGCGGATACGGTTATTCTTACCGGCCACAGTCACGACGAGGGTCTCAAAGATATTGAGGAGCAAAACGAGTTGACCCGCCGCAAAGCTTACATCAATGCGGAAAACGGCGAGGCATATCGGGCCTCCGGCTTGTGTGAAATGCCGAAAGGTATCTATATTTCCGACGAAAACAACGTGATGGTGCCTGTGAAAGACGTTCGTGTGGCAGAAAGCGTGGTTGACCGTGTGTACACCCGTTCGGACAAGGCGGAAAACACCCGCATTCGCCGAGTGCTTGAGGTGTGTAACGACATCACGGTGCGTGCCGGCGGCACGGCGAGTATTGAGTGCGTTACCCGTGGTTTTAACGCCCATGACCCGTTCTATGTGCGTTCTTCTCCGGAATTCCGTGCTATGCGTAAGGGATTCGAGGAACTGAATCAAATGCTCGGAAAGGAACATCGTAACGAGCTTGCCCTTGTTCAAAAAATGGATGAGTTGAAAAAACGAGCGTTGGATTATATTACCCTAAAAAGCAGAAATGGCCCGCACTCCAACCGCACGCAAGGACGTCTTGCGGTGGCGAAAAACCTGGTCAGCTTTTTGGACCATACCCGTGCTTCGGATATGAAATGGTATGCCGAACAGCCGCTTGACAAAACGCCGAAAACCAACGATATCCGTATGGCGTATTTCTCGAATGCCCAGTCTAGCTTTATGCAAAACCAGGATTTTATGCAAAGCCTTTGCGATGCCTATCAAAAGAATAAACCGATAGAAACCGATTTGCTTCGCAACACGCTTGCCAGCATGATGGCAGACCGCTTTTTCCTTACACACCGACAGGAGTTTGCTCCGGATCCGCTAACTGACCCGGCGGAGCAGGCCGAAAAAATGAAAAAGCTGGATGCGTTGCTCGGAAACGGTGACAAGAGCTTGTATGAGCTATTCAGCAACAGCTCCGCTGTCAATCAGTTTGTGGAGGATATGGTGTTGAATGGCACAAACATCGAGGCTTTTGCCGACCCCAACCAGACGCTTCGTCGCTTGGACGAATTGATGCAAATGGTGGCGAAAGAGGCGGAACAGCAAGCCGAAAATCAGCTGACGGAACAAGAAAACTTGTCGCTCGTTTCGGCTGAGCCTCAAAACGAAGAAGCAAAGAATATAGCAAACCCCGGTTAAAAAAGCGGCAGAGAGGTTCGCCACTTTTTACACGAAGCGTTTCTTTTTGAAAAGGAATGTTTTGACCACTTGATAAAGTGTTGACTTTTTATGTTTTTTTTGGTAAACTTGTAAGTAGTTGTACCCTTGTGGAAAAATAAAGCGAAAAGGAGAAATGAAGTATGACAAAACGAATTTTGGCAATCCTCTTATCGGTGACGATGATCGTTACCTTCCTGCCGGCCTTTGCGGCGGCGGAGAATGTGGAGGTCACGGCAGAAGAGTATACCTATGATGAAGCATACTACGACCTCTATCTGTATTCAGGGGATACAACGTATCTTTTTGAATTGACAGAAGATTTGGTTTACGGCAAGACCTATACGTATGCGGATATGGAGCCACTCTGGACCTGCACGCTCAATAAGACTGGCTATGCGGAAATCTACGCCACCGACGCAACGCTGACGGTCACAAAGGACGAAACGGATCTTGTTCACATTGTGGGCACGATGACGCTGAACGGCTCGACTCATAATATCACGTATGATGAGCCTGCGTTCGCTCCGAGTGGCACGGAGTACACGATCGAAGGCACCATCGGCGACAACTCCGGATATAATTCCGCGTTTGGCTTCTATGTGTATATCGCAACCACCACCTTTAACGACAAAACCTACACCTTCCAACTTGCGTTGGATTCGGAAAACGGCATCGGAACATTCGGCAGCGACAAAGTGAAGCTGAACTATTGCTTGCTTTACGATGACGACTCCGCTTGGATTGAATTTTGCAAGACCGCTTCCGATTTCGTCGCAACGCAGGATGATGCCGGTAACATCTCTGTGGCGGGGAGCCTCTATGTGGCCAATGGCGATAAGTATATCTTCAATCTGACAAAAGCCGCTACCACCTACACCGTCACCGACGACACGGCAACCGGTGCAAACGGCTCGATCTCATTTGACAAGACTTCTGCCGCCGAGGGTGACACCGTTACCGTGACGGTCAATCCGGCGGAGGGCTATCAGCTCAAAACGCTGAAATACAACGACGGCGAAGACCACGAGATTACAAAAGACGACACGACCGGCGACTATCAGTTCACCATGCCCGCCTGTGCCGTTACCGTGACGGCGGAGTTTGGGAAAAAAGCGTTTGAAATAAGCATTGTCGATAATAATCCCAGCTTCACGAATGGGACCACCACCGGCTACTTTATGATTTACGGGCAAGCCAATGATGGATTAAATTCGTATTCTATGTACTTTATGAGCAAAAAGCTGACCGGTGAGTTTACTACGGAAGACTTTGATCCTTACGGCACTTGGGTCTCGGATAAATCCAGCGGATCGAATATTTTTTATGATAGCTCATTGGAAGCAGCAATCACCGGCGTTGCTGATGAAAACGGCAATATCGTTTATACCGGTACGTTATCTCTGACTGATTTTTATGGGAACCCGGCTGTTATTTCCGTTAACATTACCGTTCCCGCTTTCGAGTCTGCCATAACCAACGGTGCACCGGAGGCAAGCGTGGATGTCAACAACGGCTATCTGGTCATCGACAAAGAGACATCGGTGGCAAATCAGACCATCACCGTTACCCCCACCGCTGCCGAGGGGTATCAGCTCAAGAGTCTGACTTTTAAGGGCGTGACCGATGAAGTGGCAACCGAGATCACCAAGGATGCGACCACCGGCAAGTATCAGTTCATCATGCCCGCCTGCGCCGTTACCGTGACGGCGGAGTTTGAGGAAATTCCTGTTTCCGGCGGAAAAACCTTGCCGTATTCTTTCGATTTTGAAACCGATTTTTTGGACGAAGGCTGGGCGAACTTTGACGCCGACGGCGACGAACAGGACTGGATCACCGGAACGAATAACTATGTCAACCAAGGGTTTGGCATGGATCTAAGCAACTGTGCCATTTCGCAGTCTTACGCTAATAACATCGGAAGTTATAATTCGGACAACTGGTTGTTCTCTCCGGCACTCGTGATTCCCGAAGGCGGAGCGACGATAAGTTGGTATGAGCAGTCGCAGGATCCGGTTTACCCCGACTCGTATATGGTTTATGTCGGTGAATGTGTTGGTGAAGAAGCCGTTGCTTCTGTGTATGATGTTGCTACCAACCCAACCGGAACAACGGTAGAACTTTACTCCGGTGTCGCAGCGAACCCATGGACGCAGCGTTCTGTGGAGCTTTCCGCAGAAGAGTATGGCGGAAAAACCGTATATATCGCGTTCCGCCATCTTTGCGAAGATTGTTATTGGCTGGAGATTGATAACTTTGCGGCGGAAGAACTTGAGGCAACGGGTTACGGCATCATTCTCGACGACGGTACCACGATTCCGGGTGTCAAGAACGAGTCTCAAACCGAGTTCCTTGAATATTCTGTCCAAACCACTCTTTCGGCAGGAGACATGTTCCAGTTGTATGATTTTGGCAACGGCACACCCTGGACGGAGGGCAATATCGACGATGCAAGTACCCCGAACATTGCCATCAACGGCTATAACGTTTATGAAGTGTCGGCAGACGGCACGTATACCTTTGTGATTAAGGTCTACGATTCCGGGTACTGCGAGGTTTACGTTGGCTATGAGTCGGCGACTCCTACCCACACGCACAGCTTCACCTATGCGGCAAGCGATAATGTACTTACCGCAACCTGCGTGGATGGCTGTGACGACGGTCTGGACGAAAACCCGCTTACGCTGACACTTATCGCTCCGGCAGACCTCGCTTACGACGGAAACGTCAAAGCGTTCACCTTTGCCGCCGGCGAAGCGGATGCTTGGGAAGCGGCAGGGCTGGAGCTTCCGGACATTACCTATTGTATAAAACAAAGCGGGCAGTCCGAATATATGCCGTTGCTTGGAACGCTTAAAGATGTAGGCAACTATATGGCACAAATCACCGTGGACGAAAAAACCGCACAGGTGGAATTTTCCATCAACAAGGGAATGCCGTATATCGAGACCAATCCGGTTCCGAGCGATATTACCTTTGGTGAGAAACTTTCGGACAGTACGCTGTTTGGCGGCTATGCACAGGTTTCGAGTACGAACAGCACGCAAATTGCCGGTTTGTTCGAATGGACAGAGCCGAACACCGTGCCTGCCATTGCGGACAGCGACGTTACCTTGTACGACGTGACCTTTACGCCTGTAGACGAGGACAACTATATGGCGGTTACTTGTCAGGTGACGATTACCGTCAATCACACGCACGCTCCCGTTCTTGTGAACGGTCAGGCGGCAACCGGATCGGCTGCCGGCTTCAAAGATTACTACGAATGTGCCTGTGGTGATTTGTTTGAAGACGAAGCGGGCGAAATCCCGATTGACAACCTCGAGGCTTGGAAAGCCGCAGGTGGTGCGGGTTATATCGCACCCTTACCCTATGCAGTGACCGATTTCAACGGCGACCCTGTGGAACCGGGCGAAGATACCTATTTGGAGAAAGACGACGGTATCCACGTGTATACTTTTGACTTGGTTTTCACCGGAGAAACGGACAAAAATCTGATTATGGAACCCACGTGCGACGAGATTTATCTTGAAGATATGACCATCGCCGGCGATCTGATTACGGCTGGCGGCGAGTCTTCGATTGTCGTGTATATGAACGACTCCACGATTGAGGGCGATTTCATCGCCACCAAAGACGAAGAGGAGATGTATCCTTGCGTCCACGTGACTGGCGACAACGCCATTAAGGGCGATGTGGTTTCCGACACCACCTTTACGGTCTACGGCGAACCCGGTGCGACCTTGCAGGTGGCAAGCGTAACTGCCGAGGAGTACCTCGTTCTCCAAAATACCCGCCTTGACAACGTGAAAGAGGACTACGTGTTCGGCGAAACCACAACGCTTACGCCGACGGATGAGTCCGAGCCGATCACCCTTACCGTTAAAGCGAACGTGAACTTCGAAGATGAAGAAACGTTTGTCATCAATAACGGCAAGCCGTTTGCGTTCGGCGAAGAGCTTGAAATCGGTACGCCCACTGTGTTCGACGAAAACGGCGTGGCGTTTGATCCGCAACCGGAACTGTACACTGTCTACTACGTGATACTGGATGACGGCTACTACTTCGAACAGTTGGATGGCGTGCCCACCGAGGAGGGCGACTATTGCGTATTCTTCGCCGTGCCGGAGGATGACCCCGACTATTGCGGTGTCGCTTCGTATATGTTCTCCATTGGCCACAACATCCAAAAGGTAGAGGGCAAAGCCGCAACCGAGACGGAAGCCGGTTACAAAGATTACTACTACTGCGAGGGTTGCGACACCTATTTTGAGGATGCAGAGGGCGAAACCCCGATTGACGATCTTGATGCATGGAAAGCCGAGGGCGGTGCGGGCTATGTTGCACCGACCGAGCCGACGGCAACCGGAACCGAGGTTGAGCCGACGGCAACCGGAACCGAGGTTGAACCGACGGCAACCGGAACCGAGGTTGAACCGACTTCGCTTCTTGGCGATGCGAACAACGACGGGGTTGTCAATATGAAAGACCTGTTGACGATTCGCAAGGTGATGGCCGGTATCGGTGTGAAGACCTACAATGAGGTGAATGCCGACTGTAACGTGGACGGCGACGTCAACATGAAAGACGTGCTGATGCTCCGTCAATTCCTTGCGAGCATTATCCTTGTCTTAGGTGCATAAGCCACAAACCCAAAGCTACAAAACCGGAGACGGAAAATCCGTCTCCGGTTTTTCTTGTGTTTTTAATAGGAGTGTGCTATACTAAACCGCTGTTTTATATGTAACGTGAAAAATACGTGCCGACCCTCTGCAACATATTTTGCGAAAGACATCCTTAGTAGAAATACTTGAAAAATATGGAAATGAGTGATATACTATACTATGTGAAAGTTTATACACTTTTCCTACGGTCCATTGCTTCATATTCAACCACCTGAAAGGAAGATGCACAATGAAAAAACTGTTGTCCTGGATTTCTGTTATTGCTATGCTCGCCACAATGCTGAGCGTCTTTACGTTGCCCGCTTCGGCGGAAACGAGCGATACCGAAAACGGAGAAACCGTTTCCGGTGTTACCGGCGACTGCACGTGGGTGCTCGACGGTACCGAGCTCACCATCTCCGGCAACGGAGAAATGGAAGATTATGTGGGTGTCGATTATCTGCCGTGGGGAACAGAGGTCACGAAAGTGACTATTGAATCCGGCGTAACGAGAATCGGCAACTATGCGTTTTACGAATGTAATTGTTTGGCAAGTGTGAATATTTCAAATAGCGTGACGAGCATTGGTGAAAAAGCATTTATGGAGTGTTATGATCTTGCCGATGTGGATATTCCGGACAGTGTGACACATATTGGCGGTGATGCATTTTACGGAGTGGATACCTATTATGATGATTCAAGCTGGGATGATGGTGTCTTCTATGTTGATTCTTGGCTAGTTAAGGTCGATTCGGATGATTTATCTGCATCATATACGATTAAAGAGGGCACAGTCGGAATAGCGACAGGAGCGTTTGAGTATTGTGAGAATCTTATGAGTATTACAATACCGGATAGTGTAAAGTATATTGGCGATTCAGCGTTTTGCATGTGTGAAAACTTAGAAAATATAGTTTTTCCGGATAGCGTAAGGAATCTGGGAGACTTCGCATTTTTTGGTTCAGTGTTTTATGAAGACGACTCCAATTGGGAAGATGGGATGCTGTATCTTGGTTCTTGGGCGATTGACGCCAAGTCGGGTTTGCCGGCATCGTATACGGTCAAAGAGGGTACAATAGGAATAGCAGATGGAACGTTTGAGTATTGTATGGATTTGACGGATATTACGTTGCCGGATGGTTTGTTGAGCATTGGCATAGGTGCGTTCACTTCGTGCGGTATTTCAAGTATTACCATTCCCTCTGCAGTAACATATATCGGTGAAGCGGCATTTAATGGCTGCCAAAATCTTGTAAGCATCAACGTAGAGGAAGACAATGAAGTCTACAGTGCAACAAATGGTGTGCTATATGACAAAGACAAGACGGAATTGATTTGTTATCCCTCCGGTAAAAGTGAAACTTCGTATACAATTCCATCCGGGGTGACACGTGTCGGTGCTTTCGCCTTTGCCGGGAATAATGTGCTTAAAAGTGCTACAATATCAAGCGGTGTAACGAGCATTGGTGATGAAGTTTTTTCCGAAACCTATATTGATAATATTGAAGTAGCATCGGGAAATGTCGTCTATTCCTCAGAGAATGGTGTGCTGTTTAACAAAGACAAAACGGAGTTGGTTTGTTATCCTATCGGAAAAACAGATTCTTCCTATGAGATACCGGATGGAGTAGAACGTATCGGAAAAAATGCCTTTATGTGGAGCGACCTGTCAAGCATTACGATACCAGGCAGTGTTACCTACATTAAGGGCAATGCATTTTCTGCGGTTTTTTATTTGGAAACGGTGTATTTTGACAGTATAGAGGTGTGGAAAGCTTGTGACATTCGGAGAGGGAATACATGTTTAACCGACGGTAGTTGTCTTATTGCGGCAGATGGAAAGGAATATTCTTCAGAAGACGGTGTGCTATTTAACAAAGACAAAACGGAATTGGTTTCTTTTCCGCTGACAAAAAAAGGAAGTTCAAGCGAACATACGGATGGTTGGTCTGACGAATATGTCGTTCCGGACGGTGTAATTAGTATCGCTGAAAAAGCATTTTTCGATTGTGATAAAGTTACCGACATTACTGTTTCGGACGGCGTAACAAGTATTGGTGCATATGCGTTCGCACAATGTGACAGCCTCAGAGCAATCGTATTGCCGGACAGTATAGTGAGTATCGGTGATTACGCATTTTCCGGATGTGCCAGTCTCGGCGACTTGACAATAGCGGCCGGTGTGACGAGGCTCGATGCAAATATGTTTCCCAGTTGCGATTTCTATATCGCAGTTGCGGAAGAAAACGAGTACTATTCTTCCGATGAGGGAAGCCTATTCAACAAGGACAAAACTGAACTGATTTTTTGTAGGGCCTTTTATTATGGCGGTTCTTATGCGGTCCCAGATAGCGTAACAAAGATTTGCAGTGGTGCGTTTACAGGCGTTACGGCTCTTGAATCTGTTGCAATCCCGGCCAGCGTCGTTCAAATTGATACCGATGCGTTTTACGGTACTTCCGAATTGAAAACGGTTTGTTATCAAGGAACCGAAGAAGAATGGAATGCGATAGATATAAGAAGCGGCAACGACAATTTGCTGAGTGTGCCTCATTACTATATGAACGGAAATTCGGGCGATTCGTTCTTTTATGGATTCCTATTGGCAGATAACTACTCGTATTTAGGGATAAATTGCGACATAGAAACAGGTCTGGAAGCTCGTTGGTCTTGTAACGGTGTTAGTGCGTTGAACTTCAGCGAAGACGTGAAATGTGATGTTTTGGTTGATGGTGATGTTGTAGGAACGTGCGGAAACACCGATATGACGTGGACGGAGTTTTACGAGCAATACGTGAAAACAGTTTCGCCGTACCATATTTTGACGGTGGATGTGAATGCAACGCCGAACGACTTCACGTCCGATGCGTGGTATGATGGCACAACGGTTGGAAAGGTATCGCATGTAAGAGAAGACGATCATGTTCGACTGTACTACTGTGCACCTTTTGGATATGAAGAAAATCTTTCGGAAGATCTTTTGAAAGTTGGGTACGGAATTGCTGATGCCGAAAATCTGACGGAAAGCGATTTTGATATAACGGTTTCAATTTCAAAATACTATATGACAATGGCTTCAAAGGATAACTACTCTTACGGAAAAAAAGAGTTAACCTACAGCAGCCAAGGAAACACGTTGACGACAAATATCTCTTCTGTGGCAAAAGACATTTCAGACTGTCAGTTGCTCTATCTTTCTTTGTGGCGAGATGACTACCATTCTTCCAGTTGGTATTCTTGGCTGAATAGTGCTGATCCGCTGGAAAATTACGAATTGACGCTGAACGACTACGTAAATCCGGAAACCATGGAGCCGGTGACTGTAAAAGCAAACTATGTGACAAATGACAGGATGGAATTTGTTGTACCAGGTCCTCTTAAATGTGTGGGGGATGAGGGGAAAGTAACGGTTACCTACAAGGGTAAAAATGAGTTGCTTTCGGCAGACGACATTAACCTGTACGTCGCTTTGCAACGGGCAAAATCGGATTCTCCTGAGGGACCGGGGCATTTTGACTATTCTTCGCAGGGGGCTTGGGAAGCAGTTGATCCGGAGAATGTAAGTCTCTCTGCTCATCCTATTACGCATTCTAATGCAAATTACAACTATATGCTGTATCCTATGGTGGGCAATATGACTTACCAGGGGACGGAAGCCGAAAATGTGGGGGTAACCACTTGGTTTTCTGAATTCGGTTCCTTCATTGACACCGACGATTATATTGAAATGACCGTGGAATTTGACAAGATTCCGGAGGGGTTTACGTCGGCGTCTTCAATGTTCAATATGATGTATGAAGGCGTGGTGGGAACGGTTGAGGGGAACACTGTTACGATTCGTATTGATGGACATACAAACGGGCCTTGGTGGCCGTTGCCCGGGTTGGGAGCACGAAAAGGACCGTACAGTGATTATGTTGCACCCTATGTTTGTACCGACTTTTTGGCAACTATTACCGGCGTGAAATTAGAGTATTTCAAAGCAACGTGGGTGCCGGACTACAATATCACTGTCGTAAACGGTTCGGCGAGCAAAACCACCGCCAACTATGGCGACGAAATCACGCTGACCGCCGACGAGCCGGAGACGGGCTACAAATTCGTGGGTTGGGCGAGCGACGAGGTGACCGTGACGAATGGCAAGTTCACCATGCCGGCGAAAGACGTCACCGTCACCGCCCAGTATGAAAAAGTGGACTACACCGTGACTGTCGTAAACGGTTCGGCGAGCAAAACGACTGCCAACTACGGCGACGAAATCACGCTGACCGCCGACGAGCCGGAGACGGGCTATAAATTCGTGGGTTGGACGAGCGACGACGTCACTGTGACGGATGGCAAATTCACCATGCCGGCGAAAGACGTCACCGTCACCGCTCAGTATGAAAAAGTGAACTACACCGTGACTGTCGTAAACGGTTCGGCGAGCAAAACAACCGCCAACTACGGCGACGAGATCACGCTGACCGCCGACACTGCCGCCACCGGATTCGAGTTCGACAAATGGGTCGTGAAAGCCGGCGGCGTAACCGTGACAGACGGTAAATTCACGATGCCCGCCGCCGACGTGACGGTGGAAGCGACGTACAAAGTCATCGACTACACTGTCACCGTCGTGAACGGTTCGGCGAGCAAGACAACCGCCAACTACGGCGACGAGATCACGCTGACCGCCGACGAGCCGGAGACGGGCTATAAATTCGTCGGTTGGGCGAGCGACGACGTCACTGTGACGGATGGCAAGTTCACCATGCCGGCGAAAGACGTCACCGTCACCGCCCAGTATGAAAAAGTGGACTACACCGTCACCGTTGTAAACGGCTCGGCGAGCAAAACGACTGCCAACTACGGCGACGAGATTACGTTGACCGCCGACGAGCCGGAGACGGGCTATAAATTCGTCGGTTGGGCGAGCGACGACGTCACTGTGACGGATGGCAAGTTCACCATGCCGGCGAAAGACGTCACCGTCACCGCTCAGTATGAAAAAGTGGATTACACCGTGACTGTCGTAAACGGTTCGGCGAGCAAAACGACCGCCAACTACGGCGACGAAATTACGCTGACCGCTGACCAGCCGGAGACGGGCTACAAATTCGTCGGTTGGACGAGCGACGACGTCACTGTGACGGATGGCAAGTTCACTATGCCGGCGAAAGACGTCACCGTTACCGCTCAGTATGAAAAAGTGGACTACACCGTGACCGTCGTAAACGGTTCGGCGAGCAAGACAACCGCTAACTACGGCGACGAGATTACGCTGACGGCCGACGAGCCGGAGACGGGCTACAAATTCGTCGGTTGGGCGAGCGACGAGGTGACCGTGACGGACGGCAAGTTCACCATGCCGGCGAAAGACGTCACCGTCACCGCTCAGTATGAAAAAGTGGACTACACCGTGACTGTCGTAAACGGTTCGGCGAGCAAGACAACCGCCAACTACGGCGACGAAATTACGCTGACCGCCGACCAGCCGGAGACGGGCTATAAATTCGTCGGTTGGGCGAGCGACGAGGTGACCGTGACGGATGGCAAGTTCACCATGCCGGCGAAAGACGTCACCGTCACCGCCCAGTATGAAAAAGTGGACTACACCGTGACTGTCGTAAACGGCTCGGCGAGCAAAACCACCGCCAACTACGGCGACGAAATTACGCTGACCGCCGACGAGCCGGAGACGGGCTACAAATTCGTCGGTTGGGCGAGCGACGAGGTGACCGTGACGGACGGCAAGTTCACCATGCCGGCGAAAGACGTCACCGTCACCGCCCAGTATGAAAAAGTGGATTACACCGTCACCGTTGTAAACGGCTCGGCGAGCAAGACGACTGCCAATTACGGCGACGAAATTACGCTGACCGCCGACACTGCCGCCACCGGATTCGAGTTCGACAAATGGGTTGTGAAAGCCGGCGGCGTAACCGTGACAGACGGTAAATTCACGATGCCCGCCGCCGACGTGACGGTGGAAGCGACGTACAAAGTCATCGACTACACTGTGACTGTCGTAAACGGTTCGGCGAGCAAAACGACCGCTAACTACGGCGACGAGATTACGTTGACCGCCGACACTGCCGCCACCGGATTCGAGTTCGACAAATGGGTCGTGAAAGCCGGCGGCGTAACCGTGACAGACGGTAAATTCACGATGCCCGCCGCCGACGTGACGGTGGAAGCAACGTATAAAGCCATCACTCACACGGCTACATTCGTGGTGCCGGATTCCAACGGCACGTATGTTGACGCCGCCGGAACCTACCGTGTGGTGGATACTGTGCTGTTTGTCGAGGGTGCCAAAACCATTGCGGAGCCGGTTGTTCCCGTGTTGGATGAGCGGTATTACGGCTATTGGGAGCCGTATACGCTCGGAACGAGTGATATCGTGGTGAAGCCGGTTTATGAGCTGAAATCTACGGATAACGAGTCGGATTTGGTCGTTACCAAGGATCGCACATTTGATGAGCAAACCGGTGTGGCATCGCTTACCCTCAACGCTTTTGCTGAAACCCGCAACGCCAAAGTAACGATGGGTGCGGATGCCTACGATATCGTGCTTGTGGTTGACCAATCGGGTTCGATGGCGTACGTGATGGGTGAGGATCGTGAGCCGAGAAAAGTGGGGTATAACAAGGAAACCCAAGCGGATACCCGCCGTGAAAAGCTGAAATCGGTGGCGAGCGATTTTGTGAATATGGTGTATGACAGTGCCGTGGAAAACGGCGTGGATCACCGTGTGGCAATCGTTGGCTTCGGAAGCGGCTCGTCGCTCGGGTATGAGAACACCGAGGTGCTGACCCCGTCGGTGACGAAATACAGCACAAAGAATATGAATAAAGCGTATGCTAACGCTTTGTTGTCGGTGACCGGTCAAAAGGCTACAATTGATTCGGCAATCGCCGGTATCGACTCCAAAGGTGCTACTGCCGCCAACTACGGTTTGGAAATGGCAGAGGGCGTGTTTGCCAATGCCGGCGACGATGGACGCAAACGGCTGGTGGTGTTCTTGACGGACGGTGTGCCGACGACATCCAGCGAATTTAGTCGTGACGTGGCAAACAACGCCATTGACAGTGCCAACAATTTGAAGAACGTTTACGGTGCATCGGTGTATTCTATCGCCATTTCCAATCTGGCGAATGTGGACGATATGAAACAAAACTTCAATATCTTCCTGCATGCGGTTTCGTCCAACTATCCGAATGCGATTTCTTTGAATAAGGTGGGCGAAGCGGCTTTGATGAAAGAGTATTTCCTCAAAGCATCCGATGCGGAGTCGCTCAATGCTTCGCTCAAGAACATTTTTGCCCAGAAAATCAGCAACACTGTGTCCTTTGACAATATGACGTTGTTTGATACGCTTTCGCCGGCATTTACGCTGACAACCGAACAGGAAACGGCGTTGCGTGAGACGGTGAAAGCTCAATACGGCGTCAAGGACGAAGATATTGTCATTACCCATAATGAGGACAAAACGACGACGATTACGGTGTATAATCTATCGCCGAAGCCGAAGTACGATGCGACCAACGTGATGCTCGGTTATGAGATTTCGCTGACGTTTGACGTGACGGCTAACGAAAATGCGTTGAAATCCGGAACCTATGCGGTGGATACCGATGAGGCCGGTGTGGTTCACGACGGCGTTTTGGTGGCGACGTTTGATCCCTCCGAGGTGAACGTTACGAAGGATTCCTGCCTCGTGAAATTCCTTATCGGTGACGAGGTGTATTCGCTGGTTCACGCCCAAATGGGGGATAGTGTGGAAGCTCCGAACGCTCCCTTTGCTCGGTGGGATGTGTCCCAGTCGTTTACGGTAGACCGGAAAGTGGTAGAGTTTGTGACCACCCGTAAGGAGTTTAGAACCGTAACGTGGGTTGTCGGCAACGTGAGAACACAAGAATCGTATTACATCGGAGAAAAGATAACAGAGCCTTCGGTGGAAAACCCCGAGGGGAAACGGTTTATCGGATGGGATATGCCAGTGCCGGAGCGGATGCCGGAAACGAATCTGGTCTTTACGGCTCGGTTTGAAGACCATACACATGACTTTGTGCTTACAGGCAAAGAGGGCACGTGTGATGCCGGAATGACCTATTATTATGCTTGCGAGTGCGGCGAGACAAAGGTGGAGAATGTTCCGCCTTGCGAACACCAGTATGTAGCACGCCTGCTGCAAGAAAATGGGCAGACGGAATCCATTATGATTTGTGCGGAATGCGGTGCACAGCAAGAACACGACATTACGTATCATGCGGCGTATACCGAGGATGGGTTAGACCTCGCCGGCGAACAGCAAGACGGCAAAACGCAGATTTTCGATATCAAGATGTTGAACGACGAAAACCAGCCGATTCAGCCGAATGAGCCGCTTTTGATGCGTGTGCCGCTGACCGAGGAAATGTTGAATCATTTGGATAAACTGAAAATATACCGTTTGAATGAAAATAACGAAAGGGTATATTTTGATTGGACGCTTTCCGGCGAATCCGCTGTGTTTGCTACGAACCACTTCAGCTGTTATGTATTGACGGTAGACGAACAAGCCGAAGAGAATTTGGACTATAAACAAGCTCTTGTGGAGCTTGGTGAGAGCCAAGTGCTTTACGGCGATGCCAACGATGACGGCTTTGTCAATATGAAAGACGTGTTGATGCTTCGGAAATATCTGGCGGATATGGAGGATGCCATCAATAGCATCAATCTCACCAATGCCGATGCCACCGGCAACGGTTATGTGGATATGAAAGACGTGCTGATGCTTCGCAAGTTCTTGGCAGAAATGGTGGATCATCTCGGTGCGTAAACGAATATACACCAAGCGGCAGGGAGAATTTTTCCCTGCCGCTGTTGCTTGTAAACGAGCTCTACTCCGGGAAAGTATTTCTTGACATCTTCCGATGCAATAGTGTATACTAACCTTATAGAAGCATTCTCTCGGTCCGCCACGGACGTCTTGAAAGTAGGGGCATTTGCATCTACTGCCGATGAGCTGCTTCTCTTTTTTTAATACGTGGCATAACCGTTCCCCGAGTTTAATCCGACACCGATGGGGTATGCCGATATTTGAGGAGGTACCTTATGAGTAAGACGAAGAAAAACGCAAAATGCAGAACAAATGCGATGAAAAGAACCCTGTGTTTGTTGTTCGTGTTCGCTGTGCTTCTGTCGGTTTTTACCGGCTGTAAAAACACCGATTTTCCGTCCAGAAGCCAAAACGGTATTGCCGGGTATGAGGATATCGTTCTCGGCGATTTCCAATCCTTTGAGGACGATGGCCCGCTTGATACGACCGAAACATTGACCTTTGCCGTGCCGGACAGCGTCAAAGAAGAGGCTTACTATGAGCTGATGGGAATGTATATCGGGGAGGACTACGTATACTATTATCCGTTGGATATGGATGCTCTTTACAACGATAAGAAAGCCTCTTTCGATATCGCCCACCACAGCATCTATTCGCTGGCACATCCGGATAAGGCGGTGTTAATTGATGAATGGACGAAACGTGCCTCCGTTAACATCGTTACGAAAGACGATGCCGACGGGAAAATGAACGTCGAAATCCGTGAGCTTGTGAACGAAACGCTTGACGAGCTCGGTCTTGACAGCGATTCCTTTGGCGGCGAGGTTTACCGCTATATCATCAGCCACGATTCCAAAGGAGAAATGCTTACTGCCGCCGTTGACGGCGATTATGACACCTTAAAAACGAAATATGCTACCATGGTGGCGGATGGGCTCGTAAATCTCTGCTTTGGTGTGGAGGGTGCCGACGACGTGATTGACGTTGTGACGGCAGTTTCTGATTCCGAGGACATTGCTCAGGGAGCCAAAAAGCTTTGTGAAGAAATTGAAAAGAAGGTTTTTCCGGTTATTGATGTAACGGAAAAATTTGCAAAATTCGTGGATAAATCCTTCGATATTTGGGCAGACAGCACGATGGATGAGACCTATCGGTATGTGTTTAAGAAATATGCCGATGAAAACGGCAATATTTCGGACGACGATTGGGCAACCGTGTATGCGACCATTCACGGTGCTTGGGCCAGATACAAGACCCGAGGAATCGGTGAAGAGGAGCTGAAACAGCAATTTTCGGAGCGTGCACAACAAGAAACCAGAATTGCCGAAAAAGAGAAAGAACTGAAAAAACTTGTTAAGAAATGGGACGAAGACGGGCTTCTCAATCCCTATCTTTTCAATTATTCCCGCAGTTGGTCGGTTGCCGACCGGCTTAAATCGCTGTATAACTCGAGACAGACCATCGTCGAGATGTTCACCAAAGACGGCAAACTGCAAATGGGTGCTTATAAGGGCAAGATGACGGAGGATGAGTTTATCGAGGAAATGCTCTATAAATGGACGGTTTTCGGAACGAAGGACAGAGCCAAGTTTTATAAATGGCTGGAAGATGAGAAAATCGTGAAAAAACCGGTCGCAAAGGGCAAGGCGTATGCGTGGGTGCGGGTTGCCACCGAGATTGAGAAAAAGGATAACGAGGCAGACGAGGTATACAGAACGACTCGTGAGGCCTCGGAAAACAGCCATACCGTGACTTGCGAATATGTCTGGAAAGACGGCCCGTATGAAAAAGCGGTATTTACAGCAACCTGTGAAACGCCGCCGGAAATCATTTATGCCGACAAAGAATTTACGTTGCACGAGACACTCAAGGCCGCCGGTCAAACGGAACACTATTTCTCGGCATCCTGCTGGTATAAAACCGAAAGCCCCGATGTTCACTTTGGCGGCACGACGGGACGACCGAAGTTTGAAAATGCCGAGGGTATAGGAACCCTTTCGGTCGGCAGCCACGAAGAGGACGAAAAAAGCGGTGACATAACGGTTACCGGCAAGCTCGGTGCCGGCAGTGAGGGCGAACAAATCGGTATCTTTTTCTGCGGATGCGATGCGGATACCCGTTGGATCTATGAATGGAAAAAGGTGAGTTAAACGATGGATACTGTGATGACGGTTATCGGAATCGTCCTATCTGTAATCGGGTTGCTGTTTATCCTTGCGTTTGCCATTAGCAGAGCAGCCTGCAGAACGAGAATAGAAGCAACCGTAAGTAAGCTTGCCACAAAATCGATGAAGTTTCGGGGAAGAACGGTAACCGATACCACGCCGATTTTCACCTATACGGTCGGCGGTAAGGAGTATACCTATAAAGCGGAAATGTCAACGACAAATCGCAAGCGGTTTACTGTTGGGCAAAAAGAGGTCATTTACATCAACAAAAAACACCCGAACGAAGCCCGCTACGGTAGTAATTTTGGCTTTTTGCTGTGTGGTATCGTGTGTGTTTTGCTCGGCACAGCGGTTATCGTGCTGTCCTTTATGTGAGACATCCGCAATGCGTTCAAGGACAAGCTGAAAGACAAAGACGAAATGCAACAAAAAAAGAGCTACCTGATTTTGCAATCAGATAGCTCTTTTCTTTTTAGAATCATTCAAATGTTGTCAAAACGTTGCCAAAAGCCGTTTTCGGAACTCAAAAATCCTTTATTATCAAGGGCTTTCAGCGTTTTGTGCATTATTCCCACTCGCCGGCAACTAAACAACTTTGTTTAGGTTTTGTGTACTGTGGTCTCGTGGGTTGCTTTGATTTCACAAATGATTTGTAGTATTCTGACGAAATTTCCGCTTGTTATCATTTTGTTATCAAAGATGATAACAGCAGTCGTAGCACGTGGCTGTGAGGTTCTTAATTCACCTATATTATAGCACATTTTGAGGGATTTTGCAAGTATGACTTTCTGTGTATGAATTTTGAAATTTGCATACAGGGTGGTAAGAATTGTCTATTTCCCAAAAATGAAATGATTTCGATTTTGTGTTACAGTTGGTTGTTCAGCAACCAATCGGCGATATCCACAATATGAATACCCTCATACTGGTAGGATTCGTGGCGTGTGCGGGAAATGAGGATTTTCGGATAGGCATCTTTTATTTGGAGGAGAGGAGTGGTTTCTCGCTGAAAGCTTCTCTTTCTATCAGTTTCATTTTAAGCACCTCTTCTCAATAGTAGCATACCACATTTGTTTCCCAAAATCAATATTTTTTTAATTTTGGGAAGTGGCGCGAAAGTTATTAATGCACAAAGACGATAACTTATGATATTCCTTGCGGTGTTTTTTTATTTGTGGTAAACTTTTTACAGAAATTTCCGAAAATGCACTAACCAAGCTACCCATATCGACACTATATAGATGAAAGCTTTCAAATTGCAGGAGAACAGCGATGGATGAAAAAACTGCGTACAAGTGCATAGCCGACAATCTCACCGCAATTTACGGGTACGCGTTTTCGCGGCTTTACGACAAGGATAAAGCGGAAGAACTCGCCTCTGAAATCGTATTCGAGATGCTGAACGGGGCGAAACGTTGCCGAAACGACGAGGCGTTTTGGGGATATGCGTGGAAAATCGCCGAAAATACGTTTCGCCGTTTTATTCGCCGTGAGGAACTCGCCGCGAGCGTAGCGGAGTTGACGGATGAAACTGTCGGGACGTGTGCTGTGTCGCCGGAGGAAGCGTATGTTCAAAAAGAAACCGACAACGAGGAGTTGTATCGGCTTCGGCGGGAACTGTCACTTCTTAAAAAAACACACCGCGAGGTGTGCGTGGCGTATTACGTAGACAATAAGAGTTGTTCTCAAATTGCAAAGGAGCAAAACATCAGCGTAGAGATGGTGAAATATCACCT
>JAZRVH010000027.1:0-70360 GCA_045598965.1 Acutalibacteraceae bacterium
TGACAAGTGGGGCGTCTAAACTTGACATTTTTTTCTTTTTGCGAACCAAAAAAGAAACCCCCCCAACCGTAACGGTTGCGCGGTTTCCTGCATATAGGGGAACGATGACGTTTCTTTTGCTTTTTGCAAAAGCACAGTTGCGTTTTGCTTGAGAATATGCTATACTATGTTCGTCTGAAAAACGAGGTGATTTTGTTGGAAAAAAATGAAAAATTCGGGGCGTTGCAGGTGTTGCTGTCCGGAATTTTGTGGGGTTCGATGGGCGTGTTTGTCCACGCTCTTTCGGATGGGTTTGGATTAACCTCTATGCAAATTGCCTGTGCCCGTTTTACGCTGGCAACCTTGGCGTTTGCGGTGATTTTGTTTATAAAAGACAAGTCCGCATTTAAGGTGCGGTGGAAAGATGTTCCGCTGTTTTTTGCAACCGGACTTGTGAGCGTGTTGGCGTTTTCGTGGTGTTATTTTACCGCTATCCAGCAGATGACGATGTCGATGGCCGCCATTCTTTTGTATACCTCGCCGATTTGGGTTATGCTGTTGTCGGCGGTGCTGTTTAAGGAGAAAATTACCGTCAAAAAAGTGGTGGCGTTGGTGCTTGCGTTTGGCGGGTGTGTGTTTGTATCCGGCGGTGGCGGCGGAAAAATGACCCTTTTAGGGCTTCTCACCGGGCTCGGTGCCGGACTTGGCTATGGATTATACAGTATTTTCAGCACCTTTTTGCTTCGACGGTATTCGCCGCTTACAGTGACCACCTATGCGTTTACGATTGGCACCGTGGGTGCATGGGTTTTGTGTGACCCCGCCGATATGATTACGAAAATTGCCGCCGCTCCGCCGTTTTCGATTGGATTTTGGATTGTGGCGTGCAGTATAGTGACGGAGTTTTTCCCGTATTTGATGTTTACAAACGGATTGCGTTCAGTACCGGCATCCCGTGCCGCCATTATTGCGACGATTGAACCGGTAGTGGCAACGGTGATTGGAATTCTCCGTGGAGAGCCGATGACCTTTTTCGTTGCGATTGGCGTGGTGTCGGTCATTTCCGCTATTTTGGTACTAAACATCAGCTCCAAAGAGAAGGAGAGTGAAGCCTAATGGCATATACGGCGATGACTTGCCCCTCCTGCGGTTCAAAGTTGGATGCACCGGAGGGTGTGGACAGTTTTTTCTGTCAGTTTTGCGGGTCGAAAATTGTAAAAGATAAGAAATATGTCGAGGTTTCGTTTTCCGGAGTTGCGACACAAGACACGCTTTTGGAACGTGCGGTAATGTTTTTGGAGGACGAAAACTTTGACGAGGCGGGGCTTTATTTTAACCGTGTGTTGGATATAGATCCCAAATGCTCGAAAGCGTATCTCGGCAAGGTGCTTTGCCGTTTGCAAATGAAAAATCCGACGGATTTGTGGAATTACGACAAATCGCTTTCGGATAATCCGGATTTCCAAAAAGCGGCACGGTTTACCGACGAGAAAACCCGGCAAAAATACGAACAGCTGAACGCTCACCTAAATGAGGTGTTCGCCAAAAAAGAGGCGGAGTATCAGCAACGACTGAAAGAGGCCGAGGCGGCGGTTGCCGACAAACAGCTTCACTTGCAGAATTTGGCCTCTTGGCACACAAAGCAGGTGCGTCTTTTTCAGTTTGCCAAACAAAATACCGGCACTTTTGTAAAGCTCGGTGCGGTCACGCTGTTTTTAACGCTGATGACCTTACAGTCCCGAGGGGCGTTTCCTTGTGCCATACTGTCGCTGTTTTCCTTTGCGGCGGCGATTTTGCTTCGCATTGAGGGGAAAGCCGCTTCGACAAAAATGCTGACCTATGAGGAAGAAGAAATCGAATTGACCCGCCTGGAACGGGAATATGAACAGCTGTGGGAAGAACATCAGGCGTGGCTTGAAGAATGAGGTGAGGAAATGGCGTACGAAAACGGAGAATGGGTGCTTCACGGACTGGCGAAGGACGACCCGTATCGCCTGAAAACTCCGTGGGAGTTGTTGGCGTATATTGATGAAATCGGGTTTTTGCCCCTGTTTGCCAACGAAATACCGGGTTTCTCTGTGGAAGAGCGTACGCTTGCCACCGATTGGTGGAGCGAAAACGAGGAGGTTGACCCGTGGGAATGGCGACGGGTGCTGGCGGCCTCCGGCAAGGTGGCATACGGCAAATTTTTCGGCGGAAAAGCCGGCTTTGTCTCACTCAAATGGTTTGCGGATTTTTGTAATTGGCGGCGGGATGGCTATGACTTTGATGCCCGTTATGAGGATGAGCTTGCCACTTTTCGTGAAAAGAAAATTATGGATTGTTTCCCGAACGGAGAACAGATTTTCTCCCACGAGCTGAAGCGTCTTGCCGGTTTTGGCAAGGGCGGGGAAAAGAATTTCCCGGGTGTCATAGCGGAATTGCAGCATAAGACGTATCTTGTGCTTAGCGACTTTCGCAGGCGACTAAACAAAAAGCAAGAGCCTTACGGTTGGGCGTTGGCGGTATACGCCACGCCGGAAACCGTGTTTGGTGAGGCGTTGGTGACGGCGGCGTATTCGCAATCGCCGGAGTCATCAAAACAGCGTATTTTTGACTATTTGAAAGCCGAATATCCGATTGCTACCGAGCGGCAGATTCAAAAAGTGCTTGGATAAAAAGAGGTCGTATGACCTCTTTTTTGCGAAGATGAGGTGAGAGCATGAAAAAGAAAACGATACAGTTGCCAAAAGGAATTTCGGTAACGGTTATTCGCTCTCGCCGTAAGACGCTGGCACTTTCGGTGACGGAGACCGGTGAAATCATCGCCCACGCACCGCTGCTCTTAAGCGACAAGGCAGTGGTGGAATTTGTGCATAAAAAGGCGGCGTGGCTTCAAAAAATGACCGATAAGGTCACCACCGCAAAGCAGAACGCCGCCGAAGCCGGATGGTTGACGCCGGCGGAGATTGCAAAGCTTCGTGCTCGGGCAGAGGTGGTTTTGCCTGCCCGTGTGGCGTATTATGCCAAGCAAATGGGTGTGTCCTATGGCAAGGTGACCATTCGTTTGCAAAAGACCCGTTGGGGCAGCTGTAGTGCCAAAGGAAACATCAACTTAAACGCTTTGCTGATGTTGGCACCGCCTGAGGTGCGGGATAGTGTGGTGGTGCATGAGCTGTGCCACCTAAAAGAGATGAATCATTCTCGGCGGTTTTATGCGTTGTTATATGCGGTATTGCCGGATTACGAAGAGCGGCATCGTTGGCTGTCTGAAAACGGTGCAACGTTGCAGGCACGGGTTAGGGAGGAACATCGATGAGTGACAAAAAGCGGGAGCTCTATTTGCGACAAAAACAGTTGTTAGACACGTTTTTGGCACATGGAGCCATCACTCGGGCTCAGTACGAGAAAAGCTTCGGAGATTTGACGGTCAAAATGGGAATGGCGGTGGATACGAAGCCGATTGCCTGCGTGGTGGCGGCGTTGATTTTTGACGGTGATCGCTTTTTTATTTGTCAACGTCCGGCCCATAAAACCCGTGGACTTTTGTGGGAGTTCGTGGGTGGAAAGGTTGAACCCGGCGAAACCAAAGCCGATGCTCTCGTTCGTGAATGCCGTGAGGAGCTGGGGGTTACTGTCGCCGTGGGAGATGTGTTTATGGAGGTAGACCACGAATACCCCGATTTGTTGGTGCACTTAACGCTGTTTTTGTGTACGATTGAGGATGGTGTGCCGCAAAAATTAGAACATAATGATTTTCGTTGGATTTTGCCGTCGGAAATCCCGCAATTTGATTTTTGTCCCGCTGATGAGGAGATTTTACGTCAGATTGAGAAAGCCTATGGGAACGCCAATTAAGAAAATCTGGCAAAGAAAAAGAAAATCACCTCTTTCTGGTTGACAAACCGATTATTTTTCGATATAATAAGCGTTGCACTCTTAGAGAGCAACCAAAAGGAATCACCCAAAAAGTGCATATTCGGAGAGTTATCGAAGTGGTCATAACGGGCCTGACTCGAAATCAGGTAGCCTTCACGGGCTCGAGGGTTCGAATCCCTCACTCTCCGCCAAACAAATCCCCGAGGATTTTCCTCGGGGATTTTTCATTTCAACGAGTGAGGGATGAGAAACGAACTCCAAACTCGGCGAGGGAAGCGAGCGACGAGTTTGGGAACAACCGTCCGGGGGACGGTTGAGTCACGTGAGAAAAGAATCCCTCACTCTCCGCCAAACAAATCCCCGAGGATTTTCCTCGGGGATTTTTCTCTTCTTATTGTTCCTTTTTACTAAAGTTTGTCTGTTTGGTCGTGAAATTCAGACCGATTTTGAGACATTTTTTATATTATTAGGTTTTTTTTTGGTTCTGCAGGAAGAAAGTTATAAATACTTATTGACAAATGTATGCGGGGGGGGGGTATTATACAAATTAACATAGGGTAATATTTTCTGTTACCTTATAAGGAGGGGACGGAATGAGCACGGAAAAACAGAAAACATCCGTTGGACATCGTGTGTTGACGATTGTCGGTATCGTCCTTTGCGTTATTTTAATTCCGATGCTTATCATCAACTGCACCTTAATTGTCAAAAGCTTCACGAACCCCGACAAAGTGCCCAGTATGTTCGGCGTTGCACCGATGATTGTGTTGACCGATTCTATGTATCCCGACATCCAAAGCGGTGACCTGGTGTTTTGCAAAACGGTGGATGCCGAGGATGTTAAAGAGGGCGACATTATTGCGTTCTTTGACCCTGCGGTTTCCCGCACACAGTCGGTTGTTACTCACCGTGTAGAGAGTATCGACAGAACAGGCGGTTTAGAGTTTATTACCAAGGGCGACGCCAACAACACCGCTGATAATATGCCGGTTCCCGCAAAGAATTTGGTGGGCCTTTACTTTGGCAAAATCAAAGGTGCGGGCAACATTGCGATGTTTATGCAATCCACCACCGGTTTTATTATCTGTGTGCTGCTTCCCATTCTTCTCTTTGTGCTGTATGATTTCCTGCGTCGCAAGATGTACGAAAAAGAATCCGCCAACGACACGGAAGCGTTGAAAGCCGAGCTGGAAGCGTTGAAAGCCGAAAAAGCGGCGGAAAAAACCGAAACCCCTGCCGAGTAAGTAACCTTTTTCCCTGCGTTTGGGGTATTCTTGTTAGGTATCTCCTTCGGGAGCCACGTCCCGAAGATAAGATATATCGGCAAGCCACAAGGGGCAACGACCTTGTGAGGAGCCTCATTATCTCGCCTTCGGGACGGAGATAAGGAAAAAATAAATGTTGAAAGGAGTTCGATTTCTATGAAAAAGAACAAAACCATGCGTGTTGCATCTCTGTTGCTCGTAGCGGTACTGTTGACCACCTGCGTCATCTCCGGCACCTATGCGAAGTACGTGACCTCCGGTGAAGTCTCTGATACCGCTCGCGTTGCTAAATTCGGTGTTGAAGTGACTGCCACCTCTGAGCTGTTCAAAACTGAGTATGCGACTGAAGACACCTCGTATTCCGGTACGCTGACTGTGAAATCTTCGGATGAGGATAAAGTTGTTGCTCCGGGAACGAAAGGTAATATTTCCGCCGCCGGCTTGACCGGTACGCCGGAAGTCGCTGTTCGTGTTTCCTATGAGAACGTGGAGTTTGACTTGGGTGACAACTGGATTGCTAACGGTGCTTACTACTGCCCGCTGATCATCAAAGTGAACGAAGAGTTGTTCTGCGGTTTGAATTATGATTCCGCTGTCGAGTTTGAAGCGGACGTTGTGGAAGCCATCGAAGATGTGGCTGCCGACTTTGCTCCGAACACCGATTTGTCCGCCAAAAAGGATTCTGTTGCGGTTGCGGTTTCTTGGGAATGGCCGTTTGAGACTATCGGCACCGGTGACGATGCCACTGTCGACTACGATGTGCTCGACACCGAGCTCGGTGATACCGCTGCAACTGCCGCCAGCTTTGACGAATTTGCGACCGTGTCGCTTAGCTATGACGTGACCGTGACCCAGATCGACTAATTTTAGCGAAACGAATAACGGTTAACGACTAAAACTTAACAAAAACATGTTCCCCGCCGCTCACGTGGCGGGCGGCGGGGAATAACGTGGTTTCGTTGCAACCACTTGTCCGTTTTTGCCTGTGTTCATTCGTGAATGCGGACAAAAGCGGATAACTTGTTTATAAGGATAAACAATATAGGAAAGGAGGGGATTTTATGAAAAAACGTCGTGGGCTTTTGACGAAGCTGTTGCCGCTTTTGGCGATTTGCTGTTTGTCATCCTATTTTGCAGGAGCCCAAGCGTTGGCGATGACGCTCGCCAAGGAAGTGACTGCTGAGCTGGATTTGACGGCACAGGTGGCTTCCGCCGCCGATGTGAGCGACCCGTTTTTTGCCAACGATTCGCAAAAAGTGTGGACCGATAAAGCCATCGTCGATATTTTTAGCCTCTCCTACGATGAAACGGGAGCTGTGACCGTTCGCTCAGCAGATGGCGATAAGGTGGTTGCTCCCGGCACCTCCGGCAACTATTTCTTCCGTATCAACAACACGACGACCAAGGATATGGACTGCATCGTTACGGTGAAAGCCTGGTATTCGGACGAGGATTATAAAATTCCCGTAAACGCTAAATTCAGCGGTATGGACCACACCTATTTTGTGGGAAGCGAAACGGCATACGAGGATGTGCTGGCGTTGGACGGCGTAACCGATCGTCTTACTTTGGGCGGCAAACGCTATTTTAGTTATGAGCTTTCTTGGGACTGGCCGTTCTCCGAAAACGATACGGTTGACACTATGCTTGGCAATGCCGCTTTGGATAAGGACATCTCCTTGACGATTGAATTTACCACCTATGCCACGTATGACGATACGCCCGACACCTCGATGGTGGATGACGATACTTCCAAAATCTCCGATGTCAGCGGCACGGGCGACGACGTCAGCGAAATTTCGCCGGTCAACCCGACGCAACCGACGACACCTACCCACGGCCACAACGAGCACGGTGTGCCGATTATGGGCGACAACGTGAATTTGGCGTTGTGGATGACGGTGTTTGTGGTTAGCTTGATGCTGATTGTTTTCCTGCTCATTCTCCCGAAGAGGAGGGACGACGATGAGGACGAAGCTGAACCTGCCTAAACCTCTGTTGACGGTATTAAGCGTGTTACGCTTTTTAATTCTTGCGTGCGTGGCGGGCGTTATCGGCATAGATTTGTATATTGCCCAATCGTCGCTTTTCTTGCACGATGCAATGCCGATGCCCTTTGGGTACGGAATGTCGGTGGTGCTTTCCGGCAGTATGGAGCCGGCTCTCTCGGTGGACGATTTTCTTCTCGTTCGTGAGGAGGAATCGTATGCCGTCGGCGATATGATTGTGTTTCGTGACGGCAACAGCTTTACCGTTCACCGCCTGAAAGAGGTAAACGGCGACACCTTTATCACCCGAGGCGATGCCAACAACACGGATGATTCCCCCATCTCGGCAAAGGACGTGAAGGGAAAAGTGGTGAAGTCCGTAAAAGGCGTTGGTCGTCTGATTTCTGCTATTCGGTCGCCTATCGGCATTGTGGTGATGCTGGGGCTGGCGGTGGCGTTGTTTGAGGCTCCCCATTTTATGCGTGAGCAGAAAAAACGGGAGGAGCTTGAAGCCATTCGTCTGGAAATTGAAAAGCTGAAGCAAGAAAAAGAATAATAGAAAAAGCCCTTGACAGTGGCGTTCGCCACGGTGTCAAGGGCTTTCTTTTTTTATTATGCGGGGAAGCTGAGGCGTCCGTCAACACCGACGTTGAGTCCCCAACAATCCACCACAGCGGCGGGGGGGAAAGCTTGGACGGTTTCGGCAAATACCTCAACGACCTGGTAAACAGGCTCTTCAGTTTCCCACTTGTCGGTAACCAGTGTGATGGGGCGATTGAGCAAATCCTCGGTCAAAGCACCCGGAGCGACCGGCGTTTTGTAGTAGTAAATATCGCTGTTCGGGTCTTTAAGCCAATGACCGTTATCGTAGTCGATGGTGGGGAGTTTGGACGGTTTGCCAAGCACGCCGGGCATCACGACGTTGCCGTCGCCGTCCTGCCAGTAGGAGACCAAATTCAGCCGCACATAGCAATCGCCGTTGCTGCCGTTTTGTATCTTAATGGAGGATTTGATACCGGTGTCGGGGTCAAACTCCTCCACCACTTGGCAGGTGGGGTTTTGAACCTCAAAGGTGCCGTCTATCTGCGTTCCCGCATGGCGGAACATATAGGCAAGCACGCCGGTGGTTGCCGCAACCGCAATCGCCAGCGTAACCACAAGGGCGAGAAGTAAGCGTTTTTTATTCAGTTTCTTTTTCAAAACGCATTCTCCTTTCATTCGGTGGCGTTTTTCACGTTCTTAGCAACCGGGCTGTTGCCGTTGAGCCATTTGTCGTTGACGGCACTGGCGTTGAATACCACAAGACCCGGCGTGGAGGAAGTAACGGTTGCCGTTTTTGCGGTGTCCGTCCAACGGTGAGACCAGGTGTTTTTCTGGGTCACCGTGTAGGTGCCGACAGCAATGTCTTTAATGGTGACTTCGCCGTCGCCGGAAATGGTGATGTTCACAATATCGCCGGTTTCGTTGTTCTTGACTTCATACTGGAACACTTGGGTTCCGGTGCCCTCGTTTTGGCTGTTTTCACGACGGATGGTCAAGTCGCCGAACTCGGGGTTGAACTTGGCATAGAAGATGTTACCGGTGAAGCCCTCGGTACCGTTGGCGGTAAGGTGGGCAACGTCCGGGAAGACATAGGCACCGTTGGCGTCGACGATCGCTTTGGTCGAATCCGTATAGGTGGTGCCCATACCGTTCGGGTTGGTAGAGGCATTATAGGTGGCAGGGATGGTGCACTCGGGGTCAACGTACCAGCCGGCAAAGGTGAAGCCGGGGGATGCCGTGGCGGTAGAGCCGGAGAGCGAAAGGGGATCCGAGAAGGTTTCGTTACCGTTACTGACGGTACCGCCGCCTTTTCTCCACACCTGATATTGCACCGTGTACTGCAACGGGGTATAGAAGAATACGATATAGTTGCTTTCAAGGCTCGGGGTAATATCTTTGGTGATGGTTTTGTTGGTGACGCAGGTGTAACCCGGGATATCCGGTGCGGTGGCGGAGTAGGACGAGCCGTACAACGCCGTGCCGGAGGTGGTGTCTGCCAAAACGTGACCGGTGGTGTCGGCGGCAACTGTCGTATAGTTTTGGCGGTCACTGGTGGATACCGGCGTGCCGTACAGCAGGTAATACACGTTGTACGCATATTCCTCACGCTGATAGAACAAGAACAAGTCGGTACCGTACATAACCGGCAAAATGGTATATTTGCCGCCGGAGTAGGCGGGAGCGTTTTGTGCCCAAGAGCCGTTTTGCTGACCACGCACCTCCACCGCTTTGTTGGAGACCAAGTCGTAACCGGCAACTTCGATGGGGCTGATTTCGGTGCTGATATCCTTATCCGAAACGCCGTCCACACGGGAACCGGATTCCTCAAATTTCGAGGAGAAGGCATACGTGCCGTCCTCCGCAAAGCTAACGGCGTAGTCGGCGTCTGTCAGCGTGCGTGCCGATTCGTCGTTCTTTTGAAGTAAGAAGTGGATGGTGTAGCGGGCGGAGCTGGTGTTCTCGGAATAGTAGAAGGTGATCACGTTGTCCGGGGACGACATCCATTGATCCGGGTTATTGGGGTCGGGCGTAACGGCTAACACAAGCTGTTTATAGAATGCGTCCGGAACAAAGCCGGAGAACACCATAAAGCGTTCGGTGACAACCGACGACGTCGTGGTGACGGTTTTGGGGGAATGAAGCACCGCACCGGTGTCGGAGTTGATGTATTTTACGGTATAGCTGACGTTCGGGACTTCCACATAGCGGAAAGTAAAGGTGTTGATACGGGGGTCAACCGAGCTTTCCTCAAACGCCACGGTGATGGAGTGAGAGGGAACGGTGGGGAAGAAGCGGTTGTTAAAGCCCTCAAATAATTGATTAAACGGATTACCGGCTTTTGCGGAGAAGGTACGAGTGGTACCTTGGTAGGCATAGCCTATGGTGTCGTTGGCAATGACACGGTGCCAACCGTAGGTGACTTCGCCGTCTTTTAAGCACACATAGGTACGGTCGTCATCGCCGTAGGTGACGGTTTGCGTTAAGTCGGCGTAGGTGGCGGTGGCACGAGGCAGAAGGTGCAGGTAATTCGTGTCGGTTTCCGCCGTGTTCAGAGCATAGTGAACCACATAGGGCTGAGCACTGTGGCTGCCCCAGTCGGCAAAGATATTCATATCACGGGTGACCGGCATATCGAGCGGCGTATACGCCTTTTTCGAGCCGTTTTGGATAAAGAACCAGCCGCCGAAATCGTATTCGGTGGAGGAACCGCCCGGGTTCACCACATGGAGTTTATCCGGGTTGGGGATAGAGCCGATATAACTGCCGTGGCTCGTTTCGATGGAGTATTCTACGTCGGGGTTGGACGGCTTCACATACACGAGCGATTCGTCCGGTGTTCCCGCCGCCACCGAGGCTTCGTAGGCGAGCATATCGTCGTATGTCTCGAAGAAGCGGACGTGGTGGGTCAGCGGCACCCACTTGGCATACAGTGCCACCGGGCCGGCGGGCATCGTCATACCCGGGACGTATTCCGAACCGGGATAGCGACCCTCCGTCGTATACCAGCCGACGAATTCGTAGGCGTTTTCTTCCAAGGTCGACGGATACGGCGGGATGTAGTTTGCCACGTCAATCACCGAGTCGATGGGCTGTTCGAATTTCACCGAGTAGGAATGTTCGCTGATAACGGAGTTATCGTAGTTACAAAAATCCAACGTGTAGGAGTTGCGGGTATAGTAAAGGTTTCTGCCGCTTGTGCCCGCAGAGGTCATACCGGTGATGGATTTTGCACTTAACGAGGTGGTGCCGTAAAGAGACTGGGAATAGATGTCGCTCTTATCGTACCAGCGGTTGTTGTATTTGACGTGCGTTGCCGTAGAGGGATCGTTTTGGTCGAAGCTTTCAAAATAGTAGGTGAAATCATACAGAGTAGAACTACTTGCAGCACTAAACGTGGCGATGGCAACACCGTCTTTGGTGTCGCACATATCCGCCGTCATCGTGACACGGCGAGAGGCATACGAACCGCCGCCACCGTCGTCACAGCTATAGGTGTAGCTGGCAAACCGTGATGTGGTGGAGCCTTTAATCAAGTCATTATCCGTGGCGGTATAATCCGAGTAAAGCGGCCAAACATCATAGATATCCTGTTCGTATTTTGCCACAAAGCCGTAGTGGTAGTTGTTGGTCGAGTTGCCGCTGCTGGCGTCATCGGTGTGCGTATGCTCCGGAATGTTGCAGACGAGCACCTTTGCACAGTCGGCGGTGTGCACGTGTTCTGCTTCGAAGCCACAGGTGAGGCAGTCGGCGGTATGCTCGTGGTGGGTCGGGTCAGAGCAGGCGTTGGCGTTGCAGTTGCCGTCGCCGTGGGTGTGAGTGACAAGACCGCAGGCATAGCAATAATCGTTGTGGGTATGTTCAATCAGTCCGCAACCGTAGGCACACGAGCCGTCACCGTGGGTGTGTTCCGCCAAGGTGCAGGTTTTCTCGATGCCGAGATTGGAAATCGTGTTGCGGTTGTTATAGGTGATACGGTTAGTGGTGTTGGTGCCGTAGTACAGCTGATAATACTGATTGCCGATTTTATAGTAGAGATAGCGGTTGTTGGTGCCGGCAGTGGAATCGTAATACAATGTGACACTGTTAACCGCAACCGAGGCGATGTTGTCGATGATGGCACCGGTGGTGTTCAAATGCAAGGCGTTGCCGTAATAGGTACCGCTAATGGTATAGCAACCTGTCGAGTGGATGTGGGCGGTTTTTGTACAGCAGCTGTTTGTGTGGTGGTGTTCCACCTTTTGGCAAGCGTAGTGGCAAGCATCCGAGTGGGTATGCTCTTCTTTGCCGCACTTAAGGCAGGCGGCGGTGTGGGTGTGCTCCTCCAGATGGCATTTGTCGTACACGCATTTGCCGTCACCGTGGGTGTGTTCCTCCAAATGGCATTTGTCGTATACGCAGTTGCCATCGCCGTGGGTATGCTCCACGCCACCGGTCGGGCAGTTGTTGAGGTTACAAGTGCCGTCGCCGTGGGTGTGTGCCGTCAGCGTACAGCAAGTGTCATCGTGTTGGTGGTGGGTGGTGCAGGTGGTGGTGGCGGTAACGGAGGTATATTCGTTGTTGCCGGGGACGCCCAACGTGCCGTCGAAAGAGATACCGCCAATCGAGCCGGTCGTGCTGGTGCTGGTGTTGTTGATGTAGTACCAGGTGTCATTGACATAGAAATAGTTGTAATAAACGTTATCGGAACCGCCGATAAGACGCCATTGGTAGTAGTGATAGCGATAAATTGTGCCGTTTACCGGATTGTCGATTTCGTCGATATAGTCCAAGTTGTTCGTGCCGAGGTTTTGGCTTGTGTAGCAGGCACGGGTGTGCGGCGATTCCATCTTGCCGCAGGCATAGCAAGCAGCGGTGTGGGTGTGGTCCGGCTGACCGCAGGATAAGTTGGCGGTGACGGAGGTGACACCTCCGTTAGAGCCGGGATTCGACAATGTCTTGTTGAAAGAAATGCCTCCGATGGAGCCAGATGTATTGCCACTTGTAGTGTTGATATAATACCATGTATCGTTAAAGTAGAAGAAATTGTAGTAGGTTGTGTTATAGTCGTATCTGCCGTTGCGATAACGATAAATTGTTCCGTTGACTGGATTTTGGATATTTACCGCATAGGAAGAAATATTACCGTTGGTGGTGGAAAGTGTAGTGCTCGTATAGCAGGTAATATCATGCACGTGTGCCGTGCAGATCAGGTAGTTACAATTTGTGCCGTTGTGGACGTGTTCCGGCTTGTCACAGCAGGCATCGTTGTGCGTATGCACCGTGACAGAACAGCAATCGTTGGTGTGCTTATGCACTGTGACAGAACAGCAGTCGTTGGTGTGCGTGTGCTGGTAACCGGCGGGGAATCCGCAGTTATAGCACACATCGGTGTGGGTGTGTTCCTCTTTATCGCACTCCAAAAGACACGCCGCCGTGTGGGTATGTTCCACAAGGGAACAGCACGCTTCGGTGTGGGGGATTTCCTCTTTACCGCAGTTGTAGCAATCAGCGGTGTGGGTGTGTTGGTTGCACAGCGGATAAGCGTAGCAACCGGCGGCATCGGAGTGGGTATGAGCCTCAAGACCGCAGGTGGAGTTGATACCACCCTTGAACAAAACTGTATAGCGGTTGCGGCTGTAATACACGTTGACAACGGTCGAGCCGTCGCCCTCGACGAGCACATTCTTGTCGGCGGTGAGGTAGGTGAAGTATTTGGTGTCGTTGGTGGAGATGGAAGAACCAAGATAGCTCAGGTAATCCTCGCCGTTGATGGTGGTGTTCGATTGGACGGTAATCGAGTGAGAGCCCCAATAGCTGAACTCCTCGTCGTTGGCATTTTCACGCCAGAACACGATGGTGGCGGTGGTGTTAGTCACCGTCCACAGAGCTTTATAGGCGACTGTTCGAGCGGCAATGTTGCCGTTGAAGGTGTGGGAAGCGGAGGTGCCTTCGTCCGCCGTGCCGTCACCGTAGGAGTCGACAAAGCGGTGGGTGGCGTTCACATACACTGTGCCGTTCGGGGCGGTGTAGTTGCGGGTATAGGCAGACGGGCCACCTAAATCGACGTACTGGCTGGCGGTGAGGGTTTGGGTGCCTACTTGGGTCTCCACGCCGTTCACCGTAGCATAGACGTTAAATTCATAGGTGGTGATTTCGTCCCAGCCTTGGAACACGTAGCCGGGGCGGGTAGGCGGTGTCACGACGAAGGAAGCGTCGTAGCGGGCGTAAATGGGTTCCACGCCGTAGCCGCCGTTGTTGTCGAATTTGATGATGTAATAGTTGCGGTCGAAATAGTAGTCGAACACGGTGGAACCATCCGCCGCCACGGATTCGGGATAGTGGTAAAGAGCAGAGAAGCCGAAGTCCTCGCCCGGTTCCACGCCATAGAAGTCATACACCGGTTGCTCCAGCGTATCGTCGCCGACGATAGTGCCGGTTTTCGCCATACCGGTAAAGGAAATGGCGGCGTTTTGGGTATATTCGTCGTCGTTGATGTTTTGGAAATAGTAGCGTACCGAATAGGGCACGTCGATGCTCACGTAATAGACGTTGTAGACGATATCTTTCACAGGGCTTGCACCGTAATCATAGTTGACGTAAATGGTGTCGGCGGAGACGGTGGCGGCCTCATGAACGACGGCACTTTTGATGGCGGTCAGCCAATCGCTGTCGGTTTCCACCACCGAGGTGTCGTCGTTCGTATAGGTTTTGGCGGTGGCGTTGTAGGTGTAACTGCGGGTTTCGCCGGCGAGGGTGGCGGTGACGGTGTCGCCGTCCTCCGGGATCGGTTCGCCTTGGGTACCGATGTAGTAAGGAGCAAAACCGATTTGTGTCGGGCTTAACACGTTTTGGGAATAGCTGTATGTGGTGAGCACGCTTGCCGTGTACGGCGAATAGACCTGACGGGACGGGTCGTCCGCACTCAGGTAGTTGATGGTGATGTTGATGTAATCGGATTCCGGTGCGTCAGTGTTAATCGGTTCCGCAAGAGACAGTAAGGACGATTTTTTGGTCGAGAGAACCGGCAAGTTTTCCGTTGCTTTTTCGGTGACTTTCACAAGAAGCGGTTCGCTGACGAGCGGGTTGCCGTCCTCATCCTTGGCGGACACACGCAGAGAGGCAATATCGTTATCGTAAAGAGCCGACATCACCGCCGCATAGGAAAGACGGAAATGGCGGTCGGTGGCATCTTGAATGTTAGCCCACTGATTTTGGCTGCGGTCCACAAGAATTTGCCATTGGATATCGGTCACGGAAAGGCCGTTTGCAGACAAAGACAGATTCTTTTCGTCGCCCTGAGGCAAAATCACGTCCTGCACCTGCACACCGTCGCACAAAATAGCGAGGTCGGAGGTGATAAACGGTGTTTGATCGGCGATATCGGTGATACCGGAAGCGGAAAGAGCGGGGTTGTTCGACAGGGTTGTCGCTATGGGACGAGGAGTCAATTCGGGGTCAGTGTTTTGAGGCAAAGCGATGGAGGTCAGCGACAGAGAGCAGAGCATGGCAAAGCAGACAAGCAACGATATCAGTCGCTTGCACAGGCGTTTGTTCTTGTTTTTCATATCGCATTCCTCCTTTCGCAAAAGTGTATTCAAAAAGTAAATCAGATTTCCACGTTATGTTGTTTCACCGAATCCCACGCAACAGAGGCGTGTTCCGCTTCGGTGGCAAAGTCGCCGAACCCGTCAAACTGGACGGCGTAGGAATCCACCGCCAAACGCAGCGTGGAGGGAAGAGCCAGCATATCGGTGCGGGTGAAGTCGCTGCCGACGGTGATACTGCCGTTTTGCAGTACCGGCTTGGCGGAAAGTCCCTCGCCTGGGTCGGTAATTGTGTAGTAAACGGATGCTCCGTTGTCCACCTTTAAGAAAGTCCAGCCGGAATCCACGGCGAAGTCGATGGTTTTGCCGCTGACCGTGCCGTAGCGGTAGGTGAAATTGTCGGATTTGGTGAACCCGTCAGCAGTGATGCGGACAAACACATAGCACGCCGCTTCAGCACCGCCGAAGGTCACGGCGGTATCACGGCGAATGGTCATACCGGGAGCCAACAGCATGGTGTGGTTGTCAGCGTCGGTAAACACGTTGTCGTTGTTGTCCACAGAAAGCTTTTCAAATCTAATAACACGGGCGGGATCGCTCACATTGTCTTTGCCGATATAGCGGGCAAGGATGCCGGAAATAAGGCAGGTGAGAAGGACGACAAGGCAGAACAGTATGGCGGCGAGCCGCATAAAAAACGAGCCGGAAAGTTTCTTTTGTCGGTTCGGTTGTTTCATCCTTTTCCCTCCTTCAAATTTCTGTAAAGATGCCGCAAAAGGGTACACTTATACAGCGTATATTTACGATCTTATTTTATTATACATACATTATTATGTCAAGCGAAAAATGCAGGAAAATGACGATTGTATAAAACAAATGCCGAAAAAAACAAGCGGTTTATAAAAATGGTTGTCAATCCGTGGTTTTTTACAAAATTCGTTTTCAAAAAAATCTAAAAAACGCTTGACTCTAACGGTACGTCATAGTGTATGATAAAGACAACGTGAGAGGAGAGTGTCCGATGAAGGAGAATTTGAAAACCGTAAAAGAGGTTAGCGATTTGTGTGGTGTGAGCGTACGCACACTGCATTACTATGATGAAATCGGGTTGCTTTCGCCGAGTACTGTGACCGATGCCGGCTATCGGCTTTACGGCGAGGAGCAGTTTCGCCGGCTCGCCCAAATTCTTTTTTATCGGGAATTGGAGTTTTCTCTTGCGGATATCCGGGAGATGCTCGGCTCCCCGAACTTTGACAGTGATCGAGCACTTTCCCAGCAAATTGAGTTGCTCAAATTAAAAAAGGAACACATAGAAAAACTGCTTCAAAAAGCCGAAAACATGAAAAAGAAAGGAGGAATTATTGTGGACTTTTCGTCGTTTGACAAAAGTAAGTTAGAAGAATACGCTGCTCGTGCCAAGGAAGAGTGGGGACAGACGGATGCTTTCCGGGAATACGAGAAAAAAACGGAAAACCGCACTGAAGCTGAGGAGAAAAAAGCGGGAGATGGGCTGATGAACTTCTTTGTGGAGTTCGGAAAGATTCGAGAAGCCGGCCCTGACTCCGCCGAAGCACAAGAACTTGTGAAATCGCTACAAAACTACATTTCTGAGCACTACTACACCTGCACCAACCCGATATTATTGTCGCTCGGGCAGATGTATGCTGCCGGCGGTGAGTTTACGGAAAACATCGACAAGGCGGGTGGCGCCGGCACGGCGGAATTTGTCGCCGGAGCTATTAAAATCGCCTGTAAAGCAGAGTGACTTTACAGAACAAAATTCCAAAAAATGGAATTTTGTCGTTATACAATCGGTCGCAAAAAAGAATATAAAAAATCCCCGGTCGAGCGACCGGGGATTTTACTGTTTAAGGGGTTTTGTTCTACGTTTAAGTTGTCTTATTCAATGGTCAAAATATTCGAGAAGCCGGTGATGTCGAACACATCCATAATGTCGGCACAGACGTTTTTGATTACCATTTTGCCACGGGAATTCATCTCTTTTTGAGCCGAAAGGATGACACGCAGACCGGCGGAGGAGATGTATTCCAAGTCGTTAAAATCGAGAATGAGGTTGGTGATGCCATCCAGTTTTCCGCCCAATTCCGCTTCCAGCGAAGGGGCTGTGTTGGTGTCTAAACGTCCGGCGAGAGCGAGAGTTAAGTTCGAATCGTTTTGGGTTTTGTTAATTTGCATAATGATTGCTCCTTTCAAAATACGAGAGTGTCGACACGGTCGAGCAGCTCTAAAATGTGTGCTTTATAGACTTCAATCTCTTTTTTGCCCTGCTTGTCGTTTAATCCGTTTCGACGAATAAGACGACGCATCAAGCGTGTATAACCGACGAGCATTGCTTTATCGGCAACGGCGTTGAGTCGCTCTTTGTCATCGGTTTCAAAGTAGAGAGACAAGGTTTTGTTCCAAATACGCAAGGAGGTTTCACGGGGAAGTCCGAGGAAGTTTTTCACGACCGAGTGATCCACTTCGGAGAAACCGACATACGCATTAAACACACTGGCAAGCTCAAAAACGGGATGTCCTTGGCAGAGCGTGTCCATATCAATGAGCAGCACCTCGCCGTTTTGCATCATCACATTTTTTAGGTGATAATCGCCGTGGAGCATGTGGTGGTCAATTGGAACATCCTCCATCAAATCCACCAGTTTTTCGCCTTTGCCCTCCGGCAGATACGGAACGAGGAAGTTTGCCCAGTTGATAGCAACGTTACGCATATCCGGCATATCCTCGGGGCGAACGGTTGTGCTGTGGATTTTTTTCATGAGGTCCACATACAGCCCGACGTATTTGTCCTCATTTTCCGGCTCGTTTTTCAAAAGTTTCGTAAACGGCTCGGCGTTGAGCAGTTCAAAAACGGAGCCGTACCCCTCACCGACTTTAACGACGTCGTAGGGGATGGCAGTGGGGATGCCGAGCACAAAGGCACGGCGGGCAAGCTCACGCTCACGGTGAATATCCGGTAACGCATCCGCATTCATATACACCTTTACAATCGTATCTCGGTCAATGCGGTATACCTTGCCGTTGGCACCTTGACCGATAACCTCGCACCCTTCCACCGACAACTTGCGGTAAGCCTTGGAAACGGGAATCATTTCGGAAAAACCGGTCATTTCAAAAATTTCATACACCTCGCTGGAGGCGTTGATAACCGTCAAAGAGGGTTCGTTTTTTCGCAGGCGTAAGATGACACGCAATCCGGCACTGGAAATGTACTCCAAATCCTCAACGTCCAGCGTCACAGATTCATACTTGCTTTGTTCACGGATGGTATCAATGTCGTTTTCCACCTGCGGAGCATTGGTGGAGTCGATACGCCCGTCTACCATTAAGACTAAGGTGTGGTCATCCATTTTTGATTGAATAAGGTTCATTGAATTTCTTCCTTTCCAAAGGTTTTTTCTATAAGGTCCACATATTCCGCATAGGCGGCGGTATCCCCCAAATCGTCCTTGACGTACTCGGCGATGGTGCGGTAATACCAAGCGTGCATAGCGGGATCCTTTTGGTTAAGGGTTTGCCACATGGCGTCTCCGTCATGCAAATAGGAGCGGTAGAATGACCGCATATTGGACAACTTGTCGGCAAGCCATAGAATGCGTACATCACGGTCGGGAGTGAGCATTAGCATGAGAAGCGATTCGTCCTTACGCTCTTTCCACGTTTCGGCGGCGGGGCGAGTGGACATCTTATCCTCGGTTTCGCTTTGTACAAGTGCCGCCACACGTGCCCCGAAACGTCGTTTGATTTCACGGGGGTCCACGTTACAATCCTCAACTGTATCGTGCAAAACGCCTGCTGCCATCGTCTCTAAATCGGGGGTGATGGTAGCGATAATGGCGGCGACCTCTAACGGGTGGAGGATATACGGCGTCTTTGCCATTTTTCGCATTTGCCCTTTATGGGCGTCAGTGCCAAAAAGAATGGCTTCTTCTAAAACGTTCATATCAGCCCTCCAGGTTTTTGATGATAGTCATGATGTTTTTGCCGCCCTCATACTTGTATTTCAGTTCGTCCATGGTGTTTTTCACCATATAGATACCAAGTCCGCCGATTTGGCGTTCGTCTGCGGTCAGCGAAACATCCGGGTCTTCTTTTTGCAACGGGTTGTAGGGAATGCCCTCGTCCTCAAAGCGGATACAGACGGCGTGAGGTGCCAGTTTTTCAACCACTTTCACCGTGACGGGGCCCTTGCGGTCGGGATATCCGTGGCGGACGATATTGCTGAACAGCTCATCAATCGCCACGTTGATTTGGATGACGGTTTTCATGGGACAGTTGATTTTCTCCAGTTCTGTTTCCACGAAAGCGGTCACATCGTTGATGTGGGCCAGCTCCGCCTCTTCAAAATGGATAGAGGGGGCTCCGGCAAAGCGGAACGCCACCATGGTGATATCGTCAAATTGGGGAGCGTCGCCCACAAAGGCATCCACGTCTGCTTTCACGTAGTCGCAAAGCGATTGCATATCGCTGAAGTCGCAGGTGTTGAGAGCATTTTGCAGGCGAGTTTCGCCGTACAATTCGTTTTGAGCGTTGGTGGCTTCGGTAACGCCGTCGGTATACAGGAACACCGTGTCGCCCGGATCTAAGTGGAACTCTTGCGTTTTATAGTTTGTATCCTCCATGCCTGCTAAAATGAAGCCGGCACGGGAACGCAAAAATTCAAATCGTCCGTCATCGTGGCGGATGAGAGGCGGGTTGTGACCGGCGTTGGCGAACCGCAAAAGTCCCTCTTCCAAGTCCACGCTGCCCTGCCAGGCGGTGACAAACATACCGGCGTCGTTGCCCTCACACAAGGCGTTGTTGCCACGGGTAAAGACATCACAAAGCGGCAACTCGGCTTCGGTAAGGGTTTTCAACTCGGTTTTTGCCCGCATCATAAACATAGCGGCGGGGATTCCTTTGCCGGACACATCTGCCACCAAGAAGTGGAGCGTGTTTTGGTTGGTCATATAAAAATCATAAAAGTCGCCGCCGACTTCACGGGCGGGATCCATCAGTGCATAAATCTCGAAATCCTTACGTTTCGGGAAAGCGGGGAACACGTTGGGAAGTGCCGATGCCTGAATGCTTTTGGCGAATTCCAATTCTTTGTCGATACGGGCGGACGCCTCGTTGATATAGCGTTTAAGGGTGTCCACCGTCGAGTTAATATCGTCTGACAGCGAGGCGAATTCTTCGTTGGAGCGAACGTTGACCATTTCGTTCAAATCGCCGTTGGCAATGCGGGCGAGAGAATTGTTTATGGTTTTAATTTGGTTGACGACAACCTGCTTGATGAGCAGGTAGATAAGGGCAAACAACGCCGCAAACACGAGAATTTCCATATAGGTGTTTACGAAAACGGCGATGTTACGCATTTTGTATGCCTCATCCTTGGGCAAAACGGACAACACGTAATATCCCTCAGTGGTTTTGTAGCGGGCAAAACAGGGGGCATTGGCGATGGTTAATTCAAAAGTGGTGTTGGGTTTGCCGAGCCGGATGTTTTGGATATCCTTCTCCGCTGTTTTGGCAGAAAGGTTTGCCGGAGTGCTGACAACGGTATGTTTTTCATCCAAAATGAGAATGTAGCCGGTTTCGCCGACGTGACGGTTTTTAGTGATGCCCAACACGTTTTCATCAATGTCCTGTTGGAATCGAGAGGCATCGTATCCCACTTGGATAAAGCCGTCATCCGTTTTAATGCCGGCGTATTTACGCATAAGCTTTTGGTCACTGGTAATGGGTCGGTACTCTTGCACAAATTCTTTTACGCCGTTTGTGTCATCAAGCAATGTGAGGAATTCCGACGATTGTGCACCGGATGCCATATCAAAGCCGATATAGGCTTCAGCGGAACTGTCGACGATGATGCCGTTTTTATCCACGATACTGATATCCGCCACGTCGTATTTTTCTACCAAAGCGTCCAGCGATTTTCCGTCAATCTCCGAGAAGATTTTTCGGGTCAAGGTCAGCAGATTTTCGTTGGAGGCGTCGTCGATGTCTGCGGTTACGTCGCTCAGGGCGATAGAAAGCAGATTCTCCACCTGGGCATTTGCGATTTTATCCTGTAATTCAAAAATAAAGAGAGAGGTGGCGATAAAGGCGATTACCACGGTGGTAAGCATCCGTTTTTGGATGGTTTGGGAAATGCGTATGCCGGATTTTTTCTTGATAAGCGGTTCGCCGGAGAGAAGCGACAAGACGATGGCCGCCAACATCACGGCGATGCTGTTTGCCACAATCAACGGGCCGGTGCAAACCTTAACCACTTCCATGGCTTTTTCGGGGGTGTTCATATTGGTGAGGAATACCATGGTCAAGTGGAATACTTCCATAACGATGCCGGTGCAAAGGGAAATAAACCAGCCCGGCTTTTTGTTTTCAAACATATATTTCCGCAAAGCGGCTGCATAGAAACCGGCGAGAATGGTGGAAACACTGCACGCCACACGGGTGAACGAGCCGACACCCCATGCCACGGCAATCCAGCGTTCCACACCGCCGATGATACCGGCGATAATGCCGGCGGGGGCACCGAACATTAAGCCGCCGATGAGCACCGCTCCGTCACGGCAGTTGGCAACGGCTCCGTTAAGCGGGATACCCCACTCTGTTCCGATAATGGCAAATCCGCCGAACACCAAGCCGAAAATAATTTGTTTTACGACATAATTTATGCGATTGAAGGCGGTTCGCTTGTCCAGAATAAAGAGGAGGATAGCGGCGAAAACCGGCAACAGTGTCGCAACGCCCAGTTTGATATACGCTTCTTGCATAGTGGTTGGCTCCTTTCATTAAAGCACAGAATCGAGAGAGTGGATGGCGGCATTCACCAGGGCGTCCGGGTCGTTCCCGACCACATCAAGCCCTTCGGCGACAACGGCTTTTGCCTGTTTCACGCCAAAGCATTGGGTGGTGAGATCACGGACGTAGTGAAATCCGTATTCGGGGAGAAACGGGCCGCCGGCAGTTGAGACATAATATAGCGTTTGTGCCCGGCAGAGTCCAAGCGGCAACCCGTTTTCGGTGTATGCGGAGGTGAGACCGATGATGTAGATATGTTCAAAATACAGTTTAAGCAGTGAGGGGAAAGAGAGGTCCCAAAACGGGGCGGCGATCACAACGGTATCGGCGGCGGCAAACTGCTTGGCGAGATCGAAATAGGGGTCGGAAAAATCGCCCGCCTGCGAAAGGGCGGTGCGTTTTTCGAGGGTTTCGTTGTCCAGCGGTTGCAAATGCAGTTCGGGCAGGTTTACCGTGGTGACTTCATCCCCCAGTTTTTCAAGCAGAGCGAGGGAGAGCCGTCTCGTGCGGGAGTTTTCTCGCACACAGCAATTTATGAACAGGGTCAAGGGGTGCCCTCCTTATAAAGATTTAATATTTCCTTATTATAACACATTTTTTTTGCGTTTACAAGAAAAAAGAGTGCCGTTGGCACTCTTTTTTTACAAGAACGTATTATGCGACGCCACGTTTTGCGTGAGAGCGACCGGCGAGCTTTTCCAATTTACGCATAGCACGGGTTTTTACGTGTTTCGCCGATTTGGGAAGCTTGCTCTTAATGCGTTTGGCGGCGGCGTGTTTGGCTTTGCCCGGTTTTTTCGGGCCGAAGAACAACTCGGTTAGCGAGGTGGAGAACGGCACAATGGCGGAGGAAGAGGGAACAGCGGTCGCCGGCACGCCTTGTGCGACGTCGTTCGTCATGGATTGTAAGAAGGCATCGGCCTCGGAGGCGGAAAAGGGGATTTCGTCCGCAAAAGCGGCATCGGCATTCGCCACATTGACCGGCATTTGATCGGAGACAGCGACCGGATCAATGAATTCCAAGGGTTGCTCGTCCGCAAAAGCGGGAGCTTCCTCAAAGCTAATGGGCTGCTCGTCCGCAAAAGCGGGAGCTTCCTCAAAGCTAATGGGCTGCTCGTCCGCAAAAGCGGGAGCTTCCTCAAAGCTGATGGGTTGCTCATCCGCAAAAGCGGGAGCTTCCTCAAAGCTAATGGGTTGCTCGTCCGCAAAAGCGGGAGCTTCCTCAAAGCTGATGGGTTGCTCATCCGCAAAAGCGGGAGCTTCCTCAAAGCTGATGGGTTGCTCGTCCGCAAAAGCGGGAGCTTCCTCAAAGCTAATGGGCTGCTCATCCGCAAAGTCTTGTTCGGCGGTTTGCTCAGCGGCTTGCTCAGCGGCGATGCGGTCACGTTCCGCTTGCTCGGCGGCAAGCTCCTCCGGCGTATTTTCCTTAAACACCATGACGGGCCCGTCGTCGTTCATCAACGCAGAGGAGACGTGGGC
This sequence comes from Acutalibacteraceae bacterium, assembly GCA_045598965.1. Classification (GTDB taxonomy): domain Bacteria; phylum Bacillota; class Clostridia; order Oscillospirales; family Acutalibacteraceae; genus RGIG426. Next base: position 23,446 of record JAZRVH010000027.1, read on the forward strand.
ATTTTGGGTTTTCAAGTGAACGGTCGGGGCGTTGGGTTCGTCCAATCCGGGTTCGGGATTCAGGAAATCCGGGGTGTCATTTTCTTCAGCCTCGGCAAAGGCGGCGATATCCGCCAAGTGTTTGCGGGCTTCGTCCTCTTCGGCCGCTTCCTCGGCGGCGGCAGCTTTGGACAGTTTTTCACGTTTAATCTTTTTCAACTTGCGGTCGTCGTTGTCTAACGCAAAGAGAATGCGGTAGGTGGCAGTGTCGTTTAAGCCACGCACAATCGTCAAATCCTCGCCGACACGGTGACCGAGCAGAGAATTGCCCACCACCGACTCAACACTCAGGTTACCGCTTTTTTCACGGCGGCTGACATCCGCTTCTGCGGCGGGAACCAATTTCCAGCAGCATTCTTTGCGAGTTTCGAGGTTTTTTACCGTGACACGGTCGTCTACGGCGAGACCACGGTCCATGCGGTCTTCCTCGGTGGCTTTTTCAGGGTTTCTAATCGGCGTGGCAAAGATGTCGTAGAAACGCTGGTCGAATTCTTTGCTGTAAACCTTAAAGTCCTCTCGAGCCACAAGGTAGCTGATTTGATAGCGATTCATTTTATCGAGGAGGGTGGGGTAATCTCGCATCGGAACGAGAACCTCAGGATCCTTGGTTTTTTCTTTTTTGTTAGGACGGAACATGGGGGCACCGATTAAACGAAACACGATTGTCGCACAAGTGCCGAAGGATTCAAATCCCTCACGGGTTTCGATGAGGATAATCGTTTTCGGGGTTTTATCTGCCCATTCCTTAAACCATCTGTAAGACATACGCATTCTCCTTCGCAAAGGTCCGGCAAGCCGGGAAGTGATACTATGCTTGGAAAGTAGGGCTGAACTTCAAAAGGAATTCAACACAAAAGATAGTATATAGATAGAGTATACTATAAACCTAAACGAAATGCAACGACTTTTTTTGAAAAATTTTGAATTTTTTGTGAAAATTTAACAAGAATCGGGGAAAAATCGGTTTTACAAAATAATTTTCAAAAAAGAAATCAAAAGCCAAAATTATTGTTGACTTTTATGGCGAAATGTTCTATTATATGAATGGGTAAACAGCACCTCGTTTGTGCAAAATAACCAATTAAAATGTGCGATGACGAGCGTGCTTTGTATATATCTGCCAAAAAACGACTTTTTGTGAAAAGAAAAAACCGAAAAGGACAAACGAAAAAAGAGGAAATTTAGGCAAATTTTTACGGAAAAATCCGTGAATTTTGCTTATTTGTCGTGTTCTTTGGAAAATTAGCGTTTTCAGTAGCATTGGCTAACGCCGAAAATGCATCTGTTTTTGTAAAAGTGGTTTCCCCAAAAACTTTGTTCCTCTTGCCGAAAGCGGCTGATAATAAAAACCCGGTGCGGCAAAACTCCGCACTGTATGCAAACCTTATATACCATATTATTAAGATTGTAATCCACGAAATTCTGTGGGAGGTCGAGAGTATGAATAACAATACGAATTATGCGAACAGCAGACCGAGGAGCGTGAAACGTAAGAAACGCACCGGTTTTACCATGATGGAAATGATGATCACCCTTGCCATCATGGCGATTCTGTTTGGCTTGGCTGTGCCGGCGGTTGCCCAGATTCAGAAGAATCTGGAAATGGCACGGCTTAATAGTTATGCCAAGGATGTCTATTTGGCGGCTCAAAACCGCTTGACATCCCTTAAAGCCACGGGCGAATTGGTGAGACTCCGTGAAGAGCTTGAGGATAAGTATACCGTCACGGTGGATCCGGACAACGATCCGTTGCCTTGCTATTTGCCGAATGCGGATGGTACGGGTGGATTTATGCCTCAAGACTGGGATGAGTCGTGGGGCGACTTGTACTATAACTTCTTCGGCCTTATGCATAACCCCACTGATGCCTCGGACAACGATGCGATTATCTCCGAAATAATCCCCGAACTCTCGGTGACCTCTACGACTCTCGACAAACATTATTATATTGAATTTAACCCCTATAACGGTGACGTGTACGCCGCTTTCTATACCGATGCGAAATCCGGCTTTACGGCGGCGGATATCCATAATTTGCCCCGTGAAGACAAAGATGACAACGGCCGTACCAAAGCGTACCTGCGTGACGACTTTGTCAATACTGCCGGCGACAACGTGATGGTGGGTTATTACCGTGGCGACCCCACCGAAATGCTCAAAGAGAAAGAAATCAAAGAGTTTGATGTGCATTGCGAGCTCGTCAACAAAGAAGACCTTTACATTAAAGTGACCTGCGATTTGAGTACATACGCTTCTCGTAGGAAATATATGGAGGCCTCTGTGACATTGGAGCAGGTGGGCACTGAAAACTCGGTGGTTATTCCGCTCAATCTGTTGATGGATTCCACGCTGTATAATTACGATCGTGTTACCAATCATCAGATGATTGGCTGGAACGGAAACGAATTTGTCTACTATATCCTTTTGGATGGATTGGAACAAGACGGTGTGACACCGGAAGGCAACGGCGTCATCGACAAGCTGCTTGCCCAGGAGGGTGTTACCGTTAATAATGCCGACGAATTCAAAGAGGCTTTCGAGGCTGGTTGTAACCTGAGAGCTACTGCCAACGTGGAGCTGGATTTTGCCGGCGACGTTGTGCGTACCAGCGACCAAAACAGCGTAAGCCACGACCAAAACAGCCGTTTTGGCGAAATTACTTCCGGCCCTGAAGGACAAACGGTGCGTGTCGGCTATGTCCGTCAGTTGCAAAACCTTGACGGATACTCTGCCGGTGGCAACGCTTTCAACATCGAACAGACCCGTGTGGAATACGTGAAGGTTATCGATGAAGAGACCGGCGATTATGTGAAAGAGGTCGACAAAGAGACCGGTATTGTGCATTATCAGGAAGAATATACAGCCGGACCTGTTGACATCTACTTTAATGCGAAATATGAGGGCGAGGGCAGAGACTTCCTGCCGTGGGATTCGGACTTCTTAGTCGGTGAGCCCACCGGTGCCGATTTGAAAAACTACCTCACCTCTTTTACGCCGATCAACTACACGTTCGGCGGCAACAAGCAGACGACTTACAACGCCAACGGCTGCGGTCTGTACGACTTTAACATTGTCGGCCCGGCAAGCGGTAATACCGGTCTGTTTGGTTCGGTTAAAAACATGACCTTTAAAGAAGTGTCGTTGATTGACGCCAAGGTTCAAGGCGGCAGTGGTGCTTCCACAAGCGTAGGCGGCTTGGCCGGTAAGGCGGAGGACTCGCAATTTATCAAGTGCGGCGTGCGTTTGACCGATAAGACTCTGGCGGAAGAAGTTCGCTATGACGACAGAGCGGATATTTACGGCACAATGGCATCCCGTGTGGATAGTCTGAAAGTGAGTGCCACCGATGCGAAATACATCGGCGGTTTGGTTGGTTATGCCAAAAACTCTGTCTTTGATTACTCCTATGCCGCTGTGAAAGTGGAAGATGAGGGTGCTGAAAACGCCGGTGGTCTTGCCGGCTACCTTGAAGGTACCAAGGCCGGCTCTGCGTATACCGTCAATGCTTGCTATACTTCCGAACCGACGATTGGCGGCGATTATACCGGCGGTCTCGTGGGTTATATGAAGGGCGGTTCCATTGTCGGTCAGTCGGATGGTAACGTGGCAATGTATCCGTCTTACGCCACCGGCGATGTTACCGGCAGCAGCATTAACGGCATTGTTGGCGGCTTCGTCGGCAAAACCGAGGGATCCGTGTCGTTCAGCGATTGTAACTCGTTCGGCCGTGTGAGCCACGGTGCCGACGTTACGACCACAAATATGGGCGGCTTTGTCGGCTCCGTAATGCCGGGTGCAAGCTTTACCGATTGTGCCTATTTGCAACAAGATCGCTACAACAAGGGAACCGAATTCGGTACCGCTCAGCCTGCGGGGATTACCGCTCGTGCCTATACAGATCCTGCCTGGCGTGCCCTTGATAGCGACGGTAACGAAGAAAATAGCGATACGGATTCTTATCCGTATACCATTTATATGCGTTCCCTCATTTTCCCGTTTACGATGGCGGCTCAGAGTGAGTACAATCTGGAAGGCACGTTTATCGGCTATTCTCCGATTCCTCACTACGGCGACTGGCCGCTGGAGGATAACCTCCAGACTATGCTCGCTTACTACGAGATTTATGCCGATGGAACGGTCGGCTTCTACGGTTCTACCAGTATGAACGGCGATCCCGATGAGGCCGCCAACGGCTGGCATACGGACTCTCTGCTCCGTGGCGACGTGGAGTGCGTGGAAGACGGTTACGCCATTTTGTCCTCCGATACATTGACCTCTTTGGTGATGGGCGGAACTACGTATACGCTCAGTGCCGATTTTTCGAAGGGTGGCATCCGCTTCGATAACGACGGTTCGACCCGTACGGAAACTATGCACGCTTACAGACTGCCCAGCGACCTCCAGGGTATGTCTTCGGCCTATGAGAGCCAAATGAACGGCACGGGCGGCACCTACCTCCAACAGGTGGTTCTGACCGGTAAAAACGGCAGTGAAGAAATTTTCACCGATTATACCTTCTATTATTGCCCGGTGTTGGCGAAAACCGCTATCAACCCGACGCCGTCTCAGGCGGACGATCCGTCCTCCTGCCCGTCGGCAGCGGAAAAGGCAAAAGCGGAATTTGGCGAAACGGAAAAACCGGAAGCCGGTATTGTCCGCTCTGCCCGTCAGCTCAACGCCATTGGCCGTATGAGCTGGTTCTGGAATATGAACTTTGAGCAGGAGTGCCACGTCAACTTCGGCACCTATGTGAAGAACTATTGCGGTATTGCGGGCTTTGACCTGTCCGGCGACGGCCAGACGGGCACCTACCGCAACAAGCCGATTGGTAACAACACGCCTTCCGGCAAAAAACCGTATACCGGAACTTACAACGGTAACTACAACAAGATTATTGACTATTGTTTGAAGATCAGCAGTGCGAACGACTCTCTTGATGCTGGTCTGTTCGGCGTGCTCTATAAAGGTACTGTGGAGAACGTGGTGCTGATGGCATCCGACCCGAACGGTAACAACGGTGCGGGCACCGCCTGGGTGAAAAACACGATGACCAGCGGCACTGCGTATCACATGGCTCCGCTCGTCGGCTGGGTCGACTACGATGACGAAGCGTTTGAGGCAACGGGCGGTACTGCTCGTACAATAGGTAAACCGTGGAGCGTCAGCAGCATTAAAGATTCCATTTCCAACGGTGTGTTTGCCTTTGACGGCGAAACGAGAGGCGAGGGCGACAGCGGAAAGTGGTCGGACGCCAAGGACGAAAAGAACGGCGTGATTGGTCTGACTCCGCAAAACAACAAGCAATATTTGTTGGTGACCGTAAAAGGTAATTTCGGCGTGGTCGATAGTGCTACCTTGGTGACCAAGAAGCCTGTTCAGTATCATGACGATGAGGTTTACTCCACGTCTTCCGCCGCCAGCATCAAAGACGGTGAAGTCACCTTCCGCTTAGCTCCGGGCGATTGTTACTATGAAGTTACGCCGGCATCGACGAACCCTGCGAACGGCGAAGTGACCCCGGAACATTCCGAGTACAAATTGGGAAGCAAGGTTTCGGTTACGCTCACCGGCGGCAATGCGGCCGGTTGGGATTACAATGTGACCTCGTTCACGGCACAGCTGTTCACGACAGAGCCGGTTGTTCCGACGGGTGACGATCCGGCAACCTACATCACCGGTATTGCCAATATGTCTACCGTGAAAAACTGTGCGGTGGCAGGCTATATTGTGGATTACACGCCGAACGGCAGCTCCGGCAATGAGGTTCAAATCGGCGGTTTGGTCGGTAAGAACCAGGGCGAGGTCTACAACTGCTCTGCTTCCAACAAACGCTTGTCTGCCAGCGGTTCCAGCGGAACACGGTTCATCGGCGGAATTGCCGGTGTCAACAAGGACGCTATTATCGCCAACTGCTATTCCGGCGGTGTTTTGGCGGCAATGGGCAACCAGACGGCTTATGTGAGCGGCGTTGTGGGTCAAATGCAAAAGGGCAACGAGACCCGTGACTGGTGTCCGGCAGAGACTAAACTCATCAGCTGTTACAGCTTCTGCTCTATGGAAAATAACGATAGCAGCAACATTCACTACTTCGGTGTGGCGAACGGTAGTGAGTCTTTGATTCTCCACAGTCACTTCTATGAGACTATCGTTAAGACTTATGGAGCTCCGGAAAATCAAGACAACCCCGTTTTTGCCAAGCTGGAGGATAAAGATCGTAGTTACGCCGCCACCATCCGTGGCGAGACGGTGAACATCCCGTATGCCTTGTCCTATGCCCAGATGAAGAAACTGTTTAAGGGCACCGGCTTTGCCTTGTCGGGCAATACCGGTAGGGCTGACTATGACCACAGCTGGCCGTATGACCAAATGCTGGAGGGCGATTTCCCGTTCCCGGCTGTGGTGACGGATAACAGCGGAGCCTTTGTCCACTATGGCGATTGGCCCGCTCCGAACGGTACGATTTACAATCTCGAATTCTCTCCCAACGGTACGTTCTGGGTCGACTTCTGCGTTGAAGCCGCAAACCAAACGGACTTCAACTACAACTGGGGCGATTGGCTGAAAGAACTGAAATATCAGTGGGAAATCGGCAACTTCAAGAAAGGCGACTATATCGAAATCATCGTAGAGCCGGAATTCAAGTTTGAAGATCCCGAAGCCTGGGGCTTGTTCCAGTGCTGTATCCACACGATGATGAACGATACTGGTGCTGACGTTGAGGATGCTCAGAACGATACGTCGTATGAGGATCAGCCCATCAACTTTGTGAATGGTCAGGTGTACCAGTTCCTGTTCGACGTGGAAGAGGCGGTTCTCCACCTCAATAACGACCCGCAGCTGTGGTTTGCTATTGACTACAACCGCAAGGGCGGAGCGAACGGAAAGCTTTGGAGCGATGTTAAAGATAACCACTTTGAAGATGATGGAACGCCGGCAGGGGATACTAACCGATTCCGCCTCAACACGATTAAGGTGAATATCTATCGTGACAACAGTAGTACCAGCACGACGGACATAACCTCTCGTAAGTCTACCACCACGCTTGGCGAAGGGGAGACGACCAGTGTCGCCGAGGCAACGCACCTTGAGCTTTTGAAGGCATGGGATTTTGAGCCGGTGAACGGTACTCCGGCAACCAACATCCTGTCTACCGACAAAGGTCCGATGGTTGCGGGCGTGATTTCCGACACGCTGTATGCCGGTACTGCGAGCACCGGTCACTCCAATATGATTACGCTCTCGAATGCGAACGATTTCCGTATGAACATCAGTGACGCATTCAATAATGAGGCTAAACTTAAGAAGAACGAGTGCTATCAGGTCGAGGCGACCTTTGCCTTGGGCGACGGTGCGGCGAAAGATATGTCGATTCGTCCGTGTCTCGTGTCCGGCGAGGATTTGTTCTATGCCAGCAGCTACACGTTGATTCAAAAACGTGCCACCTCCGGTGCCAACGAAGGCAAGGTTATTTGGGCAAAAGCCCTCTACACCTTCGGCGAAGAGGGGGCGATTATCGACGATAACGCCTACATTAAGTGGATTCCCCGTGACGGCAGCAACACGCTGAACGGCGATTTGTATGTCGATAACATCACGGTGAAAAAGGTGGCACAGGGTGCTGACCCGACGGCTACCTCCGCTACCGAAGCCACGATTCCGGTGGACGATGACGATGCCAAGCTCGTGGCGTATTGGGCATCTGATCATGCCACCGCCATCCAGGCTCCGCACTATGAAGTTCGACCGGCCGATGGCTACCGCTATTTCTCTGTGGGCGGTAAAGACGTAACCGGCAAGGTTGAGTGGAAAGAGTTCCTAAGACAGCACGAATCGCTGACGGAAACGCAGTATATGATTGTAACGCTGCAGTATCCGGAAGCCTACGATACCGATTCTGTTTCTGCGGATAACTTTACCTTCACCTGCGACTCCTACGCTTACGGCGAGAACCAAACCCTTTCGGAAGTGTCTGCCGCTGTCGGTGAGGATGCATTTGATAAGGAAACTCGCACGGTGAAATGGATGATTGGCGGCCCGCTGAACCGTTCCGCCAACGTGGAATACGATACGACGCTGCGTACTTACTTTGCGTATCGTAATGCCGACGTTTTGATTAACAACAACGTTCTTACCGGTCAAGAATTGGCAAAACAATTCTACATCACTGTCAGTATCTATGACCGTGACCCGAACGCTACCGGTATGACGGTTCCGACTACGACCCAGTCCCGCACCACCAAACAATTGTCCGGCGGTACAGCGGTGCATACCTTTGCGGCCGATACGCTGGTTGACAAGTATATGTCCTTCGGCGTTGACGATAATAAGTACGTCGGTTACGTGGACGGCAATACCTCCAACACGATGAGTTGGAACGAGTTTGTCAACATGGTGGGTGCTTTGGGCGACGGTCAGTACCTCCGTGTGACCTTGACCAACAACAATGCTCCGTTCGGCTCGTTGGATTTGGCAGCCCAAACGATTCAAATCAACGCCTACCGTGGTGTGGACGGCAAGATTATCAAGGGCGAAAAAGCCAAGTCGATGAATGCGTCCACCATTGTGTACCAGGTCAACGGTCCGCTCGACCTGAACACCGTTGCTTCTGACGGCTCTAAAGAGGGCTACAACGATGCCGGCCTCGTGTTCACCGGTACCGGTGACGTAGGTGTGGACACCTCGATTTTGGTGGAGATTATGTCCACCGCTACGACCGCTCAGTTGCAAGGCGATAACCTTGATGTACTGAAAGACGAAACGATTTCCAACAAACCGGTTACCATTACCCTTTCCGGCGACAACTTCGCCTCTTCGGTAAGAGCTAATGATATCATTACCTCCTGGTTCTCCGGCTTGGGTGATTTGGGTCTTTCGGCAAAAGTCGCTTCGGTGAGCGGCAACGTGTTGACCGCTAACATCTCCGGTACAGTGACGGTTACGCCGACTGCGGATGTGCCTGTGGGCGTTACTGTTCCGGGCGAGTTTACCGCAAAAGGCGGAAACGATATCGTTGCCAGCGGTTCCTTCGTGATTTCCAAGAAAGAGCCGAAAGCATCTATCATCGGCGACGAGATGACCCGTTCGTTCTTCGTGAACGAGGATGCTCCGCAAACCTATGTGGATATTAAGGTTGCCAATGCCGAAATCACCACGAACCTCGGTTCGGTGGCGGATTGGTATATCGGCACCTTGCCGACGGGCTTGGCACTTTCCGAGGTTTCGAGAACCAACGAAACTACTGTGCACCTCGTCTTTACCGGTCATCCCACCGAGCAGACGGATAAACACTTGACCTTCAAAGTGCCGTCCTTTGCGAACACCAGCGGCACCCAGCTCGACGTTCCCGGCGATATGACCTTTAGCGTTATTACTCGTCCGACGGTGGACGTTCCGACGTTCAGCCTCGCCGCTGGCACCTATCCGGGTTCCCGCACTGTGGCGTTGAGCTGTGAGACCGTGGATGCGGAAATTGAATATAAGACCATCAAAGACGGTGTGGAAAGTGCTTGGACGCTGTATATCAACCCGATTGTGTTGACGGACGGCGAAACCCAGGTGATTGCCCACGCCAAGAAAGAGGGTTGCATCACCAGTGCGGATGTGTCGAACACCTACATCATCACGCACGACGACAACCTCCTTAAGAACGGTTACTTCGAAGACGGCCTGGATGGCTGGACGTTTACGCCGGCTTCTGCAAACGTTCAGGTTGTCAACGGTGTGTTGACTGTCACCGATTTCCATAGCAGTAATGCTTTGGAGGTGACCGCCAGCCTCAAAGACGGCGTTACGCTGAAACCGGACACCACCTATCGTTTGTCCTTCATTATGAATACGAACAACGAGAATATGATGGTGAAAGTGGTTCCGGGCGGCAACAAGTCTACGGAGTATACGAAATCCGGCACTTACGAATTCAAGACTGTGTCTGACCCGAATGCGTTGTCGACCTTCAAGATTTACATTTCCTCTCCGAGAAACTTGGTAGATGGTAGCGGTGCTGATCTGCCGGTCAGCGGTACGTTCGATACCTTCGTGCTTACCGAGGTGGGCGGCGGTTCTAACCCGACCATTACGACCGAATCTACCACATCTCAGGCGGAATCGTCCATCGCCAGCCAGCCCGAGTCCAGTGCGGCAGAATCCAGCACGACCTCTACGGTTCCGGGCGAGCGGACGAAGGTTGCCCAGTGGGTGACCACGGCAGGTATTTCTCATAGTGAGTTCAAACAAAACTATGGCGAGAGTTATGTCCGTGTTTACGGCAACTGCCCCGGTATGAAAGACGGAACAAGCTCCAAGACTTGGCGTGAGTTCTTGGCAGATATCGGTAGTGTTTCTGCCAACCAGTACTTTGAAATTGCCTTTACCCACGTGGACGGCGAATCTTTCCACGGTGCTGTTAATGACGGAACGAAATCGTTTATGAGCAATACCGGTTACAATCCGAGCACGACGACTCTCGTGTCGGCGGATGACCTGAAAGTGTTGTTTGAGACGAATGGTGCTTTGACCTATTTGGGTGAGAGCGATCCGCACTTGGAGGCAACGCTCCAAGGTGCTACCGGTATTCCGTCGAATACGGACATCATCTGTACCGTAACGCTTTGGGAGGGAAGCCACGGCGGCGAGACCTCCGAGCCGAGCACGTCGCAGAGCAGCTCTACTCCGAGCGAAAGCTCGCAGAGCGAGACCTCGCAGAGCGAGACCTCTCAGCCGTCTACCTACACGAACCTTATCAAGAACGGCAACTTCGCCGATGGTATGAATGGTTGGACGCTGAACAACGGCGGCACGGCTTCAGTTGTGAATGGCGTTCTTACCATCCCGTCGCAGGAGTTCTATCCTGACTTAAAGATTTCGGCGAGCTTGATTGACGGTTATACCATAAAACCGGGTATAGATTACACCTTGAAATTCGATATGAATAGTAGTAATCCTGAATCCCTGTATGTCAAGATTCGTCCGGGTATTAACGACAATGGCTTGGTCTCCTGCAAAGAAAGTGGTAAGTATCACTTCACCACAACTGCAGATGTGACCAGCGATAAGTTCGAAATTTGGATCCAGGGTGCGAAGAGCATTGCGGGTCTGTCTGCCACGTTCGACAACTTTATCCTTGTCGAGGGTGATGGCAGCAATATTCCGGAGGGCGGCGACCCGAACCCGCCTGTGACCGAGACCTACAGCGTGACGGTGACCGGCGGTAACGCCGACAAGACCTCCGGCGTGGCTCAGGGCGAAACGGTTACCTTGACCCCGCCGACAACCGCACCGGAACAAGGTAAAGAGTTCGACAAGTGGCAAGTGGTTTCCGGCGATATCACCATTACGAACAACACGTTCGTGATGCCTGCCTCCGACGTAGAGGTGAAAGCCCTCTACAAGTGGCACGAGTACTCCATTACGGTTTACGGTGGTAACGCCAACGGCAAATCCACTGCCCACTATGGCGAAACTATCCAGTTGAACGCCAATACACCGGAAACGGGTAAAGAGTTCGCCAACTGGACCGTTGACTCGCCGAGTGGCCTGACCATTGACGGTGCGACGGCGACGATGACGACCTTCACAATGCCGGAGTCCGACGTTGTGATTCGAGCCAACTTCACCGATAAAGAGTACACCATTACCGTAAACTCCAACAACGCTACGTTTGGTACTGCCAAAGTCGTGGGCGACGTGACGAAGGGTACCTATGCAACGGAGTATACCTTGTCCTATGAGCCGGCAGATGGTTATCGTCTTGCCAGCTGGACGGTGAGCCCGTCGAGCGTTACGGTTGGTGAGAACCTCAAGTTCTTGATGCCGGCTGAAAATGTGACCATCACCGCCGTCTTCGAGAAGATTGTGGTGCCGACCCACAACGTGACTGTCACGGGCGGTACGGTGAACGGCGGTACCGGTGTGGCGACGGTGGCCGAGGGAGATACGGTTACGATTACCGCATCCGATCCGAGTACCGGTTACGAGTTCACCGGTTGGACGGTGACGAGCCCGAGCGGCTTGTCCCTCGTCAGCACGACGGCCTCTACCACCACCTTCACGATGCCGAAAGCGGACGTGGCGATTACCGCCAACTTTGCGAAAGTGAACTACAACGTCACTTGCGGCACGGTTACCGGCGGTACGCTGACGGTGAACAAAACGACCGCAAACTATGGCGATACCGTGACCGTGACGGCGACCCCGAGCACCGGTTATACGACCGGCACCATCACGATGAACGGCACGCCGATTACCGGCAACACCTTTACGATGCCTGCGGCAAACGTGACGGTGTCCGCTACCTTCAATAAACAGAGCTTCGCCATCACAGTGAATAACGATTCCGCTAAAGGTACCGTTACGGCTCCGACGACGGCCGCCTACGGCGATACGGTGACCTTGTCTGCCGTCGCTAATGCCGGTTGGACCTTCACCGGATGGACGGTGAACGCCGGCGGCGTGACCGTGACGAATAACCAATTCCAGATGCCGGCAAATGCGGTGACGTTGACCGCCAACTATACGGCGGATACCAGTTCTCCGATTGCCAGCTGGTCGACGACTGGCGGCATTGGCGAGGTTGGTTATCAAAACGGCGTTTCCACCATGAAGGTGAAATACAACACGCCGGGCACGAGCGGCAAGACGCTTGAAGCGTTTATGAACGGGTTGACCTTGAATGCTAACCAGTATGTGAAAGTCACCTACACGACGGCTTCCGGCACCAAGTTCGGTAATGCCCGCCGTGCGGCGACCACCTTCGATATGCGTGCCGTTTCCGGCGGTACTCGTGCCGTTTACACCGCTAACGACTCCACCATTGTGGCGTACGTGGTGGAACCGACGGCCAAGACGACCGATCCGTCCTTCGACATCAGCTGGACCAACGCTTCTGCGGTTCCGGCGAATACCGATGTTACCGTAACGGTGGAGGTGTACAACTACACTACAAGCCCGATTGCGGGTATGGATGTCACGGATGCAAGCAAAGCCTACACCGTGACGGTTGTTGGTGGCTCGGCAAGCCCGGCCTCCGCCTCGCCGAACACGTCGGTTACTGTGACCCCGACCGTCCCGTCCGGTCAGAAATTCACCGGTTGGACGGTGGACGCCTCCGACTACTTGTATGTGGCGACGGTCACCCCGGGTAGCACAGCGAACCCGCTGACCTTCACGATGCCGTACAACAACGTGAAGCTGACCGCTAACTTCGAGGAAGACGAGACGAGCGATACGCCGACGACTGGCGACTTGATCGTCAATGGCAACTTTGCAGTAACGGATAGCAATGCTTCCGGCTTCGGTTGGGATATTACCCACCTGAACACCTGGTCGTTCAGTGGTAACACGGCTACGATTACCTGCTTCAACAAGCAAGGAACCGGTCTTATCCAACATGTCACCGGCTTGACTGCGGGTACGGAATACAAGTTGACGGTTACGATGGCAACCGGTGACAACATCGGTGTCTACAATGGCTCGACGAAACTCGGCACGGCTTCTTCTGGCGAGACGAAAGAGTTTACGTTCACGGCGTCCGGTACGACGGCGGATATTGAACTCTATTCCTACAATGCCACCTACACGGTGAGCAACGTATCGTTGGTTGCAAGCGGCAGCACGCCGGCGACCGAGCCGAGCCAGACTACGCCGACACAATCGCAACCGAGTGGCAAGTATTCGTTGAGCAGTACGCTTTCGCTGAACAAGACGGCTGACACTACACTTGTGGATAACCTTGTTACTCCGGTGCAGTACAGTGCCGGTGAGACTGCGACCTTCCAGATTGTGTTCCAGAAGGTGTATCAGCCGACCAACAAGGGCGATGCGGGCTTGCGTGCTCTCGTCCCGATTAAGGCGAATGGTGCGGATCTCGCTGCTTCCTCGTGGGAAATCGGTGAGGCACAAGGTAGTAACAACTTCACGGTTACCTTCACCTATAACGTGACGATGAATGCCAATACCGTGATCAGCGGCTTGCTCGGTGAGGGTTACCACGGAACGGTTACCGTATCGTCCGGCGGTGGCAGTACGCCTGCCACCGATCCGACGCAGGCGACCACCAAAGCGAAATACGATGTGACGCTCGGCAGTGTGTCCGGCGGTACAATCGAAGCCAGCCAGATCAAGGCGGAGGAGGGTGAGCAAATCACCCTGACCGCCACGCCGAACTCCGGCTACACCTTCGGCAGCTGGAACGTGACCGGTGCGACGGTGGCGGATGCCTCCAACGCCTCCACCACGTTCACCATGCCGGCGGGCAACGTGACGGTTTCCGCCACGTTCAACGAGAACACGCCGGCCGGCGGCGGTAACGTCTTACCTGCCAGTGCCACGCTGTGGCAGTACTCGCCGGGTACAAATAGTACCTTTACTGCCGGTACGGGTTCTGACTTTACCGTGACGTTGAGCGATAAGAACGGTCCGACGATTGATTCCGTGCTTCTCGGTGACTATTTGACCGGCGGTCAAGCCTATGTGTTGAGTGGTACGATTACCAACAACACGGATAAAGCCATCACGTTTAAGCTTGGAGGATTCTATAGTCGATACGATGGCGAGACGTTTACGGTAGAGGCGGGTGCTTCCTTAACATTGGATAAAACCGTCACTGCCGGTAGTCAGGATATTTTGGGCTTGTACTGCAAGTTTGGTTTAACTACTTCCCAGTACACGACCGGTACGATCACTGTCAGCGGCTTGTCCATGACCCCCGCAACCTAACCCCATAGCAATAATCCCTCCGCCCGTCCTCGGGCGGGCGGAGGGATTGTCTTTTGACGGATTTTGCCGCATTTTCCTGCGACAACGTCCCTGAAAAGACAATCGGTAAAAAAACACGAAATGATAACACTCCGCCGCTTTCGGCGAAAAGGAGGCTTTTTTGTGAAAACAAATTCGTTCACGAAAAAATTAAAGAGTAACACCGGTGCCTCAATGTTGTTGGCATTGGCGTTCTTTCTGATGTGCTTTTTTGTTGCTTCGGTGGTAATGGCGTCGGCATCGGTCAATGCTTCACGTGCTTTGGCACAAAAAGAGGAGCAACGCTCTTACTTTGCCATCCAGTCGGCAGAAGACCTTATCAAAGGGATGTTCAAAGAAATCAACGGCGAGGACCGAAGTGCCAATATGCAAAAAATTGATCTTCAACCGGCGTTGAATCCGGACGGTACCGAAGTTTTTGATGATGCCGGAAACGCCGTTTCCGTACAGGCAACCACGTATGGCGGATATCATTTGAGAGAAGAGGTTATCACCTATAGTTGCGGTAAAGAGCCTCGTGAGTTTACCGTTCTCGGAAAGAAGCAGAGTGTCGGCGGCACAATTGCCTTGCTGGATGTTCTCCCGGATCCGGGTTCGGTCGATAATGGTTTGCCGGAGGATATTGATTATTCCAAAGATGAGTTCGGATTGGATTGTATTGGCAACAAAAACAACGTGGTGTTTAAGGACGCTATTGAAGAAGTGACGTCGCTGGTGCTTTGTAAACGCTTGTTTAACCAGGGCGAAAAGAGTATGCCGGATGACAGCGGCCTTAAAGATTATTTTGACATTGCCAGCTCGAATATGGACAACGGAAAACCGTTCTCGCTCGTGGATAATCCCGATTATACATACTATTTTGACATTAAACCGTTGGAGGAAGCAGGCAAGCACGCCCAGAACATTCCCACCGTTCATGTAAAAATGACGGCGGATAACTACGCCAACCTCTATTTTGAATTGACGGTGGATTCCCGGTTCGCCTCCACGTATTCCGCCATCGTTAAGGCGAAAGCCACTATTGATACCACTACACCGAACAATAGCTTGCTTAGATATCCGGTTATCGGTCCGGACCGTTGCCCTTCGTTGTCTGATGCGACCAAGGTTGTCACTCACCGTGTGACCAAAAACGTGTCGGACACCTATGTGGCATGGTACACTAAGGATATTGAAGTCAAAAAGGGTGTTTCCAGTAAAACCGAAAGCAGTAGCTGAAAGGAGAGTGTTTTGCCATGAAAAAACGATTGTTTGCTAAGCTTAGAAGTAAAGCGGGCGAAACGCTCGTTGAGACGTTATTTGCTATTCTCATCGCCACATTTGCAAGCATTTTGCTTGCCGGCTCGACCACCACGGCGGTGGAGTTGAACCGCCAGGCTCGGGAACGTGATCGGGTGAACCAACTTTGCCTTGAAAAGCTGGCAAAGCAGAACCCGGATGATGTGCAAGTGATTAAGAAGAAACTCAGAATTGCTCCGATGCAAATGAATGCCGACGGAAAACTGGAACCGAAAGCCGAAGGGGATCACGAAAAAGATCCTGTGGATATTGACGTGAGTTACAATGGGTGCAAGATCGATGAAGCCGGTACTCTCGGTGATTTCAGCACCTATTCGCTGATTGTGACAACATCTGAGGAAGAACCGTGATTTCAGAACGACTGTCGAGGAGGAATGAACCATGCGTCTATTAAAACGATGCACTAAAAAATTAAAATCCAACCGTGGTTTTACGCTGCTTGAGATGTTGGTTGCCCTCGCCATTGTGGTGATGTTGTCTTTGATGATGTCCGTTGGCTCCTCTGTTGGTGCCCAGGTACAGCGGGAATCTACCTTTGTCGCTCAAAGCGATATTTTGGCGTCAACAATCAACACGGCTCTTGGTGACGTGTTGAGGTATTCGGATGTTACTCTCGTAGACGAGCTTGCTGACGGAACGGAACCGTCCCCAAACGAGGCTTACAAGTATGAGAGCATCCTCACCAATGAGGCGGGTCAACAATTGCTGATTAACAACGACGGATACGGTGTCAGCGGTGGAGCCCTCGTGTTGGATACCAGCAGGGATTCTGTGCCGGTGGCGTTGAAGCAAAATGAGAAAATCGCAACCACAGATGGCGACGGTAATGAAATACTTAACGACCAGTTAAAAACCTACTATCTCGTCAGCCATGGTGTGTATACAAATCTTACCGTTATGAATGATGATGATCATCCGTTTACTCTCAAATATGTAGAGCCCTCCGGTACGACACCGTATTATGAGGCAAGCTATTGGATTTCGGAGAAAAACGGTTCGAAACCGATGAAAAAGGAAGTAAAAGCGTACTTCCGCATTGTTAACGAGTAATTATTCCAAATTAATTCTACTTTAGGGGGACTTTTCAATGGCTTACAAACGGCTCGGCGATATGCTGCTTGAAGCGAACAAAATCAGTGAGGAACAGCTCCGTCAGGCACTGGAATTCCAGAAGGAGACCGGTCAACGTCTCGGTATGGTGCTTGTGAAAGCCGGCATTATCACGGAGGAAGATTTGATTGATGCATTGCGTGTCCAGTTGCACGTGGATTTTGTGGATCTCTCGTCCGAAATGCCGAACCCGGCACTGGCCGATTTGGTTCCGAAAAAATTAGCTCGTGAGCACTTTGTGGTGCCGGTACGTGCGGTGGATAACACCTTGTACCTCGCCATGGTGGACCCGCTGGACTTCGTGGCGTTGGATGAAGCTAAGGCGGCAACCCAAATGAACATCGTTCCGCTTATTGCTACCAGCAGTGCAACCGAGCGGATGCTCATTAACCTTTACGGTGCGGACAACGCCAACCAGGCGTTGGAAGAACTGCAAATGGAGGAGGGCGACTCCCGTGCCTCCGACGGTGCCGTGAAGAGCCACCAAATCGACAGCGATGATGAAGAAGCTGCTCCGATTATTCGTCTTGTGAACTCTATCATTGAGCGTGCCGTGAACGAAAACGCCAGTGATATTCACATTGAGCCTCGTGAGACCGAGTTGACAGTTCGTCTGCGTACTGACGGTGTGCTTCGTCAAATCTTGTCCATTCCGAAAAAATCCCAATCGGCGGTTATTTCCCGTATTAAGATTATCGGTTCTATGGATATCGCCGAACGTCGTATCCCGCAGGACGGCCGTGCGAACGTTCGTGCCCGTGGTCAGGACATTGACCTTCGTATTTCTTCTCTGCCGACCATCTACGGCGAGAAAATCGTTATTCGTTTGTTGCGTAAGAACACCGAAATGCTCACCTTGGACGGTGTGGGACTTACCGGTGAGAACTACGACAACGTGGTAAAATTGATTTCCAACAGCAACGGCGTTATTTTGATCGTGGGCCCGACCGGTTCCGGTAAATCGTCCACCATGACCGCCATTGTTTCCCGCCTCAATCAAGAAGAGGTTAACCTGGTTACGTTGGAAGACCCGGTCGAGTACAACATCGACGGTGTCAACCAGGTACAAATCAACGAGAAAACCGGTATGACCTTTGCCAGCGGTCTTCGTTCTATTTTGCGTCAGGACCCGGACGTTATCTCCGTCGGTGAAATTCGTGACGGTGAGACCTCCGAGATCGCCATGCGTTCCGCTATCACCGGTCACTTGGTTATCTCCACCCTCCACACCAACGATGCTCCGTCCACTGTCGACCGTTTGCTCGATATGGGCACGCCTCGCTTCCTTATTCACAGTGCTATGCGTGGCGTTATCTCTCAACGTCTGGTGCGTCGTATTTGCCCCCGTTGTAAAGAAGAATATATTCCGGATGATGAGGAACTGCGTAAGTCCGGTTTGACCCGTGAGGAAGCCAACCAGCATGTGTTCTATCGTGGTAAGGGTTGCCCCGACTGTCACGACAGCGGCTATCGTGGTCGTATTGCTGTGTTCGAGATTATGATGTTCTCTTCTAATGTCCAACGTGTTATTTCCGAGGGAGGAAGCCGAGGAGATCTTGACAAAGCTTTGGAGCAAGACGGTTTCCACACTCTGCGTGACGACTGTCTGCGTGTGGTGTATGACGGTACATCTACGCTTGCAGAGCTTATCCGTACGGTTAACGCCAACTAAATATATAAAGGAGATTCGTTATGGTCACGATTGGTCAGATTATGGACGCTGCAGTCCCGCAGCGTGCATCCGATATTCATATTGCCCCCGGCGGGCCCGTTCGCATTCGTGTGGACGGCAAGCTGGTCCCTATGGGAAACTACATTATGTCCCACGAGGAAGTGGAAGCTATTTGTATCGAGCTTTCGTCTGAGGCGAAGTACGATACGATGCGTAAAATCGGCGAGGTGGACGAGGGTTGGTCTTATAAAGGCCGCCGTTGCCGTGTTCACCTTTTCCGCCGCCAGCATGAGCCGGCAGTGGCACTTCGTTTGCTCAACGATGATATCCCGGATATGGAGAAGTTGCGTCTCCCGCCGGCTATCCATAAATTCCCGGATTTGGAGCGTGGCATCGTCATCGTTACCGGCGAAACCGGTGCTGGTAAATCCACGACGCTTGCGTCTATTATCAACACCATTAATCACAACTATCCGAAACATATCGTGACGTTGGAAGACCCGATTGAGTACCTCTATGATGAGGATAAATGCTATATCAGTCAACGCCAAATCGGTGTAGATACAATTAGCTATGCCGAGGGCCTTCGTGCTTCTCTTCGTGAGGACCCGGACGTTATCTTGATTGGTGAGATGCGTGACCCGGAGACGGTTGAAACGGCTTTGACTGCTGCCGAAACCGGACACTTGGTGTTTGGTACCCTTCACACCAACTCTTGTGCGGACTCTATTGACCGTCTTGTTGACGTGTTCCCTGAGGCTCGCCAAAACCAGATTCGTTTGCAGCTGTCCCAGACTCTGCAAGCGGTCGTCAGCCAACAATTGTTGCCGCACCTTAGCGGTAAAGGACGTGTGGCGGCGGTGGAGGTTATGATTGTGAACTCCGCTATCCGTAACCTGATTCGTGAAGCCAAAACGCCGCAAATCGCCAACACCATTGCCACTTCCGCCCATGAGGGTAGTGTGACGATGGACAACGCTTTGGCACAGTTGGCACTTCGTAAACTTATTTCGCACCAAGACGCCATCGGCGCCGCAATGGATCGTGAATATGTGAAAAAACAACTGATGACGCAAGGAAGGAGCATGGCGTTTTGACAACATTCAAGTATGAGGCTCAGTCGTCCAGCGGCGGTAAATTAACCGGCGTAATTGAAGCGTATGACCGCTTAGACGCAATTGCCAAGATTCGTGAGCAGGGTGGCGTTGTCACCAAAATTTCCGAAACAAAGAAAAAAGAGGGCGGCTCGTTCCTCGGCCCGAAAAAGATTTCCGAAAAAGAGCTGTCCCTTGTGTGCAGCCAGTTCGGTATTATTCTTTCTTCCGGTTTGCCGCTTGTGCGTACCGTTGAGCTAGTCGCCAACCAGACCGAAAACAAAGACTTGAAGCTTTTGCTTACTGAGGTCGCACACGACGTTGCCGCCGGTCACTCGTTGTCCGACAGTTTCCAGGATCGTGGCACGACACTTCCCGTTACGTTTATTGAGACGGTGCGTGCCGGTGAAAAATCCGGTAACTTGGAGCAATCCTTTAAGCGTATGGAAACTTTCTATGACAAGTCCGCTAAAACCAAAGGTAAGGTAAAATCCGCTTTGACCTATCCGGCATTTGTCGGTGTCGTGGCAGTGGTCGTTATCTTCATCATCATGGTGGTTGCGGTTCCTATGTTTAAGGAAACGTTTGAAAGCCAGGGCGGTGAATTGCCGCTTCCGACGAAGTTACTCATTGCTATGTCCGAGTTTATGACGAAGCACTTTATCTTGCTTGCCGGTATTATTGCCGCTCTCATTTTGGCGTATCGTATTTTTGCACGTACCGATTACGGTCGTGAAAAAATCGCCATCTTTATGCTCAATATGCCTGTGCTTGGCAAGGTGAACAGTATGAGCTGTGCCAGCCAGTTTGCCAACACCTTCGTCAATATGTTCTCTGCCGGCTTGACGGTTGTGGAGGCCATTAACGTTACCGGTAAGGTTATCGGAAACTACGTGGTCAGCCGTGCAGTGCTTGAGATGAATGCCGGTATCGAAGCCGGTCGTCGTCTCGGTGACTGTATGCGTGATATCGAGTATTTCCCCGACCTTCTGAAAGAAATGACCGCCGTCGGTGAGGAAACCGGTTCTCTGGAAACCACCCTCGGCATTACCGCAGAGTATTATGACAACGAAGTGGACCTTGCTACCACCAAGGCAACCGCTCTTATTGAACCGATTATGATCGTGTTCCTTGCAGTGTTTGTCTGCTTCGTTCTGTTGTCCGTGTACTTGCCGATGTTTGCTATGTACGACAACGCCGACGCTTAAGCACTTACAAGAGGGAGGGGGATTTCCCTCTCCCATCTATCCCAAGTTAGGAGTGATATCGGATGCTTCCTGTTTTTGAAACGCTCGGTAATCTCAACTACCTCAAAGACAGTACGGGAACCTACATATACATTTTGTGTGTTGTGGCGTTGTTTGGTCTTTGTATGGGTAGCTTTCTCAACTGTGCTGCCTGGCGTATAGTTCATGAGGAGTCGGTTCTTCACGGACGTTCCCACTGTGCAAAATGCAATCATCCGCTCGGCTTTTTTGATTTGATTCCGCTGTTCAGCTACATCTTTTTGGGTGGCAAATGCCGGTATTGCAAAGAGAAAATCGCCTTCCGCTATCTGTTAGCAGAGCTGCTGTCTGCGGCGGTGTTTGTGACCATTCTTTTGGGCTTCGGTTTTACGATGCAGGCATTGGAAGCGGCATTTTTGGGTGCTATTCTGCTGTGCATTTCCTTCGCTGACTTAGAGGATTATCTCGTACCCGATCGCTTGATTATTGCCGGTATTGCCGGTCGATTGGTGTTTGCGATTGCCTCCGGCATTTACGAGGGAACGGTATGGACCGACTTGCTCAATACGATTGTGGGCGGCTTTGCCGTGGCACTTCCGCTGTATGTTTTGGTTATCGTTGCCGACAAGGTGATGGAAAAAGAAACAATGGGCGGCGGTGATATCAAGTTAATTTTTATGATTGGTTTGTATTTCCGTTGGCAGTGCAGTCTGTTTATTATGATTGTGGCGTGTGTGTTCGGTATGATTTTCGGTATCGTCAACAACGCCCGTCAGAAGGATGAAGAACCGGTGCAAATTCCGGACGCCTCCGCTCCGACGGAGGAGATTCTTGCCGCCATTGAGGCACAAGAAGAACAAAAGTTGATTCCTTTCGGTCCGTCGATTGCGGCGGGTGCATGGGTGGCGATGTTTTTCGGCAGCCTGATTGTCGACTGGTATCAAGGTTTGTTCGCAATTTAACGTAAATATCCCACCAATTCGGTGTGATAGATAGATTCAAAAAAATTGGCTTATAAGGGAGGAAACGGGATGTTAGGGATCGATATCGGCAACAACGAGATTAAGATCACAGCCCGCAAAGGTGACACCATTCGTATGGTGAGTGAAAAGCTGCCGACCAACTTGGTTAAAGACGGCGTCGTGCAGTTACAAGATGCGATGGCGGAATTTATCCGCAATATTCGCAAAAAATACAAATTGCCCGGTGGCGATTGCACATTGATTTTGCCGCCGTCGCAGGTGTTCTGCCGTCATATTCATTTTCCGGTAATGGAGGAGGAACGTCTGCGTATCAACCTGCCGTATGAAATGCGTGACTATCTTTCGGGCGAAAGTGACCGCTATTTTTACGACTATTTGGTGGATGATATTCCGAAGGATGAATCCGGTGCTCCGATGGGTATTGAAACAACGGCTGCAGCGGTGCAGAAAACGGTGATTGTCGAGGATTCCTTGATGATGCAAAGTGCGGGACTTAAGCTGACTACCGCTATCCCGCAGGAAATGGCGTACCGTAACCTGTTGATGCAAAATCCCGAAATTGCCGAGAGCGGCAAGGACTATTGTATTGTGGATATCGGCCACCTGTCTACGCATGCCTATTTCTATAAAGGCACCCAGCACGAGGCAACCAAGCTCATTGATGTGGGTTGTACCGCTATTGATATGGCGATTGCCGAGGCGATGGACGTGGACGTCTATGTGGCAAGTGCGTATAAAGAGACAAACCATAACTCCGCTTTGGATCAACCGCAGTGCGAAGAAGTGTATAACCACATCGCATTTGAGATTATGAAAGCCCTTAACTTCTACGGCTTTACCAGCAATGCGGAGAATGCTCAACACATCTATTATGCCGGCGGCGGTTCTGAGATTCAGCCGCTTCTCCGTGTGATTACCGAAACAACGGGCCTCACGGCACGCAGCGTCAATGACCTGCTCCCCGAGAAGTTCCAAAATCCGTATGCCACCCGTTGTGCCATGTCGCTTGGTGCTACTTTGCAGTAAGGAGGGGAGTTACAAATGGCTAAAGAAAAGAAAGAAAAGAAAGCCCAGGGTACACCGGATGCACCTGAAGCCGGTGGCAAAGGGTTAAGTATGGATGTCAATTTGGACTTCCTGAAGGATATCGGCAAAAAGAAAGCCAGTTCCGGTCTTCCCAACAAAAAGACGATGAACTTGGTGGTTTTGGAGAAAGGTGAAAACTCCAAAACCACGGACATTGTGCTTATTGTGTTGTTGGTGGTTATTTTGGCGGTATTTGCCAAGTTTGGTGTTCTCGATATTTATAACGAGAAAAAGGCGGAGCAGGAGAAAACCGATGCCGCACAAGCCGAACTGGAACAGAACAAAGAACTCCTTACTCGCTATGAGGCGGTGTTCGAGAAATTCAGCCACTATTTCAAAGCATTCCTTAGCGAGGATGAGCTCAAGCTTGTTGACCGCCTTGAGCTGATTGACATGCTGGATGAGCATCTCTTTAATGTGGCAGAAATGCAAAGCGTGAACATCAATGGAAACACCATTGGTATTAGCTTCTATGATGTTACCCTTGAACAGGTCGGTCAGCTTGCTCAGGATTTGAGCGATAACAAGTTGGTCACTAATGTAGACCTGCAGACTGCATCCACCAACAAAGACAAGAACGGTAACCTGCTGACCGGCACCGAAAAGGTGTTGACTGCCACGATTACTCTCCAGGTGGAAATCCCGCCGGAAGAAGAGGAGAGCACTGCAGAAGAGGTTTCCGAGGAGGAGGTGAGCGTGCAATGACGAACAAGATGAGTAGCCGTGATAAGGTTTTGATGGGCGTTTTGGCTTTGGTCGTTCTTGCCGCCGCCTGGTATATGCTTTTTCTGACTCCGACTAAGAACAAAATTGCAGAGCTTCAAACTCAACAGCAGAGCATCTCGGAAGAGAATAACGTTGTTGTAGAGGACATTAAAGTCCTCAAAGGTTGGATGGAAGACCTCGGTCTTTCGCTCGACGATGATGACGAAAAGGTCACCAATTTCACGAAAATCGCCGACTACAACAACCTTGTGAATTTGACGGATGAAGTCAACCAAATCCTCGGCGTAACCGAGACCTTCTCGATGAACTTTTCTACGCCGGAACGTGGCGAAAACTGCTATCGCCGTGATATTTCCGTTACGTTCAAAACCAATTCTCGCCAGGATGCCATTGATGTTCTGCGTAGCTTTAACGAGATGGAGCATGGTTGTTTGCTGAACAACATTACATTCTCCTTAGGTAAGAGCGAAGCGGGCGATGAAACTGCTAACGTCAACTGCAACATCTCTATTTTTGAATACGAGAAGACAGAAGATGGTTCCGAAGATACCGGTTCTGCGGAAGAGGCCCCTGCCGCCTAATTCTTGTTAGAATTAAAACCCCATCTGTGGCGAATGCCACAGATGGGGTTTTGTTTTTTAGCGATGAAATTTAACGAATAGAGGTGGTTACTGAATGTCAGTTTCCTGTTTTTTCGGGCGACCCATCAGACGATTGATAGCGTTACGGGGGGATTCTCCCTCATAACAGACACGGTAGCACGCTTCGGTGATAGGCATTTCAACGTGGTGTTTTTCGGCAAGACGTACCGCACTTTTCACGGCCAAATAGCCTTCCACAGTGCCGACGGCTTTAATGGCATCTTGTGGGTTGGTGCCTTGTCCAATGAGAATGCCTGCACGGCGGTTACGACTGTGCATACTGCCGCAGGTAACGATGAGGTCACCCATTCCCGAAAGGCCGGAAAACGTGTGCTCATTGCCGCCGAGAGCGGCACCCAGACGCATCATTTCCGCCAATCCTCGGGTCATCAGAGCCGCTTTCGTGTTGTCGCCCATTTGCAACCCGTCGCAGATGCCAGCTGACAGGGCGATGACATTTTTTAGAGCACCACCCAGTTCAACGCTGACTACGTCATCGGTTGTGTAAATGCGGAAAACGGGATTCATTAAGATATCTTGTACAGCTTTAGCGGTGTCTAAATTTTTAGATGCCGCCACCACAGAGGTGGGAACACCACGACCGACCTCCTCAGCATGGGAGGGGCCGGATAGCACGGCGACTTGTGCCTCGGGGAGAGTGGCTTCTACGATTTCGGAAAACCGGCGGCAGCTTTTTTCTTCAAGGCCCTTGGTGGCAATCGCAATAATACCGCCTTTTCTAAAGTGGGGGCGAATACGTTGTGCTGTTTGCTCCAAAGCGAAGGAAGGAGTGACCATCAACGTTAAATCAGCATCGGCAACGCACGCCTCGTCGGTGGTGAGGGTCATGGATGATGGGATTGCCACGTTGGGGAGCAAGCGTCGATGTTCACCGTGTTCACGAATTTCGTCAATCTCCTGTTGAAACGGAGACCAAAGGGTAACCTCGTGACCGAAGCGATGTGCCATAACGGCGAGGGCAGCTCCCCAGCCACCGGAACCTAAAACGGTAATTTTAGCCATAGATATTCTCCTTATTCTTCGGTGTTTTCCTCATTTTTTTCGGTTTTGGATGACGAGTTTTTGCCGAAACGGCTTTCGGTGCCGTTAAGAATGCGGCGGATGTTCGGAATGTGTTTTATAAAGACGAGCAAGACCGCCGCCCCCATCATAGCGGTGCAAAAGCCGATGGCGGTGGCGTCCACATCGTCAAACAGTGTGGGGAACAGGAACGTGCCGACTACCATACCGAGTCCACCGCAAAGAGAAGCGGCGGATACCATCCGTGTAAGGCCGACAACAATGGTAAACGAGGCGAGTGCAAGCAAGGCGGCACGCCAGTCTAAGATAAGGCCAAGCCCCAGTGTGGCAACAACGCCTTTGCCGCCACGAAAGCCGAAATACAAGGGAAACAGATGCCCCACAACGCAAAACAGACCGGCCAAATAGCCGCCAATCAGTTTCAAATAAGTGGGGTCAAAATCGCCGCCGCCCCAATGCATAAGGATGAATTGACCGAGCAATACCGCCACAAGACTTTTGAGCAAATCTCCAAGACCGGTAGCAATGGCGGGGCCCCATCCCTGGGTTCGCAAAACGTTGGTGGCACCGGCGTTTCCGGAGCCGTAATTGCGGATATCATCGTGTTGACGTGCTTTGGTGAGGATGATGGCGGTGTTGATACTGCCGAGCAAATAGGCAATACACGCCGTAAGCAACATCGGTAACGCACAAGCACGAGTGATTTCAAGAAGTGCAGTCCACATAAGTGAAAACTCCTATTAAAAAATTCCATACATGTTCATTATACTCTATGCTTGGCAGAATGTCAATTCACCTACCAGCATTTCCTGTAAAAGTTCGGTGCAAAAAACGGATTTTCCCCTTGAAATTCGACGGCATTTGCGATATAATAGTAGCCGTATAAAAGTGAAATCGGAAAGTGAGTGTGGGAAGTATGATGAAAGTCGGATTTGACAACGACCGATATTTAACGATGCAGTCGGAGCATATCCGTGAACGCATTCAGAAATTCGGCGGAAAGCTGTATTTGGAGTTCGGCGGCAAATTGTTTGACGACTATCATGCGTCCCGTGTGCTTCCCGGGTTTCAGCCGGACAGTAAAGTGCGGATGCTGATGCAGATGAAGGATGAAGCGGAAATCGTGATTGCCATCAACGCCGGCGACATTGAAAAGAACAAGGTGCGTGGCGACTTGGGAATTACCTACGATTTGGATGTGCTTCGCCTTATTGATGCGTTCCGTGGTATTGGCCTTTTTGTCGGCAGTGTGGTGATTACCCGCTACACCGACCAACCGGCAGTGGTGGCGTTTGAAAGACGTCTGGAATCCCTCGGAATGACCGTTTATCGCAACTATACGATTGCCGGATATCCTTCGAATATCCCGCTTATCGTCAGCGACGACGGTTACGGCAAAAACGATTTTATCGAAACCTCCCGCCACCTTGTGGTGGTGACGGCTCCCGGTCCCGGAAGCGGTAAAATGGCGGTGTGTCTGTCCCAACTTTACCACGAGCACAAACGAGGCAACCGTGCGGGCTACGCCAAATTTGAGACGTTCCCCATTTGGAATTTGCCGCTCAAACATCCGGTCAATCTGGCATACGAAGCGGCGACTGCCGATTTGGACGACGTGAATATGATTGACCCGTTCCACTTAGAGGCCTACGGCGAGACCACGGTCAACTACAACCGTGATGTGGAGATTTTTCCCGTTTTGTCTGCTATTTTTGAGCGGATTTACGGGGAGTGTCCCTACAAGTCGCCTACGGATATGGGCGTGAATATGGCGGGCTACTGCATTGTGGATGATGAGGCAGTTTGTGCCGCCGCACGGCAGGAAATTATTCGCCGCTACTATGCGGCTCAGTGCGAGAACCGTAAAGGGCTTGCCCCTGACGAGCCGATTTATAAGATTGAACTGCTTATGAAGCAGGCGGGGGTGACCCTCTCTGACCGTCCTGCGGTATCGGCGGCGTTGGCAAAGGCGGCTCTCACCGAGGAACCCGCCGCCGCTTTCGAATTGCCGGATGGTTCGCTGGTAACCGGCAAAACCTCACGGCTTTTGGGGGCGTGCTCGTCGGCGTTGCTTAATACGTTAAAAATCTTCGGTGGCATCGACGATAGCATTCACTTGCTTTCACCGGAGGTTCTTGAACCGATTCAAAAGCTGAAAACCGAATATCTCGGCAACCACAATCCCCGTCTCCATGTGGACGAAATTTTGCTGGCGTTGTCGGTGTGTGCGGCGACGGACAGTAACGCCAAGCACGCCTTAGACCAACTACCAAAGCTGAAAAACTGTCAGCTTCATTCGTCGGTGATTTTGTCCCAGGTGGATGACAAAACGCTGAAAAGCCTCGGAGTTATGGTGACCTGCGAGCCCAATTACCAGACGAAAAAACTCTTTCATCGCTAAAAAATGACACAAAGCCCCGTAAAGGCGAACGCCCTTACGGGGCTTTGTTTGTGAAAAAACCGTAAACAATGGAAAAAGTTCACAAAATACCCTTGCATTTTCCAAAAAAATGGCTATAATAAAGGTTAGCACTCGCAAAGCTTGAGTGCTAAAACCGTTCAAAATATCATTCACATAAAGGAGGCAATAGTATGAACATCAAACCGTTAGCGGACCGTGTGGTTTTGCAATTCGTTGAGGCGGAGGAAACTACCAAAAGCGGTATTATTCTTGCCGGTGCGGCGAAAGAAAAACCCCAAGTGGCGGAAGTGAAAGCGGTGGGACCGGGCGGCATTGTCGACGGCAAGGAAGTCGAAATGTTCGTTAAGGTAGGCGACAAAGTACTTTTGAGCAAATACGCCGGCACCGAAGTGAAGCTGGATGGCGTGGAGTATATGATCGTCCGTCAGAACGACATTTTGGCGATTGTCGAATAATTTTTTGAAGGAGAATTTGTGTTATGGCAAAACAGATTTTATACGGCGAGGAAGCCCGCAAAGCTCTGCAAACGGGTGTGGATAAACTTGCCGATACCGTGAAAATCACGATGGGTCCCCGTGGCAGAAACGTGGTGCTGGACAAACAGTACGGTGCACCGCTCATCACCAACGACGGCGTGACCATCGCAAAGGAAATTGAGCTGGAGGACCCGTTTGAAAATATGGGTGCTCAGCTTGTGAAAGAGGTGGCGACCAAAACCAACGATATCGCCGGCGACGGTACGACCACTGCGACCTTGCTTGCCCAAGCCCTTATCCGTGAGGGTATGAAAAACGTGGCGGCGGGTGCGAATCCCGTCGGCGTCAAACGTGGCATCCAAAAAGCGGTTGACGCTGTGGTTGCCCGTGTGGCAGAAAATTCGAAAACGGTGTCCGGCTCAACCGATATTGCCCGTGTGGCGACGATTTCCGCCGGTGACGAAGCTATCGGCACCTTGATTGCCGAGGCGATGGAAAAGGTTTCTGCCGACGGCGTTATTACCATCGAGGAGTCCAAAACTGCCGATACCTATTCCGAGGTTGTGGAGGGTATGCAGTTTGACCGTGGGTATATTACCCCATATATGGTTACTGATACCGACAAGATGGAAGCGGTTATCGACGATGCATTTTTGCTGATTACCGACAGAAAAATCTCCAACATTCAGGATATTCTTCCTCTGTTGGAGCAGGTGTTGCAAGCAGGCAAAAAACTGGTTATTATCGCCGAGGATATCGAGGGTGAGGCGTTGACCACGCTGATTGTCAACAAGCTTCGTGGCACCTTCACTTGCGTGGCGGTGAAAGCCCCCGGCTTCGGCGACCGCCGCAAAGAGATGTTGCAGGATATCGCCACCTTGACCGGCGGTACGGTGATTTCCGACGAGGTGGGTCTGGAGCTGAAAGAGACGACCATTGACTTGCTCGGCCGTGCCCGCCAGGTGAAAGTACAAAAAGAAAACACCATTATCGTGGACGGTGCCGGCGATGCCTCCGCTATCGGCGGCCGTGTGGCACAAATCCGCACCCAGATTGAAAATACCACCTCCGATTTCGACCGTGAGAAGCTGCAAGAGCGTTTGGCGAAGTTGGCAGGCGGTGTGGCGGTTATCAAAGTCGGTGCCGCTACCGAGGTGGAAATGAAAGAGAAAAAGCTCCGCATTGAGGATGCGTTGTCTTCCACCAAGGCGGCTGTTGAAGAAGGCATTGTCGCCGGCGGCGGCGTGGCCCTTGTCAATGCGTTGGCGGTTCTTGACCCGATGATTGATGCGGCGGATGGCGACGAAAAAACCGGTCTTTGCATCGTGAAAAAAGCCCTCGAAGAGCCGGTACGTCAGATCGCTCTCAACGCCGGTATGGAGGGTAGCGTTATCATTGACAAAATCCGCACCAGCGAGAAAGTTAACTACGGTTACGATTTTGCCGGCGATACCTATACCGATATGTTTGATGCCGGTATTGTCGACCCGACCAAGGTGACCCGTTCTGCGTTGCAAAATGCGGCATCTGTGGCGGCGATGGTGCTGACCACCGAGTCTCTTGTTACCGATATCAAAGAGCCGCAACCGCCGATGCCGGCGGGCGGTGCCGATATGGGCGGTATGTACTAAGCCAAAATAAAAAGAGCAGGAACGAAGTTCCTGCTCTTTTTTATGTGTTGTTTAGAATGTAGCGACTAATTCTTTTAAGTACGCTTTGAATTCCTCGCCGAGATCGGGGCGGGAAAGGGCGACCTCGCAGTTTGCCTGCAAAATGCCTAATTTGTTGCCCATATCGTAGCGTATGCCGGTGAACGGAACGCCGGTCATACCGACCGTACGGGCGAGCATTTTCATAGCGTCGGTGAGTTGGATTTCGCCGCCGGCACCGGGAGCTGTTTGCTCCAAAATGGGGAAGATATCCGGTGTCAGCACCACACGACCCAAAATGGCATACGGGGATAACACTTCCTCCGGTGTGGGTTTTTCAATCATATCGGACACGTAAAAACAGCCGTCGCCGGTTGGCTCGATTCTGACCGAGCTGTATTTGCCGATGGCTTCGGCAGAAACCTCGTGAATACCCAAGACGCCTTTTCCGTGGGCCTCAAACGCACGGCACAGTTGGGCACAAGCGGGGTCCTCGCCGATGATGACGTCATCGCCATACAGCACGGCGAACGGTTCGTCCCCGACAAAGGATTTGGCACACAGAACGGCGTGGCCGAGACCTTTGGTTTCTTTTTGACGGACGAAAGTGATGTTCGCCAAATCGGTGATGCGGCGAACCTCGTCCAAATCGTCTAATTTTCCGGATTTTTCAAGACGCTGTTCCAGCTCAACCGCATGGTCAAAATGGTCTTCAATGAGACCTTTACCTCGGTTGGTGATAATCAAAATGTCCTCAATGCCGGAGCGAACCGCTTCCTCAACGATGTATTGGATAGCGGGACGGTCCACAATGGGCAACATTTCTTTGGGCATCACTTTGGAGGCGGGGAGCACACGGGTACCGAGACCTGCCGCCGGAATAACGGCCTTTTTGACTTTTGCCATACCGATTCTCCTTTTAGGTGGTTACATAAACAGTGAATTTAAGATAAGGGGGAAGAAATACCACACGAGATAAGAAATCATCCCCAACACGGCGGAGGTGCCGCCGGCAACCGGCAGAATATCCCGATATTCGTTGCCGAATTTTTGTTTTGCTTTACGGATTTTGTGCAAGCAGGTATGCTCATAAATGGCGTTACCCATCGCACCGAAAAAGAGGTGAAGCACGGCGGACACGAGGGTAAACATCGAAATGATGGCGAGATATTTGTTGAGAGAGTCGTCAGCCATACAGACTTGGATGCGTTCCATCATATCGGCATAGCTTTCGCCGCCGGAAAACAAGTTCAATTTAACGATTTCAATATAGTCGACAATCACTTGTTGAAGAAGCGAAAACAGCATCATCAATCCGCCGGTCAAATAGCATTTGCGATATAAAAGCCAAAACGGGGTGAAGATGAACGCCGCCCAGTTCCATTTAACCGATTTTCCGGTTTGCTCAAATTTGGCAAATGCGGGCATATAATACGGTTCGTTTCGTCCGACGGTTTTGGCGACATCCGCCGCTTTTTCTCCGCCGATTTCCATATCGGGGTCAACACCGCCGGTGTTTTGTACCGGAGCGTGAAACGGAACGTAGGTGAATTCACGGAATGTGCCGCCGGGGAACGGAACTTGGCCGAAACGGGTAGAGGCATGGGGTTCGGATTCGTCCGGTTCAGAGGAGGTTTCTGTATCAATCGAGCGTCCGCAATGCCCACAGAATTCCGCAAAGCGTGGATTGTCGAATCCGCAATGGGGGCAACGACGAGTGGAAGAAGCTTCTTCGGTGTTGTCCTGCTTTGCGTTGGTTTTGGCATTTTCACGAGACCATTGCTCGCTTGTGCCGTGGGTTTCCTCGAAATGGCAATGACCCGTTTCTAAAAAACACGCCCGATGGTGAGGGGCACCGCACACGGGACAGACAACAATATCGTCCTCTTTTTGAAATTTTTTTTGGCAAACGGGGCAGGATTGCCCTTCGGAAAAGAACATACAAACGCCTCCTTTCAAGAGTGGCTGATTTCTATTGTATCCGCTTTATAAAAAAAGTGCAAGCCCATTTATAAAGATTTATAAAATGTTCACGAATTCCCGTTTTTTCGTTGCATTTTTGTGGAAAAACCGCTATAATGAGAAAGATAAAGGGAGTGTGCAGTATGAACGAAAAAGCAAAACAGTTTTTCTTAGATATGAAAGGTAAAACCGTGGCGATTTGCGGTATCGGCAAAAACAATCGTCCGGTAATTGAACAGTTTTTGAAAGCCGGTGCTTTTGTGCGGGCTTGCGACAAGCGGTCGTGGGAGCAACTGGGAGATGTGGCGGAATCGCTTACGAAAAAAGGTGTCAAGCTGTGTCTTGGCGAAACCTATCTTGACGATTTTTCCGGCGTTGATCTCATTTTGCGTACTCCCGGAATGAAGCCGTATTTCCCTCAGTTTGAGGCGGCACGCAAGGCGGGAATTCCCGTCACCTCCGAAATGGAGCTGTTTTTTGATTTATCGCCGGCACCGATTTATGCGGTGACCGGTTCGGACGGAAAGACCACCACAACAACGATTATTGCGGGATTGCTTGCCGCCGCCGGAAAAACGGTGCATTTAGGCGGCAATATCGGTCGTCCGCTTTTGCCGCTGATTGATGAGGTGAAGCCGGAGGATGTCGTGGTGGTGGAGCTTTCCAGCTTCCAGCTTACGATGATGGAAAAGGCACCGCACGTAGCGGTGGTGACCAATGTGGCACCCAACCATTTAGATTGGCACACAGATATGCAGGAATATATCGAAGCTAAACGCAACTTGGTTGCGTTTCAAGGCGAGAACGATCGAGCGGTGTTGAACGCCGATAACGAGGTAACTGCCGATTTTGCCAAAACGGCGACAGCGGGTCAAGTGTTTACCTTTTCTCGCCGTGCCCCGCAAGAGGGGGCGTGGCTCAACGATGCGGGCGTGTTGTGCGTTACGGTGGGAGGCAAGACGACCGAGGTGGTTTTGGCTTCGGATATTCTTATTCCGGGCGTACATAACGTTGAAAACTATTTGGCGGCCATTGCGGCGACTTGGGGCGAAGTGCCGGTGGACGTTATTGTGCAATACGCCAAAACCTTTGGCGGCGTGCCTCACCGAAGCGAGTTAGTGCGGGTGCTTCACGGGGTAAAATGGTATAACGACTCTATCGGAAGCAGTCCCTCTCGCACCATAGCGGGGCTTCGCTCCTTTGACCGCAAGGTTATTCTTATTGCCGGCGGTTATGACAAACATATCCCGTATACGCCGCTTGGCGAGGTGGCAAAGGATACGGTGAAATCCGCCATTTTGGTGGGAGCAACGGCACCGGCGATTGAAACGGCGATTCGGGCCTATTCCGATTTGCCCATTGTGCACGTCGGGTCGATGGCAGAAGCGGTTGAGGAGGCGTCTCGTCAGGCGACGGACGGGGATATCGTCTTTATGTCACCGGCGTCGGCGAGCTTTGATATGTACACCAATTTCGAGGAGCGGGGCGACTGGTTCAAGTTCCTCGTGATGGCACTTCCCGATGCTTGAGCTGTGTACCGCCGCCACTCTACCTTCGCTTGATTTAACGCAGGAGGCAGGAGTACGGATTGCGGCACAGGTGGAAGCGTATGGGTTAAATCAGCCTTTTTTTCTTGTGTATAAAGGAGCGGACGGCAGCGTCCTCTCGATTTTGGATCATGCGGCAACGCTTCTTGCGGGGGATGACCCTGACGAGGTGTTTTGCTTTTTGCAGATGTCGCCCGAGATAACCTCTCTGCGTACCGATAAAGAGACCGCAATACACTTTGCCGCCGAGCGGGGATTTTCCGTTTCTTTTGGTGCGGTGCTGAAAGCCCCGACCACAGTGGGTGATGAAGTGGATGCGGCGGTGGTGTCTGTGACCCCTGCCGACTATTATCCCCTTGCCAAAGCGGTGTTTTTAGATTCGATGCTGCCCTTTGACGGCTGGTATGCGGACGTGACCCATCGGGTAAGACGGGGCTGTTGCCGCCTTTGCGGTATCGTGGAAGACGACAAGTTGGTTTCCGGAGCGATGACGGTGGCACAAACACAGGGTGCCTGGCTTCTCGGCACGGTTTGTACCGACCCCGCTTTTCGTCGCCGTGGGTATGCCGCCGCTTGTGTGACAGCACTGGCAAAGGCGGGAACGTCGCTTGGAAATGCGGTTATGATTGCCGCTAAAAACCCGTCGGCGAAGAAACTATATGAGTCGCTGGGTTTTACGGTTTGCGGCGAATGGGGTCAAGTGGATTTTTTTGAAAAATGAGGGAATGGATATGGTATCACCGTTTTTTAACGTTAACGAAAAGTTGAATGCTCTTTCCGAAAAGGCATTGGAAATGGCGGCTCCTCGCTTCGCTCACATTGATGAGGTGGCGGAATACAATGTGCAAAAGGTGTTGGCGGCGTTCGGCGAACACCGTGTCAGTGAAAGTCACTTTGTCCCCACCACCGGCTATGGTTACGGCGACAGAGGACGAGATACATTGGATGCGGTGTTTGCCCAAGTGATGGGAGCGGAGGATGCCCTCGTACGCCACAGCATTGTATCCGGCACCCATGCGATTACGATTGCTTTGTTCGGTGTGCTTCGCCCGGGAGATACCCTGCTTGCCGCCACCGGTGCCCCTTACGATACGTTGGAGACAACTATCGGTCACAAGCGAGAGGCGGCAGGCTCGCTTTGCGAGTTTGGTGTGGGATACGCCGAGGTGCCGCTGACAGCAGAAAAGACACCGGATTTAGAGGGGATTGCTGCTGCACTTTCGGACAAAAGCATTAAAATGGTACATATTCAGCGTTCCCGAGGCTACGACACACGCCCGTCGCTGAAAATTGCGGATATTAAAGCGATTATCGACACGGTGCGAGCGGTGCGAGACGATGTGTGTGTGTTTGTGGATAACTGTTATGGCGAGTTTGCCGAAACGGTTGAGCCTACGCAGGTGGGGGCGGATTTGATGGCGGGCTCGCTTATCAAAAATGCCGGCGGTGGTATTGCTCAAAACGGTGGATATCTTTGCGGAAAAGCGAAGTATGTTGAGCTGTGTGCCGCCCGCATGACTACTCCCGGCCTCGGCCGAGAGGTGGGGGCATCGCTCGGTCACAACCGAGATCTGTTTATGGGACTTTTTCACGCACCGCAGGTGGTGGGAGAGGCCATGAAAACCGCTGTTTATGCCGCCTCCTTGTTTGATTTGCTTGGCTACGATGTGTCACCGAAGCCTTTGGAGGAGCGGGGCGATATCATTCAAGTGGTGTTTTGCAAATCCGCCGAGGCACTGTGCTCCTTTTGCCGTGGGATGCAACGGGGAGCTCCGGTGGATGCGTTTGTGGTACCCGAGCCCAGCGATATGCCCGGCTATGCGTCTCAGGTAATTATGGCGGCGGGAGCGTTTACCGCCGGTTCCTCTATTGAGTTGTCTGCTGACGCTCCGCTTAGAGAGCCGTTTGCCGCCTTTATGCAAGGCGGGCTCAATTTCCACGCCGGCAAGCTCGGTGTGCTTTTGGCTGCTCAAACTATGTTGGAGGATGGCATTTTTACCCTCTGAAACCGACATGGTATATAACCGCAGGTGAACCGTTTGGTGGTTACCTGCGGTTTTTATTTTTCACGCTATTCGACAAAATTCGACATTTTCGAAACAATACTGTCGACAAAATCGACGAAAAATATCAAAAATAATGCCGAAAACTGTATCACATATTGAGAATAGGCGATTTTTCTAAGCTGACAAGAAAATGACGGCACACCAACAAACGCAAGCGTGTAAAGTTGAACGGCTTTCCACGCAAAAACGCCGTTTTTGTTCTTATATTGTCGATATCACTCACAAAAAATATTGACAATTTGACTGAAATGTGGTATAATGCAGGCAACCTCGAGGAAAGAAACTATTGGAAAAGAGGAACCATATTGTATGTGTGAATTATGTCACGAATCGCCGTGCTTGTTCGGTTGTCCCAACGCAGCGGCGACTCCGTCGATAGACAAAAACCGTTTAATTTGTGCTTGGTGCGATGAGCCCGTTTTTGACGATGTGTATTATTTGATTGACGGCGATCCGGTTTGCAGCGATTGTGTTGAGGAATGCCGTTGCAACGGAACTGAACGGGAGGCGATGTAATCGTGGCGGGAAAATATCAGGCACTGTCCGAGGAGGGACTGCGTGCCAAGGAACGGTTGTCTCCCTGTTTTGAGAAAGCCCTTTTGCTTGAGGAGTTGACCCAAGAACGCTCGGATATTGCGGCGTATGGATTTCCGGAGGAAGCGGAATTGACCGCACGTATTGATGCGTTGTTTTCGGAGCTTGCCGATGATCGCCGCACGGTGGGAAAGCTTATTCACGAGACACCCTCTCTCACGTCGTTGGAGCGGCGTGTTTTGCGACTGCGTTACCTTTGTGCTGAGACGTGGGAGGTTATTGCTTTGCGGGTTTGCCGAGAGCGGGGATGTGTATTTTCCGCCTATCGTCGGGCGTTGAATAAGGTTGCCGAAACAATGCAGCTAAAAGAAGCGAGTTAAACGATTTGCAAAAAGAAACATAAAAGCCACAGAAACGCTTTGCGTTTCTGTGGCTTTTTGAATACACGGATTCTTACAGATTTTTGAGGAATTGTTCGCCCGTGCCGTAATGCTCGACAACGTAGTCGATGTCCTTGTCGCCACGGCCGGAGAGGTTGACGAGAATGGAAGCGTGCTTGCCCTCACGAGCCAGTTTAATGGCACCTGCAAGTGCGTGTGCACTTTCGATGGCGGGGATAATTCCCTCGTAGCGGCAAAGCAGGAAGAAAGCTTCCATGGCTTCGTCGTCCAAAGCAGTGATGTAGTTGACACGACCCTTGTCGTGGAGGAAAGCGTGTTCCGGACCGACACCGGGGTAGTCAAGACCGCTGGCAACCGAGTACACGGGGTCGGGTTCACCCTCTTTTTCGTTTTGCAGTAAGATACTGTCAAAACCGTGGAGACGGCCTTTCGTGCCGTACGCCATAGAGGCGGCGTGATCACCGATGCCGGAGCCTTTGCCCAGCGGTTCAACGCCGTAAATCTCGACCGGGTCGGCGATAAACGGAAGGAACATACCGATGGAGTTGGAACCGCCGCCCACGCAGGCAACCACCGCATCCGGCAGAAGTCCGGTCATATCAATAAATTGCTCACGGGCTTCCTCGCCGATGCACAGCTGGAAGTCACGCACCATCATGGGGAACGGATGCGGGCCTAAAACCGAGCCGATGCAGTAGATGGTGTTTTCATAGTCCTCAAGATACGCATCAAAGGCGGCGTCCACCGCTTCTTTCAAGGTTTTAAGACCTTTGGAAACCGGCACGACGTTGGCACCGAGAAGCTTCATACGGGTGACGTTGGGGGCTTGTTTGGCAATGTCCACCTCGCCCATATAAATGTCGCATTCCAGACCGAAATAGGCGGCGGCGGTAGCAAGAGCCACACCGTGTTGACCGGCACCGGTTTCGGCGATAATCTTTTTCTTGCCCAGATATTTGGCGAGCAAGCCCTCACCCATACAGTGGTTGAGCTTGTGGGCACCGGAATGGTTCAAGTCCTCACGCTTTAAGTAAA
Organism: Acutalibacteraceae bacterium; assembly: GCA_045598965.1. Lineage (GTDB taxonomy): Bacteria > Bacillota > Clostridia > Oscillospirales > Acutalibacteraceae > RGIG426. The sequence goes on from JAZRVH010000027.1 coordinate 61,206, forward strand.
TTTGGGTTTGACCGCCCAACAGACGGGACAGACGCTCACAATGGTACACCGGGGTGGGACGTCCTTGGAACTCCTTGCGAATACGGCGAAGCTCATTGATGAACTGGGCACTGTGGCAGATGGTGCGATAAGCGGTTTCCACTTCCTCCATCGCTTTGGTCAGCTCCGGGGTCAAAAAACGCCCGCCATACTCACCAAAATAGCCGTCCTTGCTCGGATACTCTTTGAGGTAGTTTTGATACTCGAGATACTTGTTCATTTGACAACACTCCTTAATAAAGGTTTTTGTATTGTCCGTTTGTTTGCGGGGGAGGGGTGCAAAATAAAAAACCTGTCCCTCAATTTGAGGGACAGGAGACTATCCTGCGGTACCACCCAGCATTGGCTGAAAACAGCCCACTCTCGCCGTCTGCGGACACAGACGCTTCTGGGATAACGGGCGAAGTTCCCGTCTGCCATCGGATGCGAGCATCGTTTCGGCAGCCCTCCCAAGACCATTCGGCGACTTGTCGTGATACCGCTTTTCCACCGTCGGCGGCTCTCTTTCATCCGTGCAAGTGCTTACTTCCTCTTGTTCATCGGTTTCTTGCATTATAGCCCAGTTTTTGTCGCTTGTCAAGTGATTTTTTTAAGGAAAAGTCTATCCGCTGTGGCAGAATGCTTCCAGCGGAGACAGCTGCGAGGCTTTTTTGGCGGGATATGCTCCGCAAAGAACGCCGAACCCGGTGACGCTCAAAAGCAGAAAAACGCCTTTTGTAATAGACGGGGTAAAAGGCAGTCCGGCAAGAGACAATCCGACAGCGGCCACTGCCGCACCGATGAGAATGCCTATTAAAGCTCCGACAAAAGACAGCAAAGCGGCGGACAACAAAAACTCCCCGAGGATACGGGTGCGGGAGGCACCTAAGGCTTTTTTCAGTCCGATTTCCGCCATTCGTTCGGACACGGCGGATAGTTGGGTGAGCAGAATACAGCTTCCTGCGACCAACACCGATGCCCCTCCGCAAAGCGTTAAAATGCCGCCAAGAAGGGACAAAAGGCGGGTCAAGCGGTCTTTTTGTACAGCCACATTGTCGATTTGGATGTTGCCCTTATCCGCAAACAAAAGACGAAACCGTTGCTCTAAGACGTCGGCGGGCTCGTCGGAATGCACCAAGAGGCGGTCGAATCCTTCCGCTCCCGACAGAGCGGAAAACGTGGAGATGGGCAAAAATACGAGCGGAGGCACAGAGCCTGTCAGATTTTGCAATAGACTGCTTTTGGCACGGGCAACGCCGGTGACAACAAACGGATATTCTCTGCCGTTGATGGTGACAAAAACGGTTTTTCCGATGGGCTCTACACCGTGAAAAGCGGCATCGGCGGCGGTTTGCTCTATCATACAGCAGCGGGCTTTTTCTGCGACGTCCGAAGAACGGAGCATCCGACCGGCGGACATCTCTACGGCAATCGCATCGGCGGCGTGCTCATCCACGCCGCATAGGAGTATTTCTTGTGATTCTCCGGCAAGCACGGCGTTTGCGGGCAGAACCGAAAGAGGGGAGACGAGCGAAATTGACGGATGCGAGGCGAGGGTGAGCACATCGTCGTGGTCAAACGTTCCCTCGGTTGCCGATACGGAAAATCCGTCCAGCCCCATAGCACGAAATTCGGCATCGGCGGCGGTCATTCCCGCACGAGAAAGGGCGGATAACAGTGTCAGCATTGAAACGCCTATCGAGAGCGAGAGCACGGTCAGCATCGTGCGTGCGGGTTTTCGCCATAACGTGCGACCGGCACTTAATAATAAATCGTTCACGACGAAAAATGCTCCTTTACCGACTGGTTTTCGGACACGCTATGAGGATTTTTGATTATATGGGCACCGGAAGATATTCCCGTTACGGTAACGCCGCCGTCCACCGGCTGTAAAAGCGTGACGGGTCGACGAACCGCTTTTTTGTTTTCGACAAGAAGCACGCTCCACTCGCCGTCATCGTTTTGCAACCATGATTCGTGAACGACCAACGCATTTTCAAACGTGTCAACCGTCAGGTAGGCTGTGGCGGATAGTCCTTTTTTAATACTGCTGTCGGTTTTGTTCAGACTAACCACGCCCAAAAGCCCGGTTTTTCCGTTTTTGACGGTGGCTTCCTGGGCGATAGAGGTAAGGGTTGCGTCATAGCAGTCGTTTGCAAACCCCGCTCCGCTGACGGTGACCGCTTGTTCCGCCTTTGCCACATTTGCCAGCCGTTCCGGCACAAACACTTGTAAGTGTGCGTTATCCGTTACCACGGCAGGACAGAGTTCCGTTCGCACGGCTGTTTGCGGTGTAAGAGCAACAACCTCGACGGTTTTTGTAGGCTTTTTCAGCGATATTCCCCACAATACCGCCACGGCGATTACGGTGATTGAGCCTAATATCCAATAGCGTTTCATCTTGTCCACGTCCTTTTTTCGGGATTAGTATGGACGATAAAAAGAGGAATATACGAATTGACAAAGAGAAAAAAACGAGGTAAAATAACGGGAGAAAATGAGGTGAAAGCAATGGGACAATATGTGGAATTTCCCGGGTTGGGTCTAAAGTTCACTTTGCCGGATACGCTGGTGGAATTTTCGCTGTTCGGGTTTCCTGTTACCATTAAATGGTATGGTGTGATGATTGCCCTCGGCTTTTTGCTGGCGGCGATTTATGCGTTCAAGCGTGCCAAGACGTTCAAGCTGAACGAGGATGCGATGTTCGATGTGGTGCTCGTTTCCACATTCTTTGCGTTCGTGGGGGCACGTCTTTATTACGTGTTGTTTTCTTCCTCTCGAGCGGCGTATTTTGCTGACCCGATTTCCATTCTCCGAGTGTGGGAGGGAGGACTTGCCATTTACGGCGGCCTCATTTTCGCCTTTGTCACCGGCTTGATTATGTGCAAAGCCCGTAAAGTGAATACCCTTGCCATGTTTGATTTGTGCTCCTTAGGATTTCTTATCGGGCAATCCATCGGACGTTGGGGAAACTTCTTTAACCAGGAAGCCTATGGCGGGAATACCACGTTACCGTGGGGGATGACCGGCAATTTGATAAAGAACGGTATGCACGCTACCACGGTGTATGATTGGGCACAGCCGGTGCATCCCACGTTCCTTTATGAGTCCTTGTGGTGTGCGTTGGGTTTTGTGCTGTTGCATATCCTCTCTGTAAAGGCATATACCTTTAAGGGTAAAATCTTTTCCGGATATTTGATTTGGTATGGATTTGGTCGGTTTTGTATCGAAAGCCTGCGTATTGACAGCTTGAAAGTTGGCAGCTTGCGTGTGTCTCAGCTGGTGGCAGTGCTGGCGGTCATCGGCGGTGTGGTGCTGTGGTGTGTTTGTAAAGCGAAAGCGGGAAAAGCACCCGACGAGCCGGAAGATGTGCCTGCGGTGCCGACTGAGGAAACAAAAGAATAACAAAAAAGCACCCAGCCTAAATGGTTAGGTGCTTTTTATTTGGAGCGGCTTAAACTTGCTCTTTTCTCACGTGACGCAACTGTCCACCGGACAGTTGCTCCCAAATGCGTTGCTCGCTTTGCTCACCGCATTTGGAGTTCGTTTCGAGCCTCGTAAGCCTCTTGGATAACAAAAAAAGCACCCAGCCTAAAGGTTAGGTGCTTTTTATTTGGAGCGGCTTACGAGGCTCGAACTCGCTACCTCCACCTTGGCAAGGTGGCGCTCTACCAGATGAGCTAAAGCCGCAGGAACAAGAGCGATTATACCACCAAAAACAAGGTGTGTCAAGAGGGAAAACGGAATTTTTTCAATAAAATAAGAAACAACGGTTCGCTGTGGGATTTTGATGTGACAAACGGCGACACCGTAGGGGCGATTCACGAATCGCCTCATTTTATATTTTCGCAACGAATGCAAAAGAACAGCCCCTCACACACGTGAGGGGCTGTGGTTGGTTATGTGTTTTTTACGCACCCAATCGGTTTACAAGACCCGCCAAGAATTTGCGAAGCATCAGCACATCTTTCATATTCACTGTGCCGTCCTCGTTTACGTCGGAGTTGATGAGGTTGAGGTTGTCGGTCAACGAGGCGATATATTTACGTGCCAAAAGCACGTCTTTCATGTTGACGGCACTGTCTTCGTTCGCATCGCCGAGAAGCGAAGTTGTAGGTTCGCTCGGTTCGGTGCCGGTCGGCTCAACCTCGCTCGGCTCGGTGTTAGTTGGTTCAACCTCACTCGGCTCGGTGGCGGTCGGTTCAGTCTCGGTGGGCTCCGTTCCGGTCGGCTCGGTGGCGGACGGCTCAACCTCGCTCGGTTTGGTGCCGGTCGGTTCAACCTCACTCGGCTCCGTTCCGGTCGGCTCGGTAGTGTTTTCCTCTTCCCATAAAGCCACAAATGTAAACGAACCGTCAAACACATCCGTTCCCAAGATAAACGACATATCATAGGTAATGGGCGTATTGCACTGATAAACGGATTTTGTATAGCCTTTTTCCGTGATTTCTTCTTCGCTTGTCCAACCAACATCCGGCACAAACCACATATTATCCGTGTCACGTCTCAAATTCCATCCAACAGGTGTGTAGCCGGGATTGCTGAAATAGTTTTTGGAAATCGTAAACTGGTTTCCATAAGTAACGGTTTGTGACGGCGTTTCTCCCGAGCCGGCGTTTGTTTCGTAATTGAATGTGGTAGATTCCACCGGCTCCCATAAAGCCACAAACGTAAACGCACCATCAAAAATATTTGTTCCTGAAATAAAGGACATATCGTAGTTCATAGGAATACCGCAACCATACACCGCTTTTGTATAGCCGTTGGCAGCGATTTCATCCTCTGTCACCCATCCAACGCCAGATACAAACCATTTATTATCGCCGTCACGTTTCAAATTCCATCCGGTAGGTTTATAGCCCGGATTTTTGAAATAGTTTGGAGAAATGGTAAACTGGCTTCCATAATCCACCGATTGTGCCGGAGTTTCTCCGGTACCGACATTCGTTTCGTAATGAATGGTCGACGGACCAACCTTTTCCCACAATGCCGTGAAAGTGAATGTGCCACTATAAGCAGGATTACCCGAAATAAACGAGGCATCGTAGTTCATAGGAATACCGCAACCGTACACCGCTTTGGTATAGCCGTTGGCGGCAATCTCATCCTCTGTCACCCATCCAACGCCAGATACAAACCATTTATTATCGCCATCACGTCTCAAGTTCCATCCGATAGGTTTATATCCCGGATTTCTAAAATAGTTTGGTGAAATGGTAAATTCATTTCCATAAGGGATAACTTGCGTGGGCGTTTCGCCTACACCGACAGTTGTGGCATATTGCATTCTTCCCTTACAGGTTTCGCATAGGTAATAATGCTTTGCGGAATCATAGTCAATACGCTCTTCGCCGCAGGTGCTGCATTTGAGCACGTCATAGTGCGGATGTTCTTCCAAAAACCATTTGAATTGCCAATCGTGCGTGTGAACGGGCGATTCGTAATAATTAAACCGTATAAAATGTTGTGCATTATAACTTGCACTTTGTCCCCAGGTTACATCCGTCATATAAGGTGCTTTATTTTCACTCATTTCTATAACCTTAGCACCCGAAGACCCATACGCCTCTAACACAACCCCAACATGTCCGGCACCGTAGCCAAAACTATCTGTTTCGCTAACAAACATATCGCCGGGTTGAGGTACCGTGGAAGACGTTCTCTCTATGATTGTCCAGTTATCATTTCCGGATAAATAATTATCATATTGATTTCCGGATCTTGTAGTGTATGGTTTTGTGCCAAAAGGACTCGTATTCCAATCTCCGTTTGTTCTAAGCCACAAAAAATTTATCCAAGCTGTGGCCAAGTCTGTGCACCACAAACCATTTCCGTCACAATCAAATCGAGTTCCAACTATTGATTTCAGCCAATCAATAGCGTAATCTCTCGTTATCGCACTGCACGGTATGCAATTCATGCAAACGAGAGACGCAAGTACTACCAATGACATAAAAAGAGACAGAATCTTTTTCATTGGATGATTTTGCAAAAACATAGAATGAGACAGTAGTTTTTTCATGAGATTTCCTCCACAAAAATAAAAAAGTGTGCAGCCGAAGCTGCACACCGAAAAACGCACCGCTCCGATTGCTGCGACACAACGTTAGCCATTCACAGGGAAAGCTAAAAGAGAGAAGGCGTTTTTACCAAAATAAAAACACTTTCCCTTAAAATGGCATATACAGTTGTGTCGCAAGGTTAGTATACCACATTATTAAAGGAATGGCAAGCGGCGAGATTTCGTTTTTTCTACCAAGAAACCTCGGTTAGATTTGGGCGTTTCGACAAAACGAGAACAAATGTTCGTTTTTTTCGCAAAACCTCTTGATTTCTCGAAAATGTTTGGTATAATGAAGGGGAACTTTGAAAGTGAGGTACGTATATGGCTGCGAAAAAAGGGACGGATAAACCCGCCGGAATGGAAAAGAACGAGAATAAACAGAAAGCTTTGGAAATGGCACTGGCTCAAATTGAAAAAAGCTATGGTAAAGGGGCGGTTATGCGTCTCGGCCAGAATATGAATATGCAAGTGGATGCGATTCCCACCGGCTCGGTGACGTTGGACAGAGCGTTGGGGATTGGCGGCTTGCCCCGTGGCAGAATTGTGGAGATTTACGGACCGGAGGCATCCGGTAAAACCACGTTGGCACTTCACGCCGTGGCGGAGGCACAGAAAATGGGCGGCGAGGCCGCTTACGTGGATGTGGAGCACGCCTTGGATCCCGTATATGCGAAAGCTCTTGGCGTCAATGTGGATGAGCTCCTTGTGTCTCAGCCGGATACCGGCGAACAGGCGTTGGAAATTGCCGAGGCTCTTATTCGCTCGGGTGCTGTGGACGTTCTTGTTATTGACTCGGTGGCGGCGTTGGTGCCACGTGCCGAAATCGAGGGCGAAATGGGCGACGCTCACGTGGGCTTGCAGGCACGTCTTATGTCGCAGGCTATGCGTAAACTTGCGGGCGTGGTGTCGAAATCCAACTGCCTTGCCATCTTTATTAACCAACTGCGTATGAAAGTGGGCGTGGTGTACGGCAACCCCGAGGTCACTGCCGGCGGCAATGCCTTGAAATACTATGCGTCGGTGCGTTTGGACGTGCGTCGCACGGAAACGCTGAAAGCGGGCGGCTCGCCGATTGGTTCCCATACCCGTGTGCGTGTGGTGAAAAACAAAGTCGCCCCTCCGTTCAAAGAGGCAGAATTTGACATCATGTACGGCGAGGGCATCTCTCATTTGAGCGAGGTGTTGGAGCTGGCGGTGGAAGCGGATATCATCCAAAAATCCGGTGCTTGGTTCTCTTACAAAGAGGAACGCATCGGACAAGGACGTGACAATGCGAAGGAATATTTGAAAAACAATCCTGCGGTTGCCGAGGAAATTGAGGCGGCTGTGCGGGCGTGGATGATGAAAGCCAAAGAGGAGGAAGACCCGTTTACGGCGGTGCCTGCTCCGGCTCCCGTCCCGATGGAAATTCCGTTGGCGGATGCTCCCCGTGTTACGGCGGCCCAGGCAAAAGCCAAAATCGACATTGTGGTTGAGGACTAAATAATGGAATATACGGTTACGGTTACAGACGTCGCTGTGCGGCGGCGTCAACTGGTGCTCCTGACCCTTTCGGACGGACGGGAGTTGGAGGTTGATCGCCGCACATGGGAACAATCGCCGTATCGGGCAAACAGTGTGCTGACAGAGGAAAATCTGTCGGCACTTTTGTCGTTGTCGGCACAAAACCGTGCACGGGAGCGTGCTTTGTTTTTGCTGTCTCGTCGGGATTATACCAAGCGGGAGCTTTCGGAAAAGCTGCGAAAAGCCGCCGACCGAGATACAGCTGATACGATGGCACAGCGAATGGAAGAGCTGGGGCTTGTGGACGACGAAAAACTGGCAGAGCGTTATGCACGGGAATATTGCTTTGTACGTCACTACCCAAAACGCCGTGCAGAGCAAAAACTTCGGGAAAAGGGTGTGAACCGAGAAATAGCGGCGGCTGCCGTGGAAAAAATCGGTGCAGATGATTTGCAGGCGGCTCTTGCTTTTTTAGACAAAAAATGTTATACTCAAAAGGATGAACTTCACCGCCGCAAAATTGCGGATGCGCTCGCCCGCTACGGGTTTGATTACGACACGGTGCGCACCGCTTTGCGGCAAACGGAACAAGAGGAGGAGTCGTGTTGAACTTTTCCGTTGGAATGGTGTCGCTCGGGTGTCCGAAAAACCAGATGGATGCCGAACTGATGCTCGGAAAATTGCGGGATGCCGGCATTCCGATTAAAGCGGATGCCGCGCTTGCCGACGTTGTGATTGTGAACACCTGCGGTTTTATTGAGGCCGCGAAACAGGAAGCGATTGAAACCATTTTGGAGTTTGCGACCCTCAAACAAGAGGGACGCATCAAACGCCTGATCGGTACCGGCTGTATGGCGCAGCGCTACCGGCAGGAAGTGGCGGACGAGTTGCCCGAATGCGACGCGGTTTTGGGGCTCGGCGCCAACGTGGATATTGTGGACGTAGTGAACCGCGTGATGGCGGGGGAGCACGTGTGCGAATTTCCGTCCCGCAAGTGCTGGTCGCTTGACGGCAAACGGGTGCAGACGACCCCGCAGTTTTTCGCCTTTATGCGTATCGGCGACGGGTGCAACAACTGCTGCACCTACTGTGCCATTCCGCACATCCGCGGCGGGCTCAAAAGCCGCAAACTCGAAACGCTGGTGGACGAGGCGAAATGGCTCGTTGAGGGCGGCGTGAAAGAAATCACCCTCGTCGCGCAGGATACCACGCAGTACGGCGTGGATCTCTACGGCAAGCCGATGCTGACGGAACTGCTTCGTGAACTTTGCAAAATCGACGGACTCAAATGGATTCGGATGCTCTACTGCTATCCCGAATATATTACGGACGATCTGCTCGACGTGGTCGCCGCCGAAGACAAAATCGTGAAATATTTTGATATTCCGATTCAGCATGCTTCCGGCGCGGTGCTTAAACGGATGAACCGCACGGGTGACCGCGCGTGGCTGACAAATTTGATGACCCATATCCGCGAAAAAGTGCCGGGCGTTACCCTGCGCACCACCGTGATGACCGGCTTCCCTGGCGAGACGGAGGCGGATTTTGAGGAACTGTGCGAATTTGTGAA
>JAZRVH010000028.1:0-20410 GCA_045598965.1 Acutalibacteraceae bacterium
CGGTTTGTTATAATGGACGATGTTCAGATGCTACTGTGGCTCAGCTGGTAGAGCAGCTCACTCGTAATGAGCAGGTCGTCCGTTCGAATCGGATCAGTAGCTCCAACCCCCGACTTCGGTCGGGGGTTTTCCTATGATGCATTTGAGGAGGCGAGCAAAATGGAATTTAACGTGATGAACGTCGTGTTTGATTTGGCGGTTATTTTGCTTGCCACCAAATTTTTCGGTTTGGTCACCCGCCATTATGGAATGCCCCAAGTGGTGGGCATGGTGGTGGCGGGCTTACTTATCGGGCCGGCAATCGTGTCGGAGCTTCCGCTCGGCATTGACGGGCTCATTGCTCCCACCGAAGCGGAAATGGACGCTCTGCACGCTTTTGCTCAGGTGGGTGCGTGCCTTGTGCTGTTTTCCAGTGGACTGGAAACCAATTTGACGGAACTGAAAAAAAGTGGCGTTAAAGCCACATTGGTCGCTTGCGGCGGCGTGTTGGTTCCCCTTATTCTCGGCACGGTGGGGGCTCTGTTCTTTATGGGCGGGCTTGCCGCTGCGGCGGATGTTCACGTGCTGTATAACGCTTTGTTTGTGGGCTGTATTCTCACCGCCACCAGCGTGGGAATCACGGTGGAAACCTTGCGAGAACTGAAAAAACTGCAAACCCCGGTGGGAACGGTGATTTTAAGTGCCGCTATTATTGATGATGTGTTGGGTATTCTTGTTTTGAGCGTGGTGACCAACCTCAAGAGCGGTGGCAATATGTGGACGACGATTAGTCGCACCATCGGCTTCTTTGCGTTTGCGGTGGGCTTCGGCTTGCTGTTCCGTGCGTTGTTTCGCTGGCTTGGGAAAACACGACCCCATCGCCGCCGCACCAGTATTTTGGCGTTCGGCTTGTGTTTTCTGTTCGCCTACTATGCTGAGGAGTATTTTGGCGTTGCCGCTATCACCGGTGCATATATGGCGGGCATTATGCTCAGCGGATTGGAGGACACCTCGTTTGTGGACCGCAAAGTGGTGGTGTCCGGCTATATGCTGTTTACCCCGATTTTCTTTGCCTATATCGGCATCAGTGCCGATTTCAGCCAGTTTAAGCTTTCGGATTTGTGGTTCTGCCTGGCGTTTGTGGTGCTCGGCATTGTCGGCAAAATCATCGGTTGCTCCGGCGTGGGACGGCTGTGCAAAATGCCTCGCCGAGAGGCGGCAACCGTTGGGTGCGGTATGATTGCACGAGGCGAGGTGGCGTTGGCGGTTTATTCCGCCGGCTCGGCACTCATCTATACCGACGCCCAGGGCAAGCTTCTTGGTATCGACCCGCTGGCCGCCACGATTTTCTTGATTTTAACCTCGTCGGTGTTGTGCCCGATTTTGCTTAACGCCTGCTTTGGAAAAAAGAAGAAAAAGAAACCGCAAAAAGCCACACCGTAAGATGTGGCTTTTTACCGTTCCAACAGCGAAAATGAAAAAAGTCTTTTCTTTCGCAAAAATGTATGATATAATGAACATTTAGAGAAAGGGGGAGCCCGTTATGAAAAAACCCATTGCGATTTTTGATACAACCTTGCGGGACGGCTCACAGGCAGAGTCGATTTCCTATTCGTTGCAGGACAAGCTGCACATTGTCCGTACGCTGGATGCGTTCGGCGTCACCTATATTGAAGCGGGCAACCCTGCCTCCAACCCGAAGGATTTGCATTTTTTTGAGATGTTAAAGGAAAATCCACCGAAACGGGCAAAGCTTTGTGCGTTTGGAGCGACGGTGCATCCCTTTACTCCGACGGAAAAGGACAAAAACCTTCAAAGCCTTTTGTCGGCGGAAACGCCGGTGGTGGCAATTGTGGGCAAGGCATCTGCCGCCCACGTCACCGATATTTTACAGATTGATAAAGCGGAAAATCTCCGGATGGTCAAGGATACCGTGGCGTATCTGAAAACCGCCGGGAGAGAGGTCGTTTTTGATGCAGAGCATTTCTTTGACGGCTACCGTGACGACAGCGAGTATGCGATGTCGGTACTGCAAGCGGCAAACGACGCCGGTGCAAATGTGCTGTGTTTGTGCGATACCAACGGCGGCACGCTTCCGGACGAAATCAAAGCCGCTGTAGCGGCGGTGAAAGCCGCTTTTCCGGCGGCGACCCTCGGCATTCATTGCCATAACGACAGCGGATGTGCCGTGGCGGCAACGCTGTCGGCGGTGGATGCCGGCGTCTCCCATGTGCAGGGTACATTTTTGGGTCTCGGCGAGCGGTGCGGCAATGCCGCTTTGACCACGGTTATCGGCAATTTGACGTTCAAATACGACTGCGACTGCGGCGTAAAGGTGAACGATATGAAGCGAGTAGCGGGAGAGATTGCCGAAATCTCCAACATTCGGATGCAACGCAGTATGCCGTACGTCGGCAAATGTGCGTTTGCCCACAAGGGCGGGATGCACGTGGATGCTGTGATGAAAATGCCGTCCTCTTTTGAACACATTGAGCCGTCGCTGGTCGGCAACGAACGCCGCTTCCTTTTAAGCGAGGTGGCGGGACGGGGCACGGTGCTTCCCCGCCTTCACAAATATGCTCCGGAGCTAACAAAGCAATCTCCCGAAACCGCCGCCATTGTGGAGGAGGTTAAACAGCGGGAGTACGCCGGCTACCAGTATGAGGGGGCAGATGCCAGCTTTGAACTACTGGTGAAACGCTATCTCGGCAAGTGGAAGCCCCACTTTAACGTGATTATGTACAAGCTGAGCGAGGATTTCCCCGCTCCTGACGGGGAACGCCAATCCACCGCTGTGATTAAAATCGAGGTGGACGGAAAAACCCAAACGGCGGGAGCAATGGGTATCGGCCCGTTGCACGCTCTTGATACCGCCATGCGTGAGGCGTTGACCGCCTTTTATCCCGAAATCGGCGAGCTTCGGATGAGCGACTACAAGGTGCGTGTGATCGAGACCAACAAAGCCACCGACGCCACCACCCGTGTTTTGATGGAAACCACCGACGGCAACAAAAATGTGTTTGTCACGGTGGGCGTGTCTACCGACGTGGTGGAGGCCTCGTTTATTGCTTTGGTGGATGCGTTTGAATACGCCCTCTCTCGACAAGACAAATAAAAACGAAATCGCCCGTAAAGCAAAAACGCAAAAACACCGCAGACAACGTCTGCGGTGTTTTTTTGTAAGCATCTATCCTCAGTCCTCGACCGGGCGGCAATGCCAAATGCGGTCAGAGTAGTCTTTGATGGCACGGTCGGCAGAGAAAATGCCGCTTTGGGCGGTGTTGAGCAGTGCCATTTTTGTGAAGCGATTGCCGTTTGCATAAACGGCAGCGGAATCGGCTTGTGCCCGACGATAATCGTCGAAGTCCGCCAGCACCATATACGGGTCAACGGTGAGGAGCGAATTGACGATTTCCCGATAATTCTGTCCACCGAAGCCGACAGACATAAAGTCTAATGCCCGGCGAATACGGGGATTGTTTTCGGCAAAGCGGCGGGGGTCATAGCCGTCTCGCTTTAGGGAGACGACCTCGGGCGTGGTTAAACCGAACAAAAAGGCGTTGTCTTTGCCGACGGCGTCCACAATCTCAATGTTGGCACCGTCCAACGTTCCGAGCGTCACCGCACCGTTCATCATCAGCTTCATATTGCCGGTGCCGCTGGCCTCGGTGCCGGCAAGCGAGATTTGTTCGCTGATATCGGCACAGGGGATCAGTCGTTCGGCAAGGGTGACACGGTAGTCCTCTAAATAGACCACCTTTAACCGATCTCGCACCGCCGGGTCATTCTCAATTTCCTGTCCCAGCTTGCAGATGAAACGGATAATCTCCTTAGCCAAAAAGTACCCCGGAGCGGCTTTTGCACCGAACAAATACGTCCGTGGAGCGAACGGCAGGTTGGGGTTTTCTTTTAGGTCGAGATAGGTGTCTAAGATGTGCAAAGCGTTCAAGTGTTGCCGTTTGTATTCGTGAAGACGTTTTACCTGAACGTCAAACAGCGAGTCGGGGTCGAGAACAACACCGTTTTGCTGTTTCACATAGTCGGAAAAGGCGGCTTTGTTTTGACGTTTTACCTCCGAGAAAGCGGCAAGCGTCGATGCGTCGTCCGCAAAAGCGGCAAATTTTTGAAGCTCGGCGGCATCGGTGACAAACCCGTCGCCGATGCGGTCTTTCAACAAGGCGGTCAAACGGGGGTTTGCCTGACACAGCCACCGGCGGTGGGCGATACCGTTTGTCACGTTTTTGAATTTTTCGGGGGATATGGCCGCTGCCGCCGGGAACACGGTGGTTTTCACCAGCTCGCTGTGCAGTTTAGAGACACCGTTGACCGAGTGGGAGGCGGCAACACACAGGTTTGCCATTTTTACGACGCCAAACTGCAAAATCGCCGTTTGCTCAACCATCGTATGGTCGCCGCCGGTTTTCTCGGCGATTTCTGCGTTGTGGCGGGCGTCAATCTCTTTGACGATTTGATAAATGCGGGGAAGACGCTCGGAGAACAAGTCCTCCGGCCAGCACTCCAACGCCTCTGCCATAACGGTGTGGTTGGTATAGCCCACCGTGCGGCAAACGATGTCCCAAGCATTCTCCCAGCTGTAGCCGCATTCGTCCAAAAGAATACGCATTAACTCCGGAATGGCAAGCGTGGGGTGGGTGTCGTTCAAGTGGACAGTTGCCATTTCGGGGAAATTGTCCATCGTGTGATATTGCTTTAGGTGACGTTCCACCATATCCTGAACCGAGGCGGAAACGAGGAAATACTGTTGTGTCAGCCGCAGGGATTTTCCCTCACGGTGGTTGTCGGCGGGGTACAACACCTGGGTGATAACCTCTGCCATTGCCTTTTTCTCCATCGCCCGCAGGTATTCGCCTTGATTAAAAAGAGTCATATCCATTTCCGGTGCCGAGGATTTCCACAGCCGGAGGGTCGAGATACAATGCCCGCCCTTGGACGGAACCATCATATCGTAAGCGTGGGCAAGGACACGAGTGGCGTTTTCGTGGGAGACGTGGTGATACCCGCCGTCCCAGGATTCCACAACGTTGCCGCCAAACAGCACCTCTTTTGTCAGCTCCGGACGGGGGAGTAGCCAGCCACCGCCGCCGGGGAGCCAAAAATCGGGCAGCTCGGTTTGCCAGCCCTCCACTAACTTTTGACGGAAAATGCCGTATTCATATAAAAGCGAATAGCCGATAGCGGGCACCTTTGCGTTGGCAAGCCCGTCTAAAAAGCAGGCGGCAAGACGACCGAGACCGCCGTTTCCGAGACCGGCGTCCGGCTCCAATTCATATAACGCCTCTAATTTGGTTCCGAGTGCTCGGCAGGCGGCTTCCGCCTCGTCGGTCAGTCCCAGATTTTCCAAGTTGTTTCGAAGCGAACGTCCCATTAGGAACTCCATACAGAGATAGTAAACCTGCTTGGCATTCTGTACATATGCACGGTCCATAAATGCCACACGGTTTTCGTGGAGCCGTTCCCGTAAAATCAACACCAGTGCATCGTAAAAGTTTTCGTCCGACGCATCCTCCGGCCGAACGGAGAACTGGTGGATGAGTTTGTTTTGCAGTTGTTCTTTAAGACCAGTTGCCATTGTGCGTGTCTCCTTTCAAGGATTACCCCCTTATTATATGCGAAAAAACGGTGTAATGCAAGGGAGAACCAAAAAAATACCCCCAAATTGAAAAAATAACTTGACAAACGATAAAAAAGGTGTATAATAAACTTGTATGTAAAGTTTTTTGCCTTTACGAGTGCGTGCAACGTTGCCGCAAATTTAGATAAAGTGTGGTGCTCCCCGTGGCAAAAGATATGGAAATGGCGTTTCTGTGTGATTTTTACGGCGAAATGCTTACCGATAAGCAACGTGATGTGATGGAGTTATACTACAACGACGACCTCTCTCTGTCTGAAATTGCCGAAAACGCCGGCATTACCCGTCAGGGTGTTCGTGATTCGATTAAACGTGCCGAGTCTCAGCTCGTGGAAATGGAAGAGCGTCTTGGTTTGGCTCGCCGCTTCCGTGAACTGCGTGAGCAGATGGAAATTGTGGAAAACGCCGCCAAAGAGATTCGTGAACAAAACAACTACCTCTCTCGCTCCCGTGAGATTGAGGAGCGTGCCTCCCGCATTGAGGAGATTGCCTCCGCATTGGCAGAGGAATAACCCGCCCACCCCGTTTTTGTAAAGGAGACTTCCCGTGGCATTTGAAGGACTTTCGGATAAACTTGCCGCCACGTTCAAACGTCTGCGTGGCAGAGGAAAACTGAATGAAGCGGACGTGAAAGAGGCCATGCGTGAGGTTCGCCTCGCTCTCCTCGAAGCGGACGTAAACTATAAGGTTGCGAAGGATTTCACCAACAACGTCACAGCTCGTGCCGTCGGTGCGGACGTGATGGAAAGCCTTACGCCCGCCCAAATGGTGATTAAAATCGTCAACGAGGAGTTGACGGCGTTGATGGGCGGTCAGGCGGAACGCCTCGCCACCACCAACCACCCGCCCTGCGTGATTATGATGTGCGGTTTGCAGGGCTCCGGTAAAACCACCCACAGCGGAAAGCTTGCCAAAATGCTGAAAAGCCAGGGAAGACGCCCGCTTCTTGTGGCGTGCGACGTGTATCGTCCCGCCGCCATTAAACAGTTACAGGTCGTAGGCGAGCAAGTCGGCGTTCCGGTGTTCGAAATGGGCACCGAAAACCCGGTGAAAATCGCCCAAGAGGCGATTAAACACGCCCGTGACCACGGCAACGATTATGTCATTTTGGATACTGCCGGTCGCTTGCATATTGACGAGCAGCTGATGCAGGAGCTTCAAAATATCAAAGAGACCGTCTCTCCCCATGAGCAGCTGCTTGTGGTGGATGCCATGACCGGTCAGGATGCGGTCAATGTCGCCAAAACCTTTGATGAGATGCTGGGAATCACCGGCGTCATCCTCACAAAACTGGATGGCGATACCCGTGGCGGTGCGGCACTCTCGGTGCGTGCCGTTACCGGAAAACCCATCAAATTCGCCGGCACCGGCGAAAAAATGGACAATTTAGAGGTGTTCCATCCGTCCCGTATGGCGTCTCGTATCCTCGGAATGGGCGACGTGATGTCTCTCATCGAAAAGGTGGAGGCTCAGGCGGACGAAAAAGAGGCGGAGGAGCTTGCAAAAAAACTGCAGGAGGAGACCTTCGACTTAGAGGATATGCTGGACCAGTTCCGCCAAATCCGAAAAATGGGCAACCTCAAAGAAATGCTCGGTATGGTGCCCGGTCTTTCCAAACAAGTGAAAGACCTCGACATTGACGATAAACAGATTGTTCGTGTGGAGTCGATTATTTTGTCAATGACTCCTGCGGAACGCCACAAGCCCTCGCTGATTAACCCCTCTCGCAAACGGCGTATCGCCGCCGGTTGCGGCATGAAGGTGGAGGACGTGAACCGCCTGCTCAAGCAGTATGACCAGACGATGCAGATAATGAAGCGGTTCAAGAACAACGGCAAAGGCAAGAAAGGCAAAAAGGGCCGCCGTGGAATGGGCGGTTTCGGCGGGATGATGGGCGGAATGCCCGGCGGTCAGAATCCGTTTGGATTCTAAAAGCACGAGAGGCGAAAAGGTTTCGCCTCGCCTCTATCGTGCCCCGAATTTGTATTCAAACCGAATGAGAATGAGGTTGAATAAAGTATTACACAAATCACATCAAAACCAGGTTGGAGGTAAGGAACATGGCAGTCAAAATCAGACTTCGTCGCATGGGTGCGAAAGGTGCACCGTTCTATCGCATCGTTGTGGCGGATTCACGCTTCCCGCGTGATGGCCGTTTCATTGAAGAAATCGGCTATTACAATCCGATGGAGAATCCGGCGGATCTCCGTGTGGATACCGAGAAAGCACAGAAATGGATCGCGAACGGCGCTCAGCCGACCGATACCGTCAAAGACCTGCTGAAAAAAGCGGGCATCTGAAAATGTTAGCAAATCTCAAATCGCAGTAAAGGAGGTTAAGGGCAATGAAGGAACTGTTAAAGTTGATCGCTCAAGGTTTAGTCGATGATCCGTCCGCCGTTGAGGTGGTGGAGGACGAGCCGAACGAAGAAGGCGTCATCGTATTCCATCTGCATGTTGCAGAGGGTGATATGGGTCGCGTGATCGGCAAACAGGGACGAATTGCAAAAGCTCTCCGAACCGTCATGCATGCTGCTGCTGCGCGTCAAAGCGTAAAGGTCTCTGTGGAAATCGACTGATACTGCGAACAGACAGGCTCGTGAGAAGAATCACGAGCCTGTTTTGTTTCCTGCACTTGTTTTGCGGGAACACCTCAAGTTTTTTAGAAAGAAGGTGCCGCAATGAACGGCTTTGTGCTGTACAACGGGTTTTGGAACAAAACCGCTGTGCCGGATACCGTTTCCCGACTGTGTGAGGCGGGTGCGGCACAAGGGTTTTTGCTTAAACCTCGCAAAAACACCTCTTTCGCCGCCGAATGGAGCGGGATGGGTGCCGTTGTACACGGCCTCAACGCTGAGGATATCGCCCCCGGCGATGTGGTGTTTTGTTTTGATAAAGACGTGCGTCTGTTGCGGGCGATGGAGGCCGCCGGTGCACGTGTGTTTAATTCCGCCGAAGCGGTGTCACTTTGCGACGATAAATCTGCGACGCATAGCGTGTTGGCCGGCAAGGGGATTCCTATGCCGAAAACACTTGTGGCACCGATGACCTATGTGGAGTATACGGCGGCGGGTGACGAGTTTTTGGAGTTTGGCTCGGCTCGCCTCTCCTTTCCTTTGGTGGTGAAAGAATGCTTTGGCTCACTGGGGGAGCAGGTGTATCTTGTTAAAAATGAACAGGAATTAAAAGCCCGTGCCGCTTTGATGAGACATCGCCCGTTTTTGTTGCAGGAATATATCGCCGAGAGTGCCGGAACAGACAAACGGCTGTACGTGGTGGGCGACCGTGTGGTTGCCGCTATGCGTCGCCGCTCGGATGAGGATTTTCGTGCCAACATCGGCTTGGGCGGCGAGGGCGAAGCGTACACCCCTACCGACGAGGAAGCCGCTTTGGCCCTTGAAAGCTGTCGGCTTTTGGGACTTTGTTTCGGCGGAGTCGATTTGCTGGATAGCAACCGTGGCCCCCTCGTGTGCGAGGTGAACTCCGGGGCTCAGCTGAAGGGCATTACCGCCGCTACCGGCGTATGTGTGGCGGACGAGATTTTACAATATGTAAAATCTATTTTATAATATACGATTTGTAAAGGAGAAACGGCTATGAAAAACACCCTTTGGAAGGCGGCGAACTGGAACCGCACGCTGTGGAGTTGGAGTATGGTGCAACTGGTGCTGTCTTTTTGTATTCTCATTCCGTTTTCTCTGACACCTGCCGTTTGGGGCAGCCTTTTGGCGTTTGCGGTTGTAACAAGTTTCCTCGCTGCCGCTGTCGACCAAAAAGTACCCCGTGTATGTGCAAAGGTGCTGTGGGTTGCCGCCGGAATATTGCGGTGGCTGTTGGTTGCGTATGTGGTGTATGCCGCTTTTGTGTTTGCACCGGAGGCGACCGCCGGCTACGATGCCGACAGCCGGGCAGACATTTTTGCCGCAACGCTTGTGCCGCTGTTGTCCCTTTGCGTGGTGACGTTGCCGTCCCAAGCGTTTGTTGCCCGCCGCTCTAAGGCGGACGCCCGCCGTGTCGTGCTTCTTTCTGCGTTTTCGGCGGTGGTGGCGGTGCTCCTTTATGCGTACGAAGCGTTTGCGGTAAAAACCGTGGTGCTGGTGGCAGACGGGTTGCTCGGACAGCTGATGGGTCTGCTTGCGGCGGCGGTGGCAGTGGCTGTGTTGGCGGTGGCGTTTCGTGGACTTTTGCAACAAAAAACGGCTTCCGACAACATGTCGAAAGCCGATGAATAAACGCATTTTGTAAAAAGGTGGGGGTAGGTTTTGGAAAACGGGGGCAAATTTTGGTTTGTACCCGTTTAGTGCGAATTAGCCGCACTACACAGGGGTAGAAATCATACCTGGCGTGTGCCGGCCGCACCACACAAGAGCGAACATCATACAAAATGTGTGCCGGCCGCACCACACAAGAGCGAACATCATACAAAACGTGTGCCAGCCGCACCACACAAGAGCGAACATCATACAAAATGTGTGCCAGCCGTACCACACAAGAGCGAACATCATACAAAACGTGTGCCAGCCGCACTACACAAGGGTGAAAAAATCATTCGTCGTCTAACATACCCTCTGCTTTACGCAGGAGATTGAGGAGCGAGGACGCAAACATCGGATACTCTTTTTGGAGGGCATCCGGCAGGATGCTCGGTGCGTTTTCGGGAGAAATACCCGTTTCACCGTTGACCTTGCCGCCTTTGGTCAAATGGTCAATTTGGGCGGCCAGCCGTTCCATTCTGCCCGCCGTATCCGCACGATAGAGATACTCGGGGGCGGAGAATAAGGCGGCCGGATTTTTGGGATTGGCGGAATACAGCTTGCGGAACATAACATATACCGCAAGAATCAAATAATCGGAGGTTTCGGCGGTCAACTCTTTGTTGTTGCACCGTTGTAACAAATCGAACAGAATGTTGATGGAGTTAAACAGCAGCTTCTTGTTAAGAACCGGCAACACGCTTCCACGGAGCTTCTGATCGCCGCCGGCGTTTTCCGAATCGGGGATATCGTCCACCGCAATCATTGCACCGGACTTGTCGGCGGTTCTTCCCAGGAGGTAGTCGCAGGACACACCGTAAAAATCAGCCGCACGTACGACAAAATCCAATCCGCATTGACGGATGCCTTTCTCGTAGTGGGACAACAGTGCTTGCGATACTTGTAATTCGGCGGCGGCTTCTTTCTGGCTGATACCACGTTCTTTTCGAAGTAACGTCAGCAGTCGTGGGAACGATGAGACCATAAGAACTCCTCCTTTCAACGTTCTTCCCGCTATAGGCGGGTAACGACTATTATACGCCAAATTATACGATTTGTAAATTGTGAGAAATGTAAAAAAGGGCAGGCGATTTTTATGAAAACTTACAAAATTTATCTTATTCGTCACGGAATGACCGAGGCGAACGACAAAGGACTCTATATCGGCAAACAGGATTTGCCCTTGTCTCCCAGCGGGCTTGCCCATCTTTTACAGATGAAAGAGACGTTTGAATATCCGACGGCACGGAAATTTTACGCCGCACCCCAGCTTCGCTGTCGTCAAACGCTGGAAGTGCTGTATCCCGGCTGTGACGTTGTGGATGCGGCGGGACTTTCGGAATGCGACTTCGGCGATTTTGAGGGAAAGAGTGCGGCGATGCTTCGCTCTGACCCGGCGTTTTGCCGTTGGGCGACCGGTGAAAGCAACGAAATCCCGGGCGGCGAAACGGCGGCACAGTTCCAAGCCCGTGTAATGCAGGGGTTCGAATCGCTGGTAAAGGAAATTCTGAAAAGCGGAGAAACGGAAAATGTGCTTTGTCTTCCCGGCGGTGTGCAGATGATGATTTTGGCGGCATACGGCTTGCCCCAACTGGAAATGCGGGAGTGGGCGGCAGACAGCGGCTGTGGATTTGCTTTGCGTATTACGCCGGAATTGTGGATGCGAGAACCGGTGGCGGAAGCTCTTTGTGCCATTCCGTGGGAAAAAGAGGAGCAGAAAAACTGAAATTTTTCTTGAAAAAGAGGACTTTACGCTATATAATAAGGGCGTAAAGTCTTTTTTGTTTGGAGGCAACCGTAATGATTCGACTTGCTATTGCCGGATACGGCAACTTAGGACGTGGCGTGGAATGTGCCGTTCGCCAAAACCCGGATATCACGCTTGTGGGGGTGTTTACCCGCCGTGATCCGTCTACGGTGAAAACGTTGACCGGCGTGCCGGTGTTTTCGCTTTCCGACGTGACGGCACACAAGAACGATATTGATGTGATGATTGTGTGCGGCGGCAGTGCCACCGATTTGCCGAAACAGACACCGGCACTTGCCAAGGATTTTTGTGTGGTGGACAGCTTTGATACCCATGCGAACATCCCCGCTCATTTTGCCGCCGTAGACGAAGCTGCCAAAGCCGGCGGCACGTTAGGTGCTATTTCGGTGGGCTGGGACCCGGGGCTGTTTTCTCTTGCCCGTGCCTATGGCGGTGCCGTTTTGCCGGAGGGAACGGACTATACGTTCTGGGGTCGTGGCGTCAGCCAAGGCCACTCGGATGCCATTCGCCGGATTGACGGCGTGGTGGATGCCCGCCAGTATACCGTGCCGGTTAAATCGGCGGTAGCGGCGGTGCGTGCGGGCGAAACTCCCGCATTAACGACCCGCCAAAAACATACCCGTGAATGCTTTGTGGTGGCGGCCGAGGGTGCTGACCGTGCACGCATTGAGCGGGAAATCAAAGAAATGCCCAACTATTTTGCCGATTACGATACCACCGTGACGTTCATCTCGGAGGAAGAGCTGAAGCGTGACCACGCCGGCATTCCTCACGGCGGCTCGGTCATTCGCAGCGGCAAAACCGCTGACGGAAAAAACACCCACGTGGTGGAATTTTCGTTGAAACTGGATTCCAACCCGGAATTTACGTCCAGCGTGCTCGTGGCGGTGGCACGGGCGGTTGTTCGCTTGCACCGTGAGGGCAAAACCGGCTGTGTGACCGTTTTGGACATTCCGCCGGCATATTTAAGCGGAAAAACCGGTGAGGAGTTACGCAAGACGCTTTTGTGATGTGGGAATGGCCATCTCGGTGGCTCTTTATAAAATGAGGAGGATACTCAAAATGAAAAAACGTTTCCAATCTGTTTTGTCCTTGGTGCTGGTGCTGAGCCTTGTGTTCGGCGGTGCTTTGGCTGTTTGTGCCACGGCGGCGGACTCCGATTTGGTGGAGACGGTGCTGTACGAAAGCGACCGTGCCAGCAGCAAAACCGTGAATGAGGATAAAACGGATGCCTACTTTAAGCAGGTGAAAGAAATCCGTGCGGATATCAACGAAAACGGTGCCATTAAACCGAGCAACGGCGAATATTACGAAATAACCGTTACCGCCTCGGTGGACAAAGGCGAGGCCGAGTTGTATCTCGCCGAGAACAACACGTGGGAGGAATACCACGGCAAAGCCAGCGGCGTGTTTACCACCACCGAATCGACGGTTACGGCGAAAATCTCGGTGGATATCTGGGCGATTGACGGCGAAATCTATGTGGCGGACCATGGCGACTATGGTCACACCATCAATTATTCGTACATTAAAGTCAGCGTGTTCCGCAAACCGGGCGGTTCTACCGAGCCCACCGATGGCCCCGACGACCCGGGACAAGACCCGTCGGTGGACTATGACCTCGTTCCTGACCAGATTACGCTCACCTTCTACGGAGCCGCCTGCCTTGACCATGCGGTGACGTGGCACACCTACAAAGAGAGTGCGGACCCGGTGGTGCAGTATGTTCCCTGCCCGGCGGATGCCACGCCGGATTTTTCCGCCGCCACCACCGTTAAGGCGGCGACAACGAATTACTTGTCTCGCTCTATGCCGTATGATCCGGTGAAAAACACCTTTACGTTTGACAAGTTGCAGGAAGACCTTACCGATTATAGCCACCAAGCCGTTATGAGCGGGCTCGCCGTTGACACGGCGTATGCGTATCGTGTGGGCGACCAATCGACGGGAATTTGGAGCGACGTGGGTCGCTTTACCACCCGCAAACAAGCGGTGGATGCGTTCTCCTTTGTGTATACCAGTGACACGCAGGTGGCGGCTTCCCGTGAAACCGCCCAGTATTCCTATCTGAAAAACACCTTGACCGGAGCGTTCCAAGATGACCCCGATGCCGCTTTCATTGTTGACGGCGGCGACATTGTGCAATACGGTCAGTATCTGCACCAGTGGCGAAATGTTTTGAACGGCAACAAACAGTTCCTTATGAACCACGTTATGATGCCGGTCACCGGCAACCACGATGCGGCGTACAGCGAGTTTTTGAGCTATGAGATTACGAAGCATTTCTGTGTGGATTATCCGGCGGAGAACGACGTTCTCAATTACGGATTTTTCTATTCCTACGATTACGGCGATGCCCACTTTGTGGTGCTGAATACCGATTCGTTCAAATCCAGTGACGGTCTTATTGACGAAAAACAGCTTGATTGGCTGAAAAAGGATTTGGCTTCCACGAAGAAAACGTGGAAAATTGTGCAGCTTCATCGCCCGCTTATCAGCGTGCGTGCCGCCACGCAGTCTCCCAGCTTCAACCAGTTAATCGGTGTGT
The DNA here is from genome assembly GCA_045598965.1 of Acutalibacteraceae bacterium. Classification (GTDB taxonomy): domain Bacteria; phylum Bacillota; class Clostridia; order Oscillospirales; family Acutalibacteraceae; genus RGIG426. Next base: position 14,198 of record JAZRVH010000028.1, read on the forward strand.
TTAACGAGGCGAAAGTGGACCTCGTTATGCAAGCCCATGAGCACGTGTTCCTCCGCTCGCACCCCATTGACGGGCAGGGCACGATTCTGAAAGAGTCGGAAACCGTGACGAACAACGGCGTTTCGTATTACAAGAATCCCCAGGGTGTGCTGTTTATGACCTCCTCTACCGGCGGTGCGGACGGCAAAAAGCCCTCGAGCAACGAGGTGGATAGCGAATACTGCTATGCTTACGGTGAGGGACGTGCCTCCTCGTGGGCAAACATTACCATTGAGGGCAACCGACTTACCGTTCGCCAAAACTTCTATGCCGCCGGCAAGGTGAACACCTACGCAGACGGCGAGTGGGGCATCGTTAAGGACGTAACGAAAAAACTGTATTACGGCGATGCCAACGACGATGGAACGGTCAATATGAAAGACGTGCTGACTATGCGTAAGGTCGTGGCGAACATTGATGTGGACTTTGTGTTCGAAGCGGCGGATATTAATATGGACGCCGTCGTCAACATGAAGGACGTGTTGGCGGTACGCAAATATATTGCGGACCTTTTCACGCTTCCCGAGCCGAAAATCATTGAAATGAAAGCCTGACAACAGCGTGTTATGCGGGACGAGAGCGAACAGGTTCTCGTCCCGTTTTTCTTGTAATTTTTGGATTTTCGTGATACAATAGCAAAGAAAGGAGGCGACGCCATGGACGAAAAGGAAACCGTTTCACTCAAACGACTGTTTTGGACGTTTTTCAAAATCGGGTTATTCACCTTTGGCGGCGGATATGCCATGCTGTCGCTGATTGAGGAGACGTGCGTGCAAAAGCACGGCTGGATGACCAGGGAGGAAATGCTCGATATGGTGGCACTTGCCGAATCCACGCCCGGTCCGGTCGCCATAAACAGTGCGACCTATCTCGGTTGTCGGTTGCAGGGCGTACGAGGGGCGTGTGTCGCCACGGGAGGCGTGGTGCTTCCGTCCTTTATCGTTCTGTTCCTCATTTCTCTTGTGTTTGATGCGTTTCTTAAAATTGCGGTAGTCAAGGCGGCGTTTCACGGCGTTCAGGTGGCGGTGGGTCTGCTCATTTTGCGAGCGGGATTTTCGCTTCTTAAAGGACTTCCGAAAAAACCGCTCCCGCTGATTTTTGCGGGGGTAGTGACGGTGTTTTTGATTTGCGTCAACCTGTTTGCTTGGAGCTTTTCGTCGCTGTGGTGTATTCTCGTCGGAGCTATGATGGGGCTTTGTGTCGCCGCCGTTGCCAAGCGAAAGGGGGATGCCCCGTGATCTACCTCAGGCTGTTTTGGGAATTCCTTAAAATCGGTGCGTTGTCCTTTGGGGGCGGGTATGCGATGATTGCCCCTATCCGTGATGTGGTAACGCAAAACGGGTGGATGAGCGACACGTTTTTTATGCAGTTTATCGGGGTGTGTGAATCCACACCCGGCGTGCTGGCGGTGAATATGGCCACCTTTATCGGAAGCCGTCAAGGCGGATTTTTGGGAGCGTTGCTTGCTACGCTTGGTGTTATTTTGCCGGCGTTTTGTATTATGCTGCTGCTCGGCACGGTGTTGTCCCGCTTCCGCAAAAGCCGAGGGCTTTCGGCGGCCCTTTCTGGCATTCGTCCCGCCGCCTTGGGTATGATTTTATCTGCCGGAGCGTGGCTGACGGCACAAACGCTGCTGTTTTCCGGCTCAAAACCCGCCTTTTGCCCCGACTGGAAAGCGGTGTTTATTGCGGTGGTATTGCTTGTTGCCATGGTGGTGTGGAAAAAGAAAAAACAAGCCAAAATGCCCGCCATTCCGCTGATTGGTCTTTCGGCGGTGTTGGGGGCTGTGGTATACAGCGTGTAAAAGAATGTAAATAAATTGTCGAAAAAGCCCCCGTTTGTGTGAAAATTCACGCAAATGGGGGTTGCTTTTTTTATAAAAATATCGTATACTGACTTTGATTTCGGATTTTTTTAGCACGCCGAAAAAAGGAGGAAAATCCGTGAAAAAATCCAACGAAAAAATCGATAAAAAACAAACGGGTTTTCGTCGCTTTTCCGCCTATCTCGGTGGATGGTTTGTGCTTATGCCGCTTTGGTGTGAGCTGTGGCTTCGCCTTTCCTCAACCTCGGAAAAACAGCTGTTTTTTACCGTCGGATTTCCGCTTACCCTGCTTCTTACGACTGCCCTTTTCGGGCTGATATACGGGGCATCCCTTTTGTTGCCCCAAAAATGGAGATTCGGTGTTTTAACCGTCGTTTCCGCTTTTTGCACCCTCGTTTGTATGGTGCAGACGGTGTATTTTAAAATTTTCGACACCTATTTTGTGCTGTTTTCCACTCGAGCACTGGGCGACGCCATCGGCGATTTCAACAACGTGATGTGGTTGAATATTTTCAACCGACTTTTCTATCTCATTGTGGAAGTTTTGCCCTTTGTTTTTTGGTGCATATTTGGCTGGCGGCTGACAAAGCCCACCGATCGCTGTTTGAAAAAAGGCGGAATGGTGATGGGGGCTTCAGCGGTCGTATATGCTGTGTTTTTCGTCGTTTTGGCTCTTCTTCCCCGAGGCGACCTTACCCCGTGGCACCTGTATTGGAGCACACTGGAAATCAATCCGTCGGTGCGGACGTTTGGGGCGATCAACAGCTTGCGGCTTGATGCGAAATACCAACTGTTTGGCGGGGCGGTAGACGACGTTACCGGCGGTTCCATCGACCTGCCGACAGGCTCCGACGTTTTGTCGGCAAGCTCCAACCCGCAGACGTCGTTTGTGACCCGTGACCAGGTGATGTCGCTTGACTTTTCCGCTCTTGCCAAAGAGGAGAAAAACGACGATATCAAAATGCTGGACGAATATTTTGCCTCGGTCAAGCCCTCTAAAACCAACGAATATACCGGTATGTTCAAAGGCAAAAACGTTATTGTGGTTACGGCGGAGTCGTTCCATCCCTTTGCGATAGATAAAGAGCTGACACCCACGCTGTACAAAATGGCGTATGAGGGCCTTGAGTTTAAGAACTACTACACGCCGGTGTGGGGCGTGTCCACGCTGGACGGCGAATACGTAAACCTTACCGGAACGATTCCAAAATCCGGCGTGTGGAGTATGTGGCGTGCCCGTCAAAACAATTTGTATTTTACCCTCGGCAATGCGGGCAAACGGGCGGGATATTTGACCGCCGCCTACCACAACGGGTTTTACGACTACTATGACCGTCACGAATCCCATTTCAACCTGGGGTACGATTCGTGGGTGGCCATTGGCTCCGGCTTAAATCTGCCTCACGATACGTGGCCCAACTCGGATATTGAGCTGATTGACGCCACGGTGGACGACTACATACACAGCGACAAACCGTTTTCGGTTTACTATCTGACCATTAGCGGTCACGCCCCCAACTCGTTTGATGAGAGTGCTATGGCGGAAAAGAACGAGGAAGCGGTGAAAAACCTGCCGTATTCTGACGAAGTGCGTGGCTATATCGCCGCCAACCTGGAGCTTGAGGGAGCTATGAAGCTTTTGTTGGAGCGGCTTAAGCAGGCGGGAAAACTTGAGGATACACTGATTATCCTCGCCGCCGACCACTATCCTTACGGGATGACCGAGGCCTCTCTTACCGAGATGCTCGGAGCCGGCTATGACAAAAACTTCGAGATGTATCACAACACCTTGATGATATACAATCCTTGCCTGCCTCATACCGTGGTAGAAAAACCCTGCTATGCGGCGGATATTTTGCCCACGGCACTCAACCTGCTTGGCGAGGAATTCGATTCCCGTTTGTTGATGGGAACCGACATTTTGTCCGATTCACCGGGACTTGTGGTTTTTGTCAACCGCTCGTGGATTACCGATTACGGACGCTATAATTCCGTGTCCGGCGTGTTCACCCCGAACGAGGGTGTCACCGTGCCGGAGGACTATGTGGACAGTGTCAACGACGTGGTGTCGAAAAAATTCACCGTCTCGTCGTTGATTCTTGATAAAGACTATTACGGAAAACTCTTCGGTCCTACGCAAAACCATCCGTAAAGAAAACCTGTAAACCCCCTGTTGTAAAAAAGGAGGAAGTAAAAATGCCCACTTGGTTGCTCGCCATTTTTGAACTGTTCGGCGGTCTCGCCCTGTTCTTGTATGGCATGAACGTCATGTCCAACTCGCTCGAAAAACGATCGGGAGGAAAACTGACAAAAGGCTTACGCAAAGCCACGTCCAACCCGATTAAAGGGTTGCTGCTCGGTGCCGGTATCACCATTGCGGTGCAATCGTCGTCGGCGGTAACCGTTATGCTGGTCGGTCTTGTCAACTCCGGCGTGATGGAGCTGTATCAAACGGTAGGCGTGATTTTCGGTGCGGATATCGGCACCACGTTGACCGTTTGGATTTTGACGTTGCTCGGCATCGACGGTGACAATTTCTTTGTGACGATGCTTAAACCGTCGACCTTTACGCCGCTTGTGGCACTGATTGGTGTCGTGATGATGATGGCGTGCAAAAAGCAGAAAAAGAAAGATATCGGCGTTATCCTTGTCGGCTTTGCGGTTTTGATGTTCGGTATGATGATGATGAGCGAGTCGATGGAACCGCTTACCGAGCTGGAAGGCTTTAACACGCTGTTGGATTTGATGGCGGAGCCGTCCTTCCTCGTTATTGTGGGAGCGTTGTTGGTTTCCAGCCTGTTTACCGGCATTATTCAAAGCTCTGCGGCTGCCCTCGGTATTTTGCTGGCCATGGTCAGTGCGGATGTGAGCTTCCCGTTTTTCGTGGCGTTCCCGCTGATTCTTGGTATGAACATCGGTACCTGTATGACCGCCATTCTCTCCTGCTTCGGCGTGGGCAAGGACGGTAAACGGGTTGCGGTGGTGCATACCGCCATTAAAATTGTCGGTGCCGTCGTGTTCTTGTTCGGCTATTTCGGACTGGATGCGATTTTCCACTTCAAACTCACCTATATTCCAATGAGCGTGCTGAGCATTGCGTTGGTGCACACCGCATTCAACCTCTTTAATACGGCGATTTTGATGCCATTCAGCAAACAGCTTGTCCGTTTGGCGGAAAAAATCGTGCCGGATAAGGAGTCCTTGAACGAGGCGTTCCTTTTGGATGAGCGTTTGCTCAACACTCCGACCGTCGCCATTCAGCAATGCCGCAGTATGACGGTGGATATGGCGATTGCCGCCCGTGACAACCTCTTTTCCGCTATGGAAATGCTGAAAACATATGATGCTGACGGCGTGGACGATATCAACGCCGTCGAGGAGCAGGTGGATCTCCGTGAAGACCGCCTCGGCACCTATCTTGTGAAAGTGTCCGCTAAAGAGTTGTCCGGCCGTGACAGCCGTGAGGTGTCCCGCCTCTTACACTCTATCGGCGACTTTGAGCGTATCGGCGACCATGCGATTAACGTGCTCGGTGTGGCAACGGAGCTGTATGACAAGGAAGAGGCGTTTACCGCCGAGGCAAAACGAGATATTACCGTTTTGTCTGAGGCTATTCGGGAAATCGTGGGGTTGGCGGTGGAGTCGTTTGTGAAAAATGATTCCGAAAAAGCCCAAAAAATTGAGCCGCTTGAACAGGTGATTGACGGCTTGATTGACGAGGCAAAGCTCCGTCACATTCGCCGCTTGCAAGCGGGTAAATGCACGTTACAGCTCGGGTTTGTGTTGTCTGACCTGTTGACCGATTTTGAGCGTATTTCCGACCACTGCTCGAATGTGGCGGCGTGCCTTATTCAGCTCGAAGCCCACGCCCTTGACACTCACGAATATCTTCACCAAGTCAAATCGGAAGAAAATGAGAGCTTTATGGCGGCATACGACGACTTTGCGAAAAAGTATTCTCTTGGTAGTATTTGAAAAAAACAAAAAAACACTTGACAACGTGTTTTGCATTCGCTATAATAGACACGTTGTCAAGATTTGGACGTTTAGCTCAGCTGGTAGAGCATTCGCTTGACGTGCGAAGGGTCAGCGGTTCGAGTCCGTTAACGTCCACCAAAGAAAAGAGGGAGGCAAACGCCTCCCTCTTTTCTTTTTGATTGTCGAGAAAGGACTCGAACACGAGCTCCGAACGCCGCCATGCGGGGTTCGGGAGCAACCGTCCGGTGGACGGTTGCGTCAAGCGAGAAAAGAGTCCGTGTGGCATAAATTCTGTGATTTTTGCCACCGACTGAATTTTAGGTATGCTCTTGGTTCCCATTCGCACATAATAAAAAACAGACCGTCGTAAG
>JAZRVH010000029.1:0-20040 GCA_045598965.1 Acutalibacteraceae bacterium
TACAGAAGAACTTCCTCCACTGTTTCTTGTCACCAATGATGCAGTGTATCCGAAAACATATCCAAATGCAGCATTAGGACCAGTCGCCTCTCTGCTTTCACCAACAAATGGCAATGTCATTTCTGTTACATTGTCGCAACCGGAAAAGGCGCCAGTGCCAATTCCTGTTACAGAACTTCTGACTAAAATAGATGTGACAGAACTCACATAACTTCCCCAAGGCGCATTACCGGAGGAATAAGACGGAATTGCACCTTCACCAGAAATTTCAAGCAATCCATTCGAGTAAAATGCCCATTGGAGATTGCTAATAACACCGCTATCTGTAACAGTTAGCTCGGATGTATCTACACGATCCGCCACCAATGCATCGTGGGCATTACGGGCCGCTTTCATATCACCGATATTCTCCACTTGGTCTTTTTGCGCCGCATTAAGCGCGTCGTATGCCTTTTCGGCAGCAACAATTCTCGCCAGTGAATCATCGGTGTATTCTACCGTGCCGATGGCATCGATCAATACTTCAACTGCATCCACCTGCGCATCGGATTTCACGACAGACTGTTTTTCGTCGAGATAAGTGCCTGCCTCGGTAATATCAAATCCGACGGCAAATGCTTGTGCGTTGGAGCATAATACCATCGCCACGCACAATACCATACTTAATACTTTTTTCATGTTTTTACTCTTCATTTCAATTCCTCCTCGGATTTTGAATTTAGACCAAAGCCGTAATTTGCCATAAAATCTGATAGAAAGCTGTGTTCAGGCACACCAGGTTTCTCCCGTTGGAATTTCCGCAAACCACAAACATACTCACAAGTTTTATGCGGCAAAAAGTTCGACATCATTTGCAAGCCGCCGATACTAACATTTTTACATAGCGGATTGGTCAAAACAATATTTACTGAATTCGATAAGTCCCACGATGTTTCATCATATCGCTCATTCAATGAAATAGCGTTTGAGAGAACAACAGCTGTTACTTTATCATACATTGTTTTGTTAATGGGTGTTTTGTCCTTTTCGCTGATGGTGAACGATGAAACATCACTTGCTATATTAAAAAAACCGGAATAAGGATTTACAATATAGTCCCAATACGATATCAATTCGAATGTTGTGGTTGAAACAAATAAAATATTGCATACTGTATTAGAAGGTTCGGGAAATTTATTCTGAGCCGACAACAAGCAATCTTTTACCTTGTTGTCTGTCATATTATCGGTAGTAACCCCTGTAAACTGACTGCTGCCTATATTCTTCGACATTTGTTGAATCAGATCATTCATTACGGCATCATTTATACTTTTATCACCAAATCGGCAATCAAATTTACCGTGAATCATATTATCACTGTTTTCAAAATACTCGGGTGATTTGACTTCAAAGTTATATTGAATGCCACCGTATTCTAAAGAAATATCAACATTACTTCCATTTCCAATGTTCTTGTTTTTTTCAATTAAATAAGGTATGGTGTATTTTGAAAAGAGAAAATATAGCAGCAATTCCGATATTCCTTGATTGAAACTGAACTTATTATATTCCTTATTCGCACAAATAAGTGTTTTGAATTTGTCTTCGGGTATAGTCGGTAAATCAGAAACGAGGTCCTTAAAATTTTGGGCATATATCTCGTTCTCGTGTATTTTTAATGGATTTTCGCAGCAGAGAGAACAGACAACTTCATTCATTTTTTCAGTCATATTTAACCTCCTTTAAATGACAACATAATGGTGATTATGTCGTAAGAGCATCCTCTTATTGGGTGGTTCAAACTAAAAATGAGCGCAAAAAACAAAGCCCTTCTTAGTTTTGTCGATTGAATGTCTGAAAAGGGCTTTTTCGTTATGCCTGTTTTTGAATTCTGTGTGGGTTAATGCCTTTCGGCTTAAAATAAATTGGTTGATTTTTCCTGCATTTTATGATATATTATAACAATAAGGTTATATGATGCTTACTGCCTAAGCAACATAATCACCATTATGTATTCGCCGCCGCTTCGGGCGGCTTTTTTTATATCACAAGCTGCATGCGTTCCATACGCCGACGGTGTTCCGTACCGGTGCTGACAATATAAATCCGTGTCGTGTTGATACTGCTATGACCGAGAATATCGGCGAGCTTGGCAATGTCCTTTTCAATAGCATAGAACACCCGCGCGAACAAATGCCGCAAATTATGCGGAAATACCTTTTCGGGATTGACCTCTGCCTCGGTGCAGAGGTTTTTCATTTCTCGCCAAATATTCGTGCGGCTCATCGGTTTGCCCGTGCGTGTCACAAACACCGCACCCGACGTGAGGTTGTGTTTGGCGATATACCGAAGCAACTTCTTTTGCAACTCGCGCACAAGAAACACGCTCCGCGTTTTGCCTTTGAGTGAAACCGTCGCTTCACCGCGCCGCACCGCCTCAACGGTAATAAATTGCAATTCGCTGACACGAATGCCCGTCCCGCAAATTGTTTGCAAAACAAGCGATAACCGCTCGTTCTGCTTCCGTTCCGCCGTACTGCATAACCGCTCGTACTCCGATTTCGTCAGTTCTTTTTCTTCTGGGCAAAACACCTGCTGTTGCACCTTCAACGATTTTACCCGCAGCTCGCTCCAACCGAGAAACGAAAACAGACTGTTGATGCTCGCGAGCATTGAATTAACACTCCGCACGGCATACCCGTTGTCTAGTAAGTGCTGTTTATACGCGATGACGATTTCTTTCGTGATGGTGCCCGCACAAAAAGCGACGAACGCCGTTACGTCGCGGATATATTTTTCGATGGTGTTTTCGCTTTTCTCCTCCTTTCGCAAATGGTTACAAAACCTTCTGATTTCTTTGTCTGCCAAAAAATGCTTTTTCATTGTTTTTACCTCCGAATATGACGTTATTGGCCGTATCCGAAAAGCATGAAACACAGAATTGCGATTTATTGTAAATCGTTTTTTCGGATAAAACCATTGTATGGACATTTTAATATAACAAAGCCCTGCTTGAAACCAAGAGTTTCTTTTGACTTCAAGCAGGGCTTTTTGTTGTTTTCGATTTTCTTCTTGCATTTTTCAATTTTTTCAAAATCGCATGTTGAATTTTCGGCGATTTTTCTACTTGTATTAGTGAAAGGTTTTTTTGAAATTTTAGGTTAAAAATCGAGCGATTTTTCTACAACCATTAGTAGAAGGGAAAATTTTTCCGAAAAATTAAAAGTTTTTTCGAAAAACACCTTCACAAACGGCACCTCCCAGTCCTTATAAGTAGAGAGGTAAATTTTCATGATGTTTAGCCGAGCGATTTGGCGCCAAAATGGCGCCAGCTTTCGGGGGTGATCGGTCGGTGGCGCCAAAATGGCGCCAATTTCCGTGAAACTTTTTTCGAAAAAAGACTGTACATACGCCACCCCTTTGTCCCTTTACATTGAAAGGGCTTTTGTGAACATTTTGAAAACATTTTCGCAAACCTACTACACGAACGACACCCCTTATTCCTTACATAGTAGAGGGACATTTTTCGACAACTGAATAGCCGCACCCGAGGGAGATATGACTGCGCGATGAAATGAGCGCGGCGACGCCGCTTGGCAGGGGCAGGGATACAAAAACCAACTCGGGAGCGCGGTGCTTAAAAACAACCGTGGCTATACGGTGGCTGTTATATCCGTAAGGATAACGAGCATGGGATTTGTGTAGCCACCATCCCTCCGTGTCAAAGACACGAAAGGGGCAAGCCCCTGTAACCCCACTTGAAAGGAGTGAAATCTATGAGAACAAGAACAGAAGAAATCAACGTGCGGCTGTTCAAAAGCGAAAAGAATCTTATCCGCCGCAACGCGAAAAAGTGCGGCATGAACCTGTCCGAATATCTCCGCACGCTCGGCACCAACGCCGTTGTAAAAGAAGCGCCGAGCGAGGAACTCATGCTCGCCTATCGGAAAGTTATCGCTCTTTCGGACAGTATCGAATGGGATTCTCCGCATGCACACATCGCGGACGAGCTGGAAGAAATCGGCAAGTTGCTTTTGGAAGCGTATCACGGAAAGGAGGATGCCGATGGCAGTCACGAAGATTTGAGCCATTCATGACAGCGTGGCTCGTGTCGTGGATTACTGTCAAAACCCGGACAAAACCAAACTGCCGGATCTTGAACAAGTGCTTGTTTACGCTACCGACAAAGCCAAAACCGTCGATGAGAACGAAACGAGGTATGCCGTGACCGGCATCAACTGTAAAGCGGAAACCGCCGCCAAAGAGATGGCAGCGGTGCAAAAACGATTCGGCAAGACCGGCGGCAATGTCGTCTATCACGCGTACCAATCGTTTAAGACCGGCGAGGTGTCGGCAGAAGACTGTCACCGCATCGGTGTGGAAACAGCAAAGCAGGTGTGGGGTGACAACTATCAGGTGTTAGTCGCCACCCACTTTAACACGGGAACCTATCACAATCATTTTGTTATCAACTCGGTCGGAATGTGGGACGGACGAAAGCTCGAGGCCAAATACAAAACCTACTACGACCTTCGCAACGCATCCGACCGCATCTGCGAGAAACACAAACTGACGGTGCTACAAGATCCGCAACGACACAAAACACCGCGCTCCATTTACTTTGCGGAAAAGAACGGCGAACCCACACGGTACAACCTGATGCGAGAAGCGCTCGACAAAGCGATTTCGCTTTCCGGTTGCCATAACGATCTATGTGCGGTTCTCCGCAAACTCGGGTATGAGCTGTCTGTCGATGTAAACCGAACATATCCGACCATTCGTCCGATCCATTCCAAAAAGCCCACGCGCCTGTATCGGCTCGGCCCTGCGTATGAGCCGGAAGCCATCCGCGAGCGACTCTTGCAAAACCAATGGAATCCCGAAGTGCAAAAGCAGTATTACGAGTTTATGGGAGCATACACGCGCAACATCTACCGCAAACCGCCGACCGAAGAATATTATCGTCGGCGCGAGTTTTACAAGACGGCACCGACCGTTGTCGGGTATGTATCGCTCTTTCGGTGTATTGCGATTGTGCTCGGCATTGAACCGTTTCCGCAAACGCAACAATTCCAAAAACCGTTATCGCCGGAATGTCGAGAAGCGTGTCGCAAACTCGACCGTTACACCGCCGAACTCACTTTGGTAGCCAGCGAGCATTTGGACACGCCGAAAGATATCCAAAAGTATCTGGAAAAGGTCAACGGAGAAATCGACCGTATTTCTGTCACGCGGAACAAAATCCGCAACAAACAAAAATACTGTACCGAACCTGCGAAAAAGGAACAACTCAAACACGATTGCACGGCATGCACGAAAGCGCTTGCCGCGCTGCGCAAAAAGCGTACCGTTGCGAACAACATTCTCGAAGATAACCCAAAGATTCGAGAACTGTTAAAAAGCGAATACGCCGCACGAACACAAACCGATCCGTATTTGTCCGAAAAGGAAAAACGAGCCGCCACAGACCCGCACACACTCACAAAAACACACAATACATGGGAACGCTGAACACAGCAGAAAGGAAAATTATCATGAATCAAATCAAACAAAAGACATCGGGATTTAACATCTACGATGAAATCCCCCTTGCCGAACTTGTACCGTTCAAAAATCACCCATACAAGGTGAAAGACGATGCCGAGATGGATGCTCTCAAAAAGAGTATCGAAGAATCGGGCGTCCTTGTGCCGGCAGTCGCACGCTACAATCCGCACGGTGACGGGTACGAACTGATTGCCGGTCACCGCCGCTTTGCCGCGTGCCAGGCACTCGGTTTCGAAAAGATGCCGGTCATCGTTTTCGACAACCTCACCGATGAAGAAGCCGTCATTATGATGGTGGACTCAAACCTCCAGCGCGAACACGTCTTGCCGAGCGAAAAAGCCTTCGCGTACAAGATGAAAATGGAGGCACTTTCTCATCAAGGACAAACTTGTGGACAAGTTGGCCACAAGTCCCGTGAAGAAATCTCCGAAACCGAAAGCGGTCGCACCGTCCAACGCTACATCCGCTTGACGTATCTCATCCCCGAACTGCTCGAATGGATGGACGAGGGTAAAATGGCATTTTCCGTCGGTGTGGAATTGTCGTTTTTGGATAAGCAGGCGCAATACGATGTCGTGGATATTTGCGAACAGCACGACTGCACACCGTCCTACTCGCAAAGCTGGCACTTACATCAGCACGCTAAAGACGGCACGCTCGATCGGGAAATTATCGCAAAAACCCTCTCCGCCGAAAAACCGAACCAACGGGAAACGCTGAAAATCCCGATGGATAAACTGCGCGACCGGTTACCGAAAAATCTTTCGGTGAAAGAGCAAGAGGACTTTGTGCTTAAAGCCGTTGATCATTACAAAAAACACCTCGTCCGAAGCCGCGACCGAGAACGATAAGGAGGCATGCTTATGACTACAAAACAAGCTCGAGAAAAATACCGTCTGTTCCTTTGCGCAGGTGGGCGTATTGAAGACGAAAACCCTATCGATCTTCGGCAGTGCTTACACACGGAAACGATAAACGGCGAGGTGGGTTATCCGGTATGCGTTGTCCCAAACAACATTCATGTGTCGAAAGAAATCGGCAATACCGTGTATGACGTTACTGCCGATTTTGATACGACAGGAAAGGAATCGTTGTTTCAGCAGTTCGAAAAACTGATTTTGGATAATCCGCAGATTTGATAGAAAAAGCCGGGCATTGTAAAGTGAAATCACCTCAACAATGCTCGGCTTCTCAGGCGTGTAACGCCGGAAAGGAGATTTATGAAAAAGAAAGTCGAGAAAAACAATTTAATCACAGCCCTATACTGCCGATTATCCGTTGACGATATCCCGGATGCAAACGAGATGGACAGCACCCGTCTCAAAGAGGAATTGGAATCGAACAGTATCACCCACCAAAAACAGATTTTGGAGGATTACTGCAAAAAGCGCGGTATACGGAATTACCGTTTCTTTGCCGATGATGGTATTTCCGGCACGACGTTCAACCGTCACGATTTCAAAGAAATGGATAAAATGATCGAAAACGGTGAAATCGGCACGGTCATCGTCAAAGACCTTTCCCGTTTTGGACGCGACCATGTGATGAGCGGATACTATCTGCAAATCAAATACCCGTCGCTCGGTGTCAATTTCATTTCCATCCAGGAAAATGTCGATATCGAGAAAGAACAAGGAACGGACATGTTGCCGATCCACAATGTTTTTAACGAATGGTATGCGCAACAGACCTCAAAGAAAATTCGTGCGGTCTGGCAGAACAAACGGGATCGCGGAGAGCGTGTTTCGTCAAACGTTCCTTTTGGGTACAAGAAAGAAAAAAACGATCCGCAATGGTATATCGATGAGCCGGCAGCGGAGGTAGTACGGTATATTTTCAAGTTGGCAGTGGAGGGACTTGGTTTAACGAAAATTGCCAACCGGCTGCGGGAAGAACACTATCTCACTCCCACGGAATATTACTATCAAAACAACCGCAAGACCCGCAACAAGCGTCCGCTTCATCCATACGATTGGTCGGAAAATTCGGTGCAAAAAATCCTGGATAATCGTCAATATACCGGTTGTGCCGTTAATGGGAAAACCAGTATTGTCAGCTACAAGGTTCATAAAAAGATTGAGCACGATGAGTCTGAATGGCAAATCATCCCGAATATGCAAGAACCCATCATCGACGAAAACACGTTTGAGATCGTCCACGCCTTGCGCGCCAGCCGTAGACGCTATACCTCCACCGGTCGCACCAGTCTGTTTTCTAATCTCGTGTATTGCGGCGACTGTGGTGCAAAATTGTATTTTTGCGCCGCAAAAAGCATCAGCGAAAACAAGGAGTTTTTCCGTTGCTCCGCCTATAAAGAAAATCGGGGTGCGTGTACCATCCACTATATCCGCAATGTTGTGTTAGAAGAAATGGTGCTCAAAACCATCCGAAAAACTGCGAAGTACATTTCGGAAAATGAAACCATCTTTTTATACCTTTATGAAAAGAACCACAAACTTGCCGCCGCGAAAGAAATGCGCGAAACCAAAGCACGGTTGGAACAGGCAAAGAAACGCATTGCAGAATTGGACGAGCTTATCTCCGCTTCATTTGAACAATTGGCGCACGGCACAATCCGCGAGGAGCGCTTCAAGATTCTTTGCGACAAGTATGAAACGGAACAACGGGAACTTGCAACGTTTGTTGCCGAAACGGAAATGGCTGTGCAAACCGCCACGGAAAATGCCACCGATCTCAAACGGTTTCTTGCCGTCATTCGTGAATGCACGGATGTTCAAAAACTCACTCCGACGCTTGTGAACACGCTCATCAGGAAAATTGAAGTGTTCAACAGCGAAAAGGGAGCAGATGGCAAAAAGCATGTACCCATCAAAATTCACTTTCGTGCGGCAGATATTGTTACAGTGCCGGACGAAAAAGAGATTTTAGCGGCTATGGAAGAAATCCGCAACGCCCCTAAAACCACCACAAAAGTGGCTTAAATAAAAGGAAAACGGTGCAATCCAAACGGATTGCACCGTACCCTCTAAAGTTTTGTCCTTTAGACCCTCGCTCATCGGAAGGGCGTTTTTTTGATTGTTTAGGTTAAATCGTGATTTTTCTTTTTGAAATACTCTTTGGTTTCTTTTGCCACAACGCCGCTTAACAGAAGCAGGGCAACAAGGTTTGGGAACGCCATAAGTCCGTTGAAGATATCGGCGATGTTCCACACGGTGGCAACCGTCAGATACGGTCCGACGGCGACGGCGAGGATATACAAAACACGGTAAGCCCACAACGCACCTTTTTTATGGCCGCCCACCAAATACTCCACACACCGTTCGGCGTAATAGTCCCAGCCGAGAATGGTAGTGAAGGCAAAGAACGCAAGGCAAACGGAGAGCAGCGTCAGCGTGACCGTTCCGGGGACGTGGGGCAAGCCGTGCTCCCATGCCCAGGCGGTGACGGCAAAGCCCTCTAAGCTTTCGCCGGTCACTTCCGGGTTCCACGCACCGGTCAGCACAATGGAAAGACCGGTCATGGTGCAGATGACGATGGTGTCGATAAAGGTGCCGGTCATGGTGACAAGACCTTGACGCACCGGAGATTTGGTTTGTGCGGCGGCGGCGGCAATCGGAGCCGAGCCGAGACCTGCTTCGTTACTGAAAATACCACGTCCCACACCTTTTTGGATGGCGGTTTTCAGTGTCCAACCCACAAGGGCACCGCCGAGAGCGGTTCCGGAAAAGGCGGTTTTGCACACGAGGACAACGGCGGCAGGAAGCTTTGTGATATTGACAATCATAATAATGAGGGCACACAGCATATAAGCGATTGCCATAAACGGAACGATGATTTCCGAAACTTTTGCAATGCGTTTGATGCCGCCGAGAATGACCAGTGCGGCACAAACGGTCACGAGAGCACCGCTCAGGATAATGGCGAGAGTAATGGACTTGTCGCCGATGGTGAACAAAGCGTCTCCCTTAAACAGACGGTCAGCGGATTCGGTGACACCGTTGACCTGGGTGATGGTGCCGATGCCGAGAAGTCCCGCCAATGCACCGAACAAGGCGAACAGTTTTCCGAGCCACTTCCAGTTACCGCCGAGAACCTCACGAATGCCCCGCTCAATATAATAGAACGGGCCGCCGAGAGCGTGGCCGTTTTCGTCCACGGTGCGGTATTTGATGGCAAGAAGCCCCTCGGAATATTTGGTTGCCATTCCGAAAAAGGCGGCAATCAGCATCCACAAAAGGGCACCCGGGCCGCCGATGGCAATGGCGGTGGCAACGCCGACGATGTTGCCGCTACCGATGGTGGCGGAAAGGGCGGTGCAAAGTGCACCGAACGAGGTGACCTCGCCCTCGCCGCCTTCTTCGTTTTGAACCATAAATTTGAGAGCTTTGCCCAAGTGGCGTACCTGCACAAAACGGGTGCGGACAGAGAGCAGGATGCCGGTGCCGAGAACGAGGACAATCAGCACCCAGCCCCATACAAAGCTGTCAATGGAATTGATAATGTCGTTAAACATAAAGACCTCCGAGAGTGTGATTTACGCTGTGGCGGTAGCGGTAGCCGTGCCGGTGGCGGCGGGAACGGTCGGAGCAAGCGGGGTATAGAACACCAGGTCACGTTCGGTCATTGCCGGAGCTGACCAGCGTTCTAAGTTGGTCACTTTTACGTGAAGCCCCACTTTTTCCACTTTTTCGATACCGAGGTTCTCCAGCGGGCCGCTTTCGAGAGACAGGGTTTCCGATTTGGTGGCACTCTTTTCCACCTTGACCGACAGCTTGGTATTCAGCGGCTGGTCGTTGACGGTGATATCGGTGATATCCACTTGGATGGGATAAATGGTCATATTTTTGAGACCGATGGCATACGCCACGCCGACACCGTCACTGCCGTCGGTGGCGGGAAGCGAATGAGCCGACAAAATGCGGAAGGTCAGCACATCGTCTGCCATTAAGGTGGTGGTGGCAAAGTCGGTAATGCTCGGCAGAGAAACCTCGCTGACCTCTGAGGTGGCGTCGTCCTTGCCGGCACAGCCGCAAAGAAACACGAGGGCAAGCACGAGGACGAGAGAAATCAATCGTTTCATAATAGTATCCTCCTATATATACAAACATATCTTTCATAGTATACCCGCATTTTTCCATAAAGTCAAGTGCGGGCATTTACTTGAAAAACGGAAGATGTTCAGGTAAAATAAAAATGAAACGTTTTCCAATACATTTAGCTTTTCGTGCGTTATGGTAATAGGAAGAGGTTTGAGAAGGTGCGGCTTATGAATACTCAAAAAACAGACAATCTAATACTCTCACTGGCAAGTGGGAATATCGGGGCGTTGGAGTGCTTGTATGATGATTTGAGCAAGCCGGTATATTTCTATGCCTTTCGGTTATGTCAAAACCGTGAAATTGCCGAGGATGTGATGCAGGAGACGTTTTTGACGGTATGGGAAAAAGCGACATCGTTTTCTGCCCAAAACGGTCGGTCGTGGATATTTACCATCGCCAAAAACAAAACACTGGACAAGCTGCGTGACCGAAGTAAGCGGGTAGAATGGAATGAGACCGAGCATTTGTCGGAGGATTCCTCCATAGAAACGGCTTTGTCAGATATGGCGTTTTGGCAACGATTGTCGCCGCTTTCCGAGCGAGAGCGGGACGTGGTGAGCTTGCGGCTTTTGTCCGGATTTACACTCACCGAGGTTGCAAACGAATTGGGTGTTCCGAAAGGCACCGTGTTTTGGATATACAGCAATGCTATCAAGAAATTAAAGAACGATAAGGGGGGCGATCGGTGATGACAAAAAAACAATTCAAGCAACAACTGAAAGAGCAAGCCTACGCCGCCGTTCCCGACAAACATAATGATTTGCTGAAAACGATTGCGGAAAAAAACAGCCGTGTCGTTCACGTGTCGGACAATGAGGGCGAGCCGCACCTCGCCCTCGTTGTTCCGGCCAAAAAGACCGCTGACCGCTGGTTGGCGTTGGCGGCGTGCTTTGCCGTGGTGGTTATTGCGGTGACGATTGCCGTTACAAGCAACAAAAATGAGCTGACGAGAAAAGGCGTGGATATACCTCACGATGTCACAACATCTCGCCTTAAAATGACGGCGACACAGCCGGGATATATATCCGTTCCTTCGCAGGATGTTACCGACGATACCGTGACTACTCACGTCACGAAAAAAGGCGAAACCACGGTTACTCACGTCACGAAAAAAGGCGAAACCACCTCCACGTGTGTTACGAAAAAGAGCGAGACTTCCTCTGTCGGAGCGACGGGGACAACACAGCACAGCGGAATGTGGATTCATACGACAACAACCGCCAATCGCTCACAGCATTTTGCCACCACGGCAGATGTGTCCCGCAGAGTAACGGAACAAACCTATGCACCTGTGAAAAAAACCACCGCAAAACCCACCGTAAAGTCCACGGTAAAAACCACCGCAAAACCCACGAAAAAGCCCGTCTCCAAACCTACGTGCAGTCACGAAATTCTTTACAGACCGCCGGTGACGGAGACTATCAACAAAAGGCCTGACAGCGTCAACACGTGCGTTAAATATTATGAGTCCACGCCGGCGGATGTTCCGCCCACTCAGGCACCGTCATATACGCAATCGTCAAAACCATCGCCCGGGCTTGAAGACTTCGGAGTAAAATTCGGCGGGAGCACGCCGGGCAGTGGCGGTATTTACTATGTGTATTATTTGTCGGCACAATCGAAAGAGAAGCAGTACATCATTCACACGGATGTTTGTTTTGCCGATCGCTGGATGACACAGTTTGACTCGATTTGTGAGGGGAAAACGATTTTGTATACCGAGGTGTCGAAATACACGGATACAGGCGTGTGCGTGTACGAAGAGAAATATAACGAAAAAACCGGGATTTTGACCGCAAAAACATGGGACACCGGTGGCAATTTGCTGAATATCTTTACCCGTAGTGTCCTGCTGTCGTCGTGGGAATTTACCGAAATCAATATCACTTGATATCCCTGTCACCCTTTTTGGAAAGGCGGATGAAAGAAATTTCATTCGCCTTTCGCTTTTTTGCGGCGGTGTCTTGACAGAAAAGAAACAAAAAGGTATACTGATAAGGTTGAAAAAAGCGAACAACGGAGGGATTTCCAATGGGCTATACACTTTCGCAAAAATGTATCAAAAATCATCTGCTGTCCGGTGATATGCACGTTATCGGCAGTGAAATCGGCTTAAAAATCGACCAAACCCTGACCCAGGATGCGACCGGCACCATGGCGTATTTGGAGTTTGAGGCGATGGGCGTGCCCCGAGTGCGTACCGAGCGTTCGGTGGCGTATATTGACCACAACACCCTGCAAACCGGCTTCGAGAATGCGGATGACCACCGCTTTATCCAAAGCGTGTGCAAAAAGCACGGTCTTTATTTCTCTCGCCCCGGCAACGGCATTTGCCACCAAGTACATTTGGAGCGGTTCGGCGTTCCGGGCAAAACCCTTATCGGGTCGGACAGCCATACTCCCACCGCCGGCGGTATCGGTATGCTGGCGTTTGGTGCCGGCGGTTTAGACGTGGCGGTGGCGATGGGCGGCGGTGCCTATTACATCTCGGTGCCGAAAATCGTGTATGTCAACCTTACCGGCAAGCTGTCCCCGTGGGTGACGGCGAAAGACATCATTTTGGAAGTGCTTCGCCGCTTGTCGGTGAAAGGCGGCGTGGGCAAAATTGTGGAATACGGCGGCGAGGGTGTAAAAACGCTGTCGGTTCCCGAACGTGCCACCATCACCAATATGGGTGCGGAGCTCGGTGCATCCACGTCGATTTTCCCGTCGGATGACGTGACAAAAGCGTTTATGGAAGCCCAAGGTCGTGGCGACCAGTGGGTGGAGCTGTCTGCCGATCCGGATGCAAAATACGACGAAGTGGTGAACATTGACCTGTCGACGCTGGAGCCGCTGGCGGCGTGCCCGCACTCTCCGGATGCGGTGAAACCCATTGCGGAGCTTTCGGGAATGCCGGTGTCTCAGTGCTGTATCGGCTCGTGCACCAACTCGTCTCTCTACGATATGTTAAAGGTTGCCGCTATCCTTAAAGGCAAAACCATTCACCCGTCGGTGAGCCTTGCGATTGCTCCCGGCTCTAAACAGGTGTTCCAAATGCTGGCTCAGTGCGGTGCTTTGGCGGATATGATTGCCGCCGGTGCCCGTATTTTGGAATGTGCGTGCGGCCCGTGTATCGGAATGGGGCAATCCCCCAACTCCGGCGGTGTGTCCTTGCGTACGTTTAACCGCAACTTTGAGGGCAGAAGCGGCACGGCGGATGCTCAGGTATACCTCGTCAGTCCCGAAACGGCGGCGTGTGCGGCACTTGCCGGCTTTGTGGTGGATCCCCGCACCTGCGGCGAGGCACCGACGGTGACGATGCCGACCGAGTTCCTTATCAACGACAACCTTATCGAACCGCCCGCACCGGTGGAGGAAGCGGACAGCGTGGAAATTCTTCGTGGTCCCAATATTAAACCGTTCCCGTCTAACCAACCGATGCCTGCCGAGATTGAGGCGGATGTGCTCCTCAAAGTCGGCGACAACATCACCACCGACCACATTATGCCGGCGGGTGCAAAAATTTTGCCGCTTCGCTCGAATATTCCGGCGATTTCGGAGCATTGCTTCGTTCGCTGTGATGAGACGTTCCCCGCCCGCTGTAAGGAAGCGGGAAAAGGCATTATCGTGGGCGGCGTCAACTACGGTCAAGGCAGTTCCCGTGAGCATGCGGCGTTGGCACCGCTGTATCTCGGCATCAAAGCCGTGGTGGTGAAATCCTTTGCCCGTATTCACGTGGCGAACCTCGTGAACGCCGGTATCTTGCCGCTCACCTTTGCCAATCCGGACGATTACGACCGCATTGACCAGGGCGACACGTTGGCGTTGCCGGATGTACGTGTCCGCCTTGAAAAGGGCGAGCCGCTGACGTTGGAAAACAAGACGAAAGGCGAAACCTACGCCCTCGAAACCTCGTTCAGCGAACGTGGCCGTGACATTCTGCTTGCGGGCGGTCTTTTGTATACTGTCGGCAAATAAAGACAAAAATAAAACCCGCAACCAACGGTGTTGGTTGCGGGTTTTTGTGTATAAAAATTATTTCAGGAACGTGAAGCTGCGGATAATCGCCGGTTCAATGGCTTTGCCGCCGCAAATCTGGAAGAAGCAGATGATTTTAACCACCCACAGCACGACCAAAAAGATGCCCGCCGCCACCGGAACAAGAATCGTCCAGCAAAGCAGAGCGGCAATCAAACCGGTCAGGGTTTCGATAACGACGAATTTCAACGCCTGACGCAGATGAAACGCCGCATAGGGGGAGCTGTCACCAAGCAGCAGGGCGATGATGATGCCGACAACGCCGAGCAGATAGACGAGCATGGCGATGACCTTGTTCTCGGAGACGTCTTTGGCGTCAAACTCAGCGGTGTGGTCATACGGCATGGTCGGTGCGGTGTAGGGGGCGTTGTAAGCGACGCCCGGGGCGGTAAACTGCATTCCGCAGGTGGGGCAGAAAGCGGCACTATCCTCTAATTGGGCACCGCATTTCGGACAAATTTTCATAAGATAACCTCCTTAATATAACCTTGTGTTCAGTATAGCACGCTTTCTTGCGAGTTGCAACAATTTTTTTGTCTTGAATAAATAACAAAAAGATGGTATACTATGGATATCCCTAATTGAAAAAGGTGAGACGATGACATTTGTAGAACAGTTGGTTCAAAAAAAGAAAACCGCAAAGGACGTACTGCTCTTAATCGGTTTGTGGCTTTTGGCGTTTGTTGTGGTAGTGGTTCTTATTTACGGCTCTCTCGGCCTCATGGCACAAAAAGGGAACACCACGCCGGTGGCATTGGCTATTCTGTTGTCGGTTGGCGTGTTTGCGTTGGCATTTCGGCTGTCCGGCAATCTGACGGTAGAATATGAATACAGTGCTTTCGAGGGCGAGCTGTCCATTGACAAAATTGTCGCAAAGAAAAAACGCACTCGTGTGGTGCAGGTGGCGGCGAAACGGATAGAACAGTTGTCGCCGATTGCCGCCCGCCAGGAGGAAACCGCCAAATTTGACCGTGTGGTGATGGCGGCTCCGAGCGTTGCGGAGGCTACGTGGTTTGTCACGTATTCCGGCAAGAAAAACGGTCATACCCTTGCGTTGTTCGCTCCGAGCGAGGAGTTTTTTGAGGAACTATACAAAGACCAAACACGAGAAGTGAAGGCGGCGTGTGACGAAAAACGGTTACACTACGGAGTGTGAGTGGGCGATGGAACAAAAAGAATGGCGGTGTATCACCGAAGAAATGGTGCGTGAAGGGCTTCCCGCCCGCCCCGTTGACGGGCACAAGGGAACCTTTGGGCATTTATTGTCTGTATGCGGCAGTGTGGGAATGGCGGGAGCGGCGTGTTTTGCCGCCGAAGCGGCATACCGATGCGGCACCGGTCTTGTGACGGCGGCTATGCCGGCGGAAATCTATCCGCTTGTGTCTTTGCGGGTGCCGGAGACGGTGTGTGCGTTGCTGTCGACAAAGGAGCCGTTTGACAAGACGGCGGACTGCCTTTCGTTGCGATTGCAAAAGTCGACGGCCGTGCTGTTTGGCTGTGGCGTGGGACAAAGCGACCGTGCCGCCGAAACAGCACGGTTTTTGATGAAACAAACCGCCGTGCCGCTGATTATGGATGCGGATGGTCTAAATCTTCTCGCCACGCATAAGGATATAGCGGAAACAACGGTGCCTTTTTGCATAACTCCTCATCCGGCAGAGGCGGCACGCTTGCTCGGATGGACGACGGCTCAGGTCGAGGAAGACCGCCTCGGTGCGGTGTGTGCACTTGCGGATCGCTTTTCTGCGGTGGCGGTGCTCAAAGGACATGAAACGCTGGTGACAGCTCCCGGAAAACCGGTGTTAAAAAACACTACCGGCAACGATGCTCTTGCCACGGGCGGGAGCGGCGATGTGTTGGCGGGGGTTATCGGCGGTCTTGCGGCACAAGGATGTTCGCTGTATGAGGCGGCCATGTGTGGCGTGTATTTGCACGGACTTGCCGGAGAGCGAGCGGCAAAGCGGTTGTCTCGCCGAGGAACGCTTGCCCGTGATTTATTGGTGGAACTTGCTTCGTTGCTTTCCGAATATGAATAAACGGGAGTGACGCTTGTGAAATGGTTGAAAGCGGTTTTGGTGGTGGGGGCGTGCCTGTGTTTTTGCGGATGTGGCACCCGACAAGTACCGCCGCAAACAACCGGATTCACGAGCGTTATTTCTTTTTCGGCGGGCGAGCTTTCCGCCACAGCGACACTGGTTCGTACCGATGTGGGACAAATGAGCCTTACGTGTTTGACACCGCCCACCTTGGCGGGAGTTCAGGTAACACTGGACGGCGAGCGGATTTCCATTTCGAGAGGGAAACTTTGCTGGGATGTGCCGCTTGCCACGTCGGAAAAGACGGCACCGTTTTGGCGATTGTGCCGAGTGTTGGACAGTCTTTCGTGCAAAACCGATTTTCCGGCAGGCGACGTGGTAGAGGGCGTGTGCGATTCTGTGCCGTACCGTCTGACTTTTGACCCGAAAACAGGAGTTTTAAGAAGCTTGGAGATGTCAAACGGGGGTTTTTCCGTCGCATTTTCCGATTTTTTGTCACATACCGAATAGATATTTGGTTAAAATGACGAAAACAAGCGGTGTACGTTCCATAATTCTAACAAAAATATCACCCACGCATAAAAATCCATTGACAAACCCCTTTTTTTGGGATACAATAAAAAAACCTAAATGCGGCTGTATGCCAAACGACGGGGTGAGACGAATGCGGGATACAAAAGGCACGTCGCCTGCGGAGGAGAGAATGCTCCTTGAGGCGGTTCGCTCCGGTTCCCAAGAGGCGTTTGCCCGTCTTGCCGCCCGTTATGACGGAATGCTTTCCGCTTTGGCGAAACAGTTGGTCGTTCCCGCCCTCGAGGTGGACGACCTAAAGCAGGAGGGTCTTTTGGCGTTGCTTGCCGCCGCCAAAAGCTTTGATGAGCAAGCCGGCACACCTTTTTCCGGTTACGTTCGCCTGTGTGCCCGTCATCGGATGATTTCCGCCCGCCGCCGTGTGGTGGCACTTCCCGTTCCCGTTGAGGGGGACGGCGAGGTGGAGGATTCGCTCTCTGCCAGCGGACAAGCCGAGCCGGAACAGCTGGTGGTGGACAAGGAGGAGCAACGACGCCTGTTTGCCACACTTCGTGAGCGGCTGTCGTCGCTCGAATATGCGGTGCTGTGTGATTATCTTGAGGGCTATTCGTATGAGGAAATTGCCGCCCGCCTGCACACAACCTCCAAAAGCGTGGACAATGCTCTTGCCCGCACTCGCCGGAAGTTGCAAACCCGTTTATAACCGCTTTGCGGTTTTATATGCCCAGGTAGTTTAAGAAGAACATTGATTTCAAAGGTGTCGGTCCGAATCCGTCGCGGGGCAAAAATTTTCTTAAAGCGAGGTACTATCCATGTACGAAGACAAAACTCTGGTCTGCAAAGAATGTGGCAACGAATTCGTGTTCACCGCCGGTGAGCAAGAGTTCTACGCTGAAAAAGGCTTCGAAAACGAGCCGCAGCGTTGCAAGGCCTGCCGTGATGCCCGCAAGAACGCCGCTCGTGGTGAACGTGAAATGCACACGGCGATCTGTGCCAACTGCGGCAAAGAAGCGACCGTCCCGTTCAAACCGCGTGAGGACCGCCCGGTGTATTGCAGCGAATGCTTCGCCGCAATGAAAGAGCAAGGCTAATCTTGTCGACCGAACAAAGACCACCATACGTCTGTATGGTGGTCTTTTTCCATATCTTGCGACCTTGACTTTTGGGACAAATGACGGTATAATCTAAATATGGTTTTATATATAAGGGGGGATGCTTGTGCATAGATGGCGGCTGACAACGATAGCGGCGGTGTGCTGTCTGTCTCTTTTCGGCTGTGCTCGCTTGCCGGCACTCTCTCCCTTAGAAGAAATGTCCGCTCCTGCCACGGCGGCCACAACCGCACCGATTCCGTCGGTTACGGTTACGGTGGAGGGGGGCAGTGCCGAGGTAGGGGACACCGTGATTTTGCCGGTTACCGTTAGTGCCGATGCCCACCTTGTGGATGCGGACGTCTTATTACAGTATAATCCTTCTTTATTAGAGCCGGTGTTGCAATACGATGCCGCCACCGACAGTGAACGGTATGCGGAACCGGGTGTTTTTGCGGGCACGGTTCGTTCGGAGAAGCTTTGCGACGGCGTGCTGTATGTTATGCTGGCGAGTGCCGATAACGGTGTTGAACAAAAAGGCACCTTGTTTTATGTGGCGTTTCGCCTTTTGTCTGCAAAGGCGGACAGCTGTTTTGTTACACTGGAGGTTCCCTCGTGCCATTTGCGGGTCGGAACGGCGGATTGTGACGCTGTGGCGGCCGGAAAACTGTCGCTGAGAGAGGGAACGGTTACCTTAAAACAACCTACCGAGGTCGAAAAAGCCACAAAAACGGGGGCGTGAGGAGCACAATTGGTGCCCAAGAGGGTAAAATCGGTCGAAATACGAAAAAGTAACCATATATGACAAAATTTACGCCTAAAAGTGTAAAAAAAGTTGTCTAAAAAGCCTTGCAAATCAAAAAAAGCAATGGTATAATGCAGTTCAGTACTGTGGAGAGTATGGGTTTTCCCTATCGAAACAGTGCACAATGTCTATTGTATATCGCCTGTGCGGAGCGTTCTTAGGTGCCAATAAGATTGCGACAAGCGGGTGAATATGGTTCACAAAATGACAGGGTACTATTTATCTAAGGAGGAAATGTCATGAAGAACTTGTTCAAGGTTGTCACCATCTTTGCGACTTTGGCGCTGCTTGTCGGCTCCATGGTTGCCCTGAGCGTGTCTGCCGCGGAAGGCGATCTCTTTGGCGAAACGGATGCTACTGCTACCGCTACTGCCGTGGAGAGCACTGGCACCGAGGCCACCTCTGAGGCTACCGAGGCCACCGAAGCTACCGGCACCGAGGCTACCGAAGCCACCGAGCCCTCTGAGGCTACTGGCACCGAGGCCACCGAAGCCACCGAGCCCTCTGAGGCTACCGGGGCTGAGACTACTGGTACCGAAGCTGCTGAAGTTAAAGCTGGTGACGCAAATGCTGATGGTCTCATCAACATGAAAGACGTTCTCACCATCCGTAAATATCTTGCGGATATGGAAGTCGTCATCGACCTTGACGGTGCGGATGCCTATGCTGACGGCGAAGTGAACACGAAGGACGTTCTTGCCCTTCGTCAGTATCTCGCTGGCATCATCGATGTGCTTCCGATGACTGTCGAGCCGACCACCGCTGCCTAATTTAGTTAGGCAATCAACAAAAGTTGCTTACATAGCAACAAAAACAAAGGAGAAAAGAATCATGAAAAAAGCTCTTGCTATTCTCGTGTCCGCTCTGCTCGTTATGAGCCTTTGCGTGACTGCTTCCGCTGGTTCCTTCGCTCTGGCTTTCGACAACGTCGAAGTCGAAGAGGGTACTGCTGACGTGAATGTTCCGCTGAA
>JAZRVH010000030.1:0-33705 GCA_045598965.1 Acutalibacteraceae bacterium
TAACCCCCGACCGTGATTCGTCATTCCGAATCGGTGTAAAAATTAACGGGTTGTGTTTCGTTCTTTGCTTTTTTCACGTTGTTTAATTTTCAAGGTCCTCGCCGCCCGTTTTTCGGGACAGCTTTGTTATCTTACCACACCACTCCCCGGATGTCAACACCTTTTTTCAATTTTTTTGAAAAAATTTTTTCGGCGAAAAAACGGGTTTTTCGGTTGATTTAGGAAAGATATTCTGCTATACTATAAAGCATACAATATATACCCTTTAATAAAGCAGGTGACCACAATGCCTATACGTATTGCCAACAGCTTACCGGCACGTCAAGTACTGGAATCGGAAAACATCTTTGTGATGACCGAAGACCGTGCCGCTCATCAGGACATCCGTCCGCTGCGGATTGCCATTCTCAATTTGATGCCCACCAAAATCGAAACCGAAACCCAGCTGCTTCGCCAGCTGAGTAACACCCCTCTTCAAGTGGACATCACACTGCTCCACACCGCCACCCACCGTTCTAAAAATGTATCCGCCGAGCATTTGGAACATTTCTATCGTTCCTTTGAAGAAGTGCGGCAAGAGCATTTCGACGGTCTTATTATCACCGGTGCACCGGTTGAGCAGATGGATTTTGAGGAGGTAGACTATTGGGACGAGTTCGGCGACATTCTCGCCTGGTCTCGCAACCACGCCTACTCCACTCTCCACATTTGCTGGGGAGCACAAGCCGGATTATATTATCACTACGGCATCCGCAAGGAAGCGTTGCCCAAAAAGCTCAGCGGCGTGTTTGAGCATAAACTGCTTGCTCGGCTTCATCCGCTGATACGGGGATTTGACGACACCTTCTGTATGCCCCATTCCCGCTACACCCAAATCGTTACGTCCGATTTGGAGCAAAACTGCAATCTGCACATTCTTGCCACCTCCGACGTGGCAGGCCCTTCTATTATTGTCACCGACGACGGAAGGCAGATTTATGTCACCGGTCACTGTGAATATGACCGTATCACTCTTGCCAACGAATATTTCCGTGATTTGGACAAAGGCATAAACCCCGATATCCCCCAAAACTACTTCCCGGACGATGACCCCACCAAAGAACCGCTGATGCCGTGGCGTAGTCACGCCTATCTGCTGTTCTCCAACTGGCTCAACTACTGCGTGTATCAGGAGACGCCGTATTCCTGGGACGATTGACGCACTATATAATGTATATAATACAAAGGAGGTGCCCCGATGGCAGGGTTTTCCGACGGCGTTCGCCCCGGCGGGCTGTATGACAGCCGTGAAATCAAAGTGCTTATTTGTTATATGCTGGCAGGGGTTTCCGAACCCCTTTCCCGTGAGACAGTCACCGAAATCTTAACCGAGGGAGAAATGGCAAACCTGTTTGAAATCAGTGCCGCCATTGATGATTTAACCGCTCGGGGCAATCTTTCGGAGGCGGAAAACGGAGAGCTGACGTTGACTGACAGCGGACGTGCCAGTGCAGCACAACTGTATGACCTCATTCCCTATACGCTCCGTGACCGGTCGCAAAAAGCCGCCATGAAGCTGTTGGCACGTGCCCGAAACGAGCGTGACGCCGAAGTAACCGTCACACCGCTCGACCGTGGATTCGCCGTTAAATGCAGTATCGACAAAACGGATACACCGATGATGTCCTTCACCTTGCGGGTCACGGACGAAGCGATGGCAAAAACCGTCCGTGAGCGGTTTTTGGATGATCCCACCGCTTTTTATCGTGCCCTCATCGCCCTTTCCACCGGCGATTTTACCGACGAAGACGGTAAATTGATTGTGGAAATGGGGTAAGGCTTTTTTACCTATGCAAAAATAAAAGAATGATAACCCCCCCGAATTGGGCAACGCCATTCGGAGGGGTTTTTTGTGTCTTGCAAGTGAAAAGTGAAGAGCGAAAAAGTGTATGAGACGGCTTTGCCGTCTCATACACGCCAAAGCGGCTGGATTTGAATGCCGTTGAGAGCCGCATCCACCGTTGCCTCTATCTGGTCCCACGCCGCCACCAGCGAATTGGGCTTTTTTGACACATCATCTTGTGCCATCGGCACAAAAAAGAGCTGTTTTGTGTTTTTAAGTAAAGCGATGTTTCGCAACGATGCCCCGAGGGCATCGTTCGTCGCCACCCCTAACACAACCGGTCGACTTCCCCGCAAGTGAGATTTAACCGCAAGAGTCACCGGCGTGTTACTAATACCGTTTGCAAGCTTGCCGAGCGTGGTGCCGGTGCAGGGTGCAACCACCAACACATCAAACATTCCTTTTGGGCCGATCGGTTCCACCGCCGGCAAGCTACGCAACGGCTCGCATCCCGTAATTGCCGCCAGTCGCTTGTAAAATCCCTCTGCCGTGCCGAAGCGAGTATCCACCGTCGCCACATTCTCCGACACAATCGGCGTTACCTTTGCACCGGCTTTTACAAATCGTTCGATTTCCTCACACACGGTGGACAACGTACAAAACGAACCGCACAAGGCCCATCCGACCCGCAAGTCCTCTCTCATATCGCCTCACCCTCCTCTTTTAAGATGTTGAGGACGGTATCCTTGATAATCATTCCTGCCGATTTCGGAGCCACTCTACCGGGCAAAGATAATGCCCAAATCGCCTTGATCCCAAGCCTTGCAGCGGCGGAAAAATCCACACCGCCGGGACGTGAGGCGAGGTCAAGAAGCAACGTAGACTTCGGCATCATCTTTAAGATTGCCTCGTCAAAAAGCAAGGCGGGAACGGTGTTAAACACCACATCAAATTCTCCGGCATCCGGCAGGGAGGACAGCGGTATTGCCTCGCAACCGCACGTTTTGGCAAGTGCCCGATCAGAGCATCGCCGTGCCGCCACGGTCACGTTCGCCCCGAGCAGTTTAAGCAGACGGCACAACGCCTTGCCGATACGCCCATAACCGGTCACAAGACACGCCGCTCCGGCAATCGTCATCGGCAACTCCTCCATCGCCAGTTGAATGGCCCCTTCGGCGGTGGGAACCGCATTTTGCACCATTAACTCCTCTCGAGAAAAATAATCGAACGCCCGCACGCCTTTTTCGTCAAGAGATTGCATAAGCTCCGGCGACAGCTGTCCGCCTATCACCTTTTGAGCGGGAGTTAAGCCGCAAAGCAAGTCCGCTATCGGCATAAGGCTACGGGAAAACGGGGCGTTGAGCGTCACTTTGTCGGTGGAAACCGGCAAGGGTAACACCACACAATCCGCTCCCCGAATAGCTTGTGCCATATTTGTACAGCCGGTAACACAATCCGGCAAATCCGTATGGTCAAATCCGGCGGTAATCACCGAAAACCCCTCTTGCACCAGTGAGCCCGCCAAATACACAAACCGCAAATCGCCGCCAAGCACGGCAAACGTATTCATATCTCCACTCCTCCTTCGTTTCTCTCGTTCTACAGTATGCAAAAGGAGTGGGGTTGGTGTCAGCAGTTATCACGGTGGATAGAGCGACGAACAAAAAGCCGCAAAAGCGACGGGCCGTCAAAAGGAATCAGCGGATACAAATAGCTGGTAGACGTTACGGTGTGGGTAAACCCGATACACAAAAGCATCAACGCAATACCGAGCGGCAATCCCCACGGCCCGACCACGGCTATCAGCACAATCAAAAGCAGACGAAACACCTTAAACGCATAACCGAGCTGGAAGCTGGGCTGTACAAAGCTCGAAACGCTGACAAACGCCATATACAAAAGCACATCGGGAATGAGTATGCGTGCCGACACGGCAAACTCGCCCAAAATCAACGCACCGATAATGCCGAATGCGTTGGATAACGCCGACGGCGTGTTTAGCGATGCCAGCTTCAGCCCGTCGACAATCCACTCAACAAGCAGAATTTGCCAAAACAGCGGTAACGCCACCGACTCTTTTATTCGAAGCGGTTCTAACGCTACCGGCAACAACGATGGATTTTCCACCAGCATATACCACGCCGGAATAAGAAGCAATGCACCGATAAAAATCCCAAGCCGCACCAACCGCAAAAATGTGCCGGTACAAGGAGGAAAATAGTATTCGTTGGTGTCCTGCATAAAATCAAAAATCCCCGTCGGAAGCACCATTGCCACGGGCGAATTATCCACCATAACAATCAGTTTTCCCTCTAACACCGATGCGGCGGCACGGTCGGGACGTTCGGTGGTTCGCACCTTCGGAAGCGGATTCCATTTTTGGGTTTTCACAAGACATTCCGTTAAGCTTTCCTGTCCCATCGAAAGGCTCGGAATGTCAATGGCAGACAGCTTGGTTCGCATTTCTTCCACAAGCCGTTCGTCCGCCACACCCTGCACATAACAAAGAGCCACATCGGTGTTGGAGCGACTTCCCACCGTAAACCTCTCTACACAAAAATCCGCCGACCGCACTCGCCGACGAATAAGCGAAACATTTTGCTTTACCGCCTCGCAAAACCCGTCGTGAGCCCCACGAAGCACACGGTCATCCTCCGGCTCGGATACCGAGCGAAGCGGATAATTTCGCAAATCAAGCAACACGCACCGATCGTATCCCTCGATAAGCATAACCGTCACGCCGGAAAGAAGCTCCACCGCCGCCTCATGGATGTCGGCTGTTGTGCAGGCTTGAGCAAGCGGAATACAGTTTTCGATAAATTCGTCAGCGGTGGGAGAAGTGGAAAAATCCTTTTCCGTCATTGTCAGAAACTCGGTCAACAGCTTTTCGAACAACGCCGATTCCAAAAACGCCTCCACAAAAAAGAGAGCCGCTCTCCGTGGACCGAATTGCATCAGTCGATGCCCTAAATCAAAATTTTTGTCCAAATGCAACTGTGTACAAAAAATGTGGTCGTCTTTTTCAAATTCACCCGTAAACTGCATACGTTGCCTCCGTCCCTTTTTGGTATTTTGCACCGCATAAACGAAAAATATCCCCAAAGCCTCTTGCTGTTTTTGCGAAAATTTGCTATACTTTACGTATCAAAACGAAACGAAAGGCAACGAACTATGAAAAGCATTCAACAGTGGCGTCGCACGATTATCGAGCGTGCCTTTTCCCGCCTTAATGACCGCCAAAAAGAAGCGGTGTTCCACAAGGACGGGGCTCTTTTGATTTTGGCGGGGGCGGGTTCCGGTAAAACCACCGTCATCATCCAACGTATTCTTAATCTCATCCAGTTCGGTGACGGCTATAACAGCGACGAATCCACGCTGTCTCCCGCCGATGTCGCCGTC
The DNA here is from genome assembly GCA_045598965.1 of Acutalibacteraceae bacterium. Classification (GTDB taxonomy): domain Bacteria; phylum Bacillota; class Clostridia; order Oscillospirales; family Acutalibacteraceae; genus RGIG426. Next base: position 5,222 of record JAZRVH010000030.1, read on the forward strand.
TTAAAGGAGGCCGCCGAAAGCACGGAGATGCCCTCTCCCTATGTGCTGAACCTGTGTGCGGTCAATCCGGTTCCCGCATGGAAAATCTTGGCAATCACCTTTACGAACAAAGCCGCAGGCGAATTAAAAGACCGCCTAAAAGCCGCTCTCGGCTCGCTCGGCGAGCAAGTCACCGCCGGCACGTTCCACTCCTTTTGTGCACGGGTTTTGCGGCAGGACGCCGAGCGTCTCGGTTACTCGGCACGATTCCTCATCTATGACAGCGATGACCAAAAGCGGCTGATGAAAGAGTGTATGAAAACGCTGAACATCGAGGAAAAAATGTTGCCCGTTAAATCCATTTTGGGCGAAGTCAGCCGTGCGAAAGATGCCCTTCGCTCTCCGGCCGACTACGCTCGTGAGGTGGGTGCGGATTTTCGCTTAAAAAAAGTCGCCGATTGCTATCTCCTTTATCAGCAAAAGTTAAAAGAAGCGGACGCCATGGACTTTGACGACCTGCTTGTCAACACGGTTGAGTTGTTACGCACCTGCCCGGACGTGCTTGAACGGTATCAGCGGCGGTACAACTATCTGCTGGTTGACGAATATCAGGACACCAACCACGCCCAGTATGAGCTCATTCATCTGTTGGCGAAAAAAAGCGGCAATCTCTGCGTGGTGGGCGACGACGATCAAAGCATTTACCAGTTCCGTGGAGCCACCATCGAAAACATCCTATCCTTTGAAAAGGAATTCCCCTCTTGCAAAGTGATTCGATTAGAGCAAAACTACCGCTCGACCGGAAACATTCTGAACGCCGCCAACAACGTGATTGCCGAAAACAAACACCGCAAAGGCAAAACGCTTTGGACACAAAACAGTGACGGCGAGCTCATTTCCCGTGTGATTGTGGACGATGAGGACGCCGAAGCCCGTTTTGTTGCCGATACAATTTTGGACAACCTGCTTTCCGGCGAACGACGCTTGCGAGACCATGTGGTGCTCTACCGTGCCAACGCACAGTCCAACGCCGTGGAGCGTGCGTTCATCAAAACCGGTGTTCCCTACCGCATTGTCGGCGGTCACCGCTTCTTTGATACCATGGAAGTGCGGGACGCTATGGCGTATTTACGCCTGCTTCAAAACCCGGAGGATAACGTCAGCCTCCGGCGGGTCATCAACACCCCAAAACGAGGCATCGGTGACACCACGTTAGACCACGCTGCCGCCATTGCGGATAGTAAGGGGGTTTCCCTTTACAGCGTGCTGGAGCGGGTAGAGGAGTACCCCGAGCTGTCCCGTGCAGCGTTGAAAATACGTGGTTTTATGGATATGCTCGCCGATTTACGCACGCAGGCAGGTTCGCTGTTAGCCACGGATGTTGGCGTAAAGCTTGATCCCTTTACCGGATTGCCCGCCGATGACTTCGAGGAAATCCTCGACGAGGACGATTTTGAGGAAATTTTGGACACCGCAGAGGAGGATTTACCCGTTCCCACCCTCTCGGTTCACGAATTATATACCGAAATGTTAAAGAAAACCGGCTATCTCTCCATGTGGCAACAAGCCGGGCCGGCGGAAGAAGGACGTGTGGAAAACTTAAAGGAGTTAGAGTCCTCCATCCGTCGCTATGAGGATGCAAGCCCCGACGAATATCCCCGCCTTTACGGGTTTTTAGAGGAGGCATCGCTCATGACCGATGCCGACAACTACGATGCCGGTGCCGACGTTGTCACCATGATGACGATGCACGCCGCCAAGGGACTTGAATTCCCCGTCGTGTTTCTGCCCGGACTTGAGGAGGGCTTGTTTCCCTCTTCCCAATCCATGTTCGAACCGGAAAAGATAGAGGAAGAACGGCGGCTTTGCTACGTGGCGATTACTCGGGCAAAAGAACAGTTGTATCTCCTTTCCGCCCGCAGTCGTATGCTTTACGGCCAAACAAACCATAACCCGCCCTCGCAATTTTTGGACGCCATTCCGGAAGAGGTTCTCAAAACGATTGACCGCTCCACCCGCTACGCCACCAGCTTCGCTTTCGGCGGCGGCGATCACCAGAATTACGGCGGAGACGGCTCTTTCGGCGAGCGACACGCCGTGGACTTCACGCCCCGCACCCCACGTCCCCGTTCGGCGGGAAAAACCTTTTTGGAACAACAAAACGCCCCGAAAGTTGCCGCATCCAAAACGCCTGCCGTCGCCTATGCCGTGGGCGACAAGGTACGCCATGCAAGCTTTGGAGACGGCGAAATCATCGCCACCTCTCCCATGGGCAGCGACACGTTGTTATCCATCCAGTTCCCTGTCGGCGTAAAAAAACTGATGGCCAACTACGCCAAACTGGAAAAACTGTAATACACAAAAGGGAAAATCCCAACCGTGTTCATCACGGTTGGGATTTTTTTACGGTCTCGAAAACCCGTCGTATTGCAAAAAGTTTTGAAGCTCACGCAAGGTTTTGCGTTCTTGCTCCGAGAGGGGCATCGGGGACAACACTTCCTTTTCTTTCTTTTGGGTTGCCGTCGCACGTCCCAACAAGAAACAGGAGGTTCCCACAAGCGTCATTCCGTATAAAAGCAACGCCACCGTAGCAATCCACATAATATTCCCTCCTTAATACAACAGTGATTCATAATAGGCAATCAGCTTGTCATAATCGGCACGCATTGCCTCATTATAGATTTCCGACCGTTCTTTCAGTGCCTTTCGAAGTGATTCGGCAAGCTCCGCTTTCTGACTTCCCGTCACGCCCGACGTCGTTTTGCTCGTACCGGACGAGGCCGCTTTGGCACTCTGTAAAGCGGCGGCATCCGCTTGCTTTTGTCGTTGCAGTGCGGTCGCATCTGCCTGTTTTTGCTGTTGCAAAGCGATATTGGCATTTTGCTGTTGCGTTTGCAGTGCCGTCGCATCCGTCTGCTTTTGCTTTTGCAAACTGGTGGCGTCGGCTTGCTTTTGTTTTTGCAACGCCGTCGCATCCGCTTGTTTTTTCGTTTGCAGGACGGTCGAATCCGCCTGCTTTTGCTTTTGCAGGGCAGTGGAGTCTGCCTGTTTTTGCTTTTGCAGAGCGGTGGAGTCTGCCTGCTTTTTCGACTGTAAGGTCATAGCATCCGCTTGCTTTTGTTTTTGCAACGCCGTGGCATCTGCCTGCTTTTGTTGCTGTAAAGCGATATCGGCATTCTGCTTTTGTTTTTGCAATTCGGCTTCGCCGGCAATTTTTGCGTTTTGCTGTGCCGTTTCCACCGCCCACTTATGCATCTGACCTTCGTATTTCTTTTGCTCCAGCTCCAAATCGTACGCCTGCTCGGCGGCTTTCAAATCCGCATTAAACTGAGCGGTTGCCACCGACTGTGCCTCTTTTTCAAGAGCAAGACGGTTTTCCTCCTCGTCCTGACGAGCCGCCGCCAGTTCTCGGTTTTCCGCTTCTTTCAATGCCACACGGTTTTTCTCGATAGCCGCCGTCATCTCATTGAGAAGCGTGTCCACCGCCTGCTGTTTTTTAAGACTTACCTGGGCATCCGCTCTCGCACGAGTGGCGGCAAGTGCCGTCTGCTGTGTGCGGTTTACGCCGCTGTCCGTAAGCCCTAAATTGGCAAGCCGCTCCTCAACGTTGAGCTGTGCCACTTTTTCTCTTACGGCATTTTCGTCGTAAAGTCCCTGATACGCCTGCTTTTCTTGGCGGATTTTTTCCTCGGTTTCCTGCTGAATTTGGGCACGGGACGCCGCCTGTGCCGTGTTCAGCGATTTTATCGTCTCCGCCGCCGACTGGTCTCGGGCGGCAACATACGCCGCCTGCCGTTCCTCCGCCTGTTTTCGAGCACGATTCAGATATTCATCGTATGTAATATACTCGGTTGCCATAGATTTCCTCCTTACCCTTGTACGTCATAGCGAACACAAAACCCGTGAATTGAAAGCTGTCCGCTGCTGTCTATACGAATGCCAAACTGCCGCACACGCTTGCTGTTCGGATGAAGCGTCAACGGTAACTCCTCTCCGCAAAACGGCGTCCCTCCGCAATCATCGCCTCGGTCACTTTGATAGGTTACTGTCGCCGTTGCCTCCTCACAAGGCTCGGCATACAAGGTCAATCGTTTTATTTGTTTTTTCCGCTCCGGCTGTTCAAAATCAAACCGCTTGGTACAAAACGAGCCTTTCACCGCCGCTGTTTTGCGGGCGGCAGCACCGGTTCCCGTTGCATAATCGGGATAATACGAATCCCCTTTACCGGAAAGCATATACGTTACCGCTTTTGTCCCCACAAATCCGATAAACACCAAATGGTCGCCCACAGCCGTTACGTACTGATAAGAAAAATCATCCGGTAACGTCCACCGGTACCACGCCAACACGTTCCCCACTCGGTCGCTTGCGTCATACGAGGAATAGTTGTAAAAACTCTGCTCGTCATAGTGAAACAAGAACACCTCGTTCCCCGCAAACAAGCCATAGCATCCCTCAAAGTCCACTGCCACCGCCGCTTTAAGCGTGTTTTCGGCAACAGCCTCCAACAGCGGTTCAATAGGCGTGGAGAGGCGACGCAAGTTGCGTTCGCTTTTACTGCTTACGCTGTGAAGCGTATAGACCGCTCCGTCGCTTGTCGCCCAAATCAGCCGGTTTCCGCAAAGAGCGATGGAGGCGGGACAATCGCATCCCACCGCCGCCGAAATCGGTGTAATCGGGAAAGCGGCACGGGCGGTTTCCACATCAATCACACCGCCTTGAAGCACCGATTCCGCCGTCACCGCCGACGAGGCATATCCGGCAGAAAACAGCTCGTGCTCTTTGAAAATAATCAGTCGGTTTCCCTGCTGTTTCAGTGCCGTAATCGCACCGCCGGGATGGCCCACATACACGTAATTGTTTTCAGGGAAATAGGTGATGTCGTTCAAACTGCTGTAATGAAGCAAATGCGGATAATCGGGGTTGCCTGCCACAAAAAAGCGTGTGCCGGCATCCACTCCCGTATTATCGCCTCCAAACCACGTTCCGAACTGCATCCCCGTAATCACCGACCGACCGGTAGGCGTGTCCACCGTCGGACGGAATGTGGCAGTAAAGCCCACATACGGCGTGCTCTGACTGCATACCGGCGAATCGTTACTGCCCACAAACCAAAAGGTTCCCGCATTTCGGTCAATCCTCAAGCGAAGCCCGTCTCGTTTGGCTTCCTGCTCGGTAAACACGGTTGCCGTACCGATAGTTGTCACAAGATGCTCTACCGTCCCTTGGGCATCCGTCGCCGCAACCGTCAACGCTCCCTCTTTTCCCCGCACACTCGACGGCAAATGAAAATAGGTTGCCTGCTCGCCTGTTACACACTCCATCGAAAACGCATCCGTCAACATGTTATGGCTTTCGAAGGAATACCCCGCAGACTCGGCGACAGAAGAAACCGCATCTCCCGTCACCTGAACCAAAATCGTGGGAATATACGGCTCCAAGGCACGCACCGACCCGTTTTGGAGCAGTTTCAGAAGCGGGGCTTGAACGGAATCGGTTAATAAAACGCCCAGAGAGTCGGCGTTCTTCTCATCGGTCACGTGAAGCATTTTGCGAATAGGCATACTGTATGCCACATCGTTGGAAAAAGCGGTCATTTCACCGGTGTTTCCCACCTGCAACGACTCTATGTGGTTTTGTGCCGCTCCCGCACGTGCCACGCCCAAAAGCAATGTTCCCGGAGCTCCGCCCGCCAAAATCGGTTCTTTGGACAACGAGGTGGTGTTGGTGACATAACCCAAAACCGAAAACGACTTTTCATCCATCACCTGCAAGCCGGGGCGGGTATGCAAAACGCCGTCTTTCCACCAGTAATTTTCCAATGCGGTCAGCTGGTGGTCTTTCACCGCATGAGGCGGCAACGAAACATTCAGTCCGCCGGATAAAGCCGGTACCGTCGCCCGATAAGTGGCGGCACGGCGATAGGTCGGAAATGTCATACTCTCCCCTCCTTACAACATCTGTGCAAGCATTTCTCGCTGTTCCTCCGGCGAAAGGCTCATCCACTGCTCTTGCTGTTCGGGAGTAAGCCTCTCCACAAGCTCCTCGCCGGAGGGAATGACGGTCGTCTCCTCCGTCACCGGCAAGGGAGATTGTTCCGCCTCCACCGGTGCCGGCATAGACTGCAGTTCTCGCAAAAGTCCATTCAGGTTCGGCACAATGCCTTTGGGCAAACGAGAGAGATACTGCTCGACGGTGACAATACCACGATCAAAAAGGTTGTCCAGCGTTTGGATAGATTCCATCTCGCTCCACATCGTAGAAGCCCCCACATCCACTTGTACCGAAATCAGCACATCACGATACCGACTTCCGTCAAACGGCAGATACCAAATCCCGTTTTCGTCCTCAATTTTTAGAGCACGTTTGCCATATTGCATAACCCAAAACTCCGCCCACGTACGGGAAAGGTCCTCCATAAACCCGTAAAACCGAGTTTGCAACGCTTGCAGCGGCATAGCCGCCGCCTCACGCAAAGCAATGATGGCGGAGGTGTTGTCCGGACGCACGTTACCGAGGAGGGCATCGTTTGCTCCCGCCTGATTCATTGTGTTCGCAATCAAAGAAGAAATGTTCTCGTTGAATTTCGGCGAGAAGTTCGGCGGCTGTACATAACGAATGGCACTTTGCACCTCGTCCCCCGAGCCAAACACCTTGATGACCTGTCCCGGGTCATTGGTCAGTTTTTGGGGCACCACGTCTCCGTTGACCACCATAATCGGAATACCCATCATCATTACCGCCCACACCGAAGCCGTCACCATACGGTTAATGGCAATTTGGTTGGGGATAAGATAGGTAATCTCGCTCTCGCCGTACGCACAATTCTTGCGGCGTTCCCACGAAAACACCGACAGCGGATACCGACGCACACCGATATCCCACGGCTTTCGCACCGTGACATCGCCGCACACCTGCGTTGCGAGAATACGATAGGTTTTTCCGTCGTCGTCCCACTCTTTATAAAGCTTCGTAATCAGCGTTGCCTTTTTCCCGTCTGCCGACTCGCCGCCGGAAAACGCCCCGTCGCTCTCGTCCGGCTTCAAATCGGACAAATGGGCTTTTTGCCCGTTTTTACAGCAAAGGCGTTTTACCTCCGACAACAGCTTTCGCTGGGCAATCAAAATAAACGGCTGTTCTTGCACATCGTCGCAAGTCGGGTCGCCGAAATACACGTTTTCGACATCCAGCACCTCACAACGAATATCACCGTAAATCGGATGCTTACGGGACGCATCCGCATACAGTCCGGTTTTCACCCGCTCATCCCAATAGGTATACACAATGCCGGTGCCAAACATATACGCATTACGCAGTGTCTTTTCCTGAATGGCGTCCAGTCCCACCCGCTCGGCGGTAACACGAAAATAATCGGACAGTGCCGACATCACAAGGTTAAGCTCCTCCGCCGAACGAAGAGGACGGTCACACAATTCATCGTTAAACGATTGCGGCACCTCGCCGTTCGCCTGGGCTTTGCATAAGTTACTTTTGAGCAGATGCGTCTGCTCCTTGGTTTCCAGCGTATTCGGTACGCCGTCGGCGGTATAGTTGACCGACAGCGGTGCCGATGTGATAAACGCCATTTTGTAGTCGCCGATACGTTTAATAATGTTTTCCCGCACCAGCGGCTTGTCTGCACCGCAGTTTACACCGTGCCACTGGTCGCCCACATAAAAACGCTCGTTGACTTTGTTTTGTTCATACAGACCACGTTTGCCGAGACCGCATTTGAACTGCTTTCCCGTCTCGTATTCCTGTGCAATCTGTCGGGGATTATCCCACGATTTATGTTCTGCCATAGCTTCCTCCGTTTTTGTGTTTCTTTATTCCCAACCGCCCGCCAAATCCTGCGAGCGAAATCCCACAAGGGAAAATCCTTTTTGCCGTTTTTTCGTCGTCTCATCCGGGGGAACGGGATGAAAATAGCGTACATCGGTCATGGCATACCGCAAAGCATCCATCAGGTGGTTGTTGGAATCAAGAGGTCGGGTGTGACCCGCCTCATCCTGTCGGGTATCCCACGCATACGAGGACAACTCCGACAACGTATGCACACACGTGGGGTGCACAATCATCTCATACCCCTGCAACGTGGCAATTCCGTTGCGTACGCTGTCCGCTCCTTTCACCGCCGGTTGTATACGAGAAATGCCGAGCCGCCGCAATTCCTCGTTGGACTTCGGCTCGGCACTATCGGCACGGATACGTTCTTTTTGGTATCCTTTTTTACAAATCATTGCCGCAATATCCTCGTTGAGCATCCGTTTTTCGTAATGCTCATCGTAGATATACAGCCGTTTGTCGACGGGGTTGACCGCCACCGCAATAAATGCCGTAGGGTCGTTGGTGTAACCGTAATCCAGCCCAAACACGTGAATGTATTTCCACTTGTCCGGCAAATCGTTTACCGAAAACGGCTCTGCCCGCCAGCGGTCAAACACCAGCCCTGTTGCCACGCCCCAATCGCCGCACGCCGCCACACGATAAAGAGCCGGCTGTTCCGTTTTCATCCGTTCATAGCGACGCCGGTCCACCTCGTCTAAAAATTCATTACACCGGTAGGTTGTCGTAAAACATTTGACGTCCGGTGAGGGCTTGTCGAAAAACCGGGCTTTCAGCCAGTGCGTGCCGCTCCACGGGTTAAACGTGACGGTCGTCTGCTTAAACAGCGGCGGCGGCAACTTTCCTCGTGGCATCGACAAGTCAAGACGGTCAAAATCCGCTTCCGACCCAATCTCAAACGCCTCCTCAATCCATACCCAGCACAACACGCCTCGCTCTACCGTCGCCGATGCCAGCTTGTCCACATCGTCCAACCCCCGAAACAGAATTTTCTGTCCCGTCGGACGGAAGCGTATTTCCAAAGGATGCTCTACACAAGACCACAAATCGGAAACACCCAACCGTCCGATGGCCCATTTAAGCTGGGCAAAGGTGCTGTCCTTGTGGGTGTTATACGTGCGGCGTACGACTAACAAATTGGCATCCGCATACCGCATCAAATGCACGATATACCACAAAGCGGTGGTGGACGATTTTTTGGATGCCTTGCCGCCTTTCAACACACGATACCGTGACCGGCACCGCCAAAATGCTCCATAGCCACCACCCACCACCGCCGAGAGATCCACCGTCACACGGCTCACTCTCCCTCCTGCGGTCCGTCATCCATTTTCTGTTCCACCGTCACCTGCAAGCGGCGAACGGTCTTTTCCAAAAACGACGGCAACGGCACGCCGATTTTTACAAGATTTTCCAAAATACTGATAGACTCATTGATAATGAGCCACATCGTCACAAGTACACCCACAGCCAGAGATGTTTTGAACGTTACGCCAAACATGGCACCAAAGGTGGTAAGCAGATAATCCACTCCGCATCCCACACACACCGCCGCAAAATAGGCGATTTTTTTAAGAATGCCTTTCCATCCCTTTTCACTGCTGAGCTCTCGGTGAAAATAGGCACCGAGAAGCCCGGTTGCATAGTCAATAATCACCGCACAAAACAGCACAATAAGCGGCACGGCGATTTTTTGAAAATACAAAGCGACAGAGGCTCCCGCAAGAGACGCCAACGTCTTAATCCACGATGTTTTCACGATTGACCCTCCTTTGCTCTCGTAATCGGGTTACCCCCTCCCACCTAAGTGGGAGGGGTATGTACCGTGATTAACCGTCGTCCTCTTCTTCCTCTTCCGTCGGATAGGTAAACACAACAATACCGCTGCTCAGACTGTTTTTCACAAACACGTCATAGTACAAACGGTAGTCGATTTTGTACGCATCCGCATTCTGGTTTTGGTTGGGTGCAAACGTACGGGTTTTCTCGGTCTTTTTGATAAGGCTTGCCGCACGTTTGGGCATCACGAGCAAACCGATATCCGCCGCATCATCGGCCACCGCAAAGCCGCCTTCCTCCTCGCCGGTGCTTTCACCGTCATAGAAAGTATAGGCGGTTTTCATACGGCTTTTTTCCACCGGAAGCAAAACGACGCCGTCCAGCTTTTTCACTTCCAGGTTGATTTCGCCTTTTTTGAAATGACCCACATCAATCGAACGGGTCAACTCCTCCGAGCGGCAAAGAGCGGCATACATGGTGTTATCCAAAAACGCCACCAGCTCCTCATCATAGCCGACAGCATCCTGCACCTGAGCCACCGCATTGCAAAACAGAGCATACGGCTCATCCACATCGCCGGTCGCAGTCTGATCCTCTTCCAATGCGTAGCTCGCAAGCGAGGAAATCACGTAAGCGTCCATTTCCGGCACCACTTTGGTACGCACAAATTCGGCAAGAACCTCTCCGGCAAGATTGGCAATGCCGGTCTCGTCTCCGTCCTCACGGTCGATTTGGAACGAACGACCACGGTCCTGAGTCAAGGTTACCGGCGTGTTGGAAACCGTAATACTGCCGCCCACGAAGCCATTATCACGGTCGTAGTCGCCGAGGCCGGACATATCCACGTCCGGAATCATTACGGTTTTGGCACCGACAAATTTGGCACGCAGAGCGTTATCCGCCAAAAAACCGGTGGCAGATTTCTGCACCACCGCTTTGTCCAGTGCACTGGTCATGGTTTGGTTAAATTCATAGGTGTTAATAGACATTTGACATTCTCCTTTTTTGTTTATAGTGCCTGCATAAATACCGACTCAAACGAGCGGCTTTCACGAGAGGTTCCGTCATCCGGTGCCGAATGGGAAAGAGAACCCGTCGTTGCCCCCGCCGCTTTTTTTGCGGCGTCAGCGGCAGCCAGTTCTTTCAGATGTTCTGCCTGCAAAAACCGCAAATAGGCATCGGTCAGCGGGCGTTCTCCTAACGCCGCACTCTCCACCACCGCCGAGGGCAGCTCGCTAAAGGACGGGGCATCGGGACACAACGATTTTAGTTCACCGTATTCGCTTGCCAGCCGTGCCGCTCGGGTTTCGGATGCCGCTTTTTCCGCTTTAGGCATCCGGCTTTGTGCCACCGACATGGCAAGCTTTCGTCCCTCCATCACCTCTTGTGCCAGCATCTCGTTACCGCCGGCTTCTTCCACCAATGCTTCAAAAGTGTTCGCATCCACTGCTTCGGAAAGCCCGTCGATTAAATCCTCCGGTCGACGATATCCCGCCGCCGTGCTCAATCGACGAAGTGCCTCAAATTGCGGCTTAAACTGTTCAAACCGCATACCCTCTCGCAATAATGCCGTCACTCTCTCGACATCGTTTGCCTCCACACGCACCGGCTGTCCGTTGTATACGGGCAGGTAGGCATCCGGCACGGCGGTCTGTATCGGATTTGGTGGGAGTTCCTCCTCCGACGGAAAAGAAAAGTGAAGTCCCTCCGCCGGCACGGGGGAATCCGTATCGGCGGGTGTGTCGTCCGCAAAAGCGGGTTGTTGTGTGCTGTCCTCTATATTCGTGTCGGGATAGACATCGAATTCCTCGTTTATTACGTCCTGCATAAGTTCCTCCTGCCTTACGGCAACTTGTTTTCCCGCATTTCCGTATGGGTGTATGCGGCTCGTTTTTGGTTGTAAATGGCGGCAAACGTACTTTGATTATCGCCGTCTCCTTCTCCCTGTGCCAACAGCATTGCTACACCGTACGGGAGCACATCATCGGCCACCCGTTTACTGCACGGTAACATCTGACTTGTCGCAAGAAGCGGCGTAAACGGCATATCGTTTTCGGCGTACCATCCATCCGCAAGAAGCTGATTGAGAATTCCAAGCCCTCTTGCCGCTACCGCTCCGGAAATACGGCTGTCCACGTGTCCGCTGTTGTCCGTGTAATTGAGCAACAACAGGGCCTTTTGTATGACATCCAAACCGGTCATTTTTTAGTTCCCCCTTTAGCCGCCAGTTCTTTTTGTAAACGGGCAACCTCCTTTTTCAGCTGGGCATTTTCCGCATTGGTCAGCGTCAACTTGTTATAAGCGTTTTTATGCTTTTCAAGGGTTGCCTTTTTCACAAGCTCAAACAACGCACGAACGGTTTTTTCATTGACGACACCTGTCTGGCTGAGCTTTGCCGCCTTTTGCACCGTCTTAATATCCTTGACGGTTCCATCACCGAAGCCGCCGTCATCCAGCACGGAATTCGGCACAAGTTCCTGCTCATACGCCAGTGCCAGCAGTCGTTTTACGGCGTAAACGCCCAACGACTTGTCCCCTTTCTTAAAGGTCTCCTCTTTGGCTTTCAGCTTCGCCTTTTGAACAATAACCTCCGCAATGGCGGCGGCACATTTGTCGGCATATTCCTCCGTCAACAAAATAGGCACATCGGTTTTGCTGTCCATAAACCCAAGTTCCAACAACACCGACGGCATAACCGGCTCACGCACCTCATGCAGATTTTGCTTTGCAAGAGGCGTGGCACGGTTCCCCTTGAGCCCCGTCTTTTTCACCAAAGCATCATACAACGCCTTTTGCCACTCAAGCGACGCCGCACTGGGCTTCGTATACACATAAGCGACAATGCCGCCGCCCGTACCTCCGTTAATGCCGCCGTTGTGGTGAATAGCCAGATAAAAATCCGCTCCCCAGTTATTGGCTTTGTCGGTACGTTCGGTCAACGACATATCCCGTTGTCCCGTCGTATCATCAATACGCAACACGCTCACGCCCTCATAGCCGGACAACAGCTTTTGAACCTTGTCCGCAATGCGGTCGTTAAGCCACCACTCATTCGGGTGATTTTTCGGGCTCACAGACGCCGGAACACCACGTGTCGTAATGGCACTGTGGCCGGCGTTCAAAGCCAACTTAAACATAGACTCTCATCCTTTCTCAATAAATACAGCAAGCCGGTGCCACCGCACACGCCGTATCCGGCGTAATACTGTTGATGGCACCCGTGTTCTTAATTTGCAGCACTTTATCGGCATCCGTCGCATTTACCGAGCGTAGCCACCATGAGGTTGCTACACCGTTCAGTTTTTTTATACGGTTTTGGTCCGCACCGTTACCGGCCGTCCTCAGTGCACTGTGGGTTGCGTTATATTTCTCATACGGTGTACCCTCAACAACGCCGTTGCCAAAAACGCCACCGTACACCTCGGCTTTTGCGGGCAAAAAGATTTTATCGAAACACGTGGCAGTCTCATTGCTATCCGGCGAATACAGAGCCGTCTTTGTTTCCACGGTACCGATTGCCTCCAAAAAGCTGTCGCTCAATCCACGCATAAACCCATCCTGGCCATGATAGGCCGGCGGCGTATCGTTTTCGCCGTACGCACCCCATTGATTGGCACGCTCCGTGCTGTTCAGCCAAGCACGAAGATCCGACATCTCCCAGTCGGCTTGACCGTGGATATGGGTGCTGTCCTGCGTATCGTACGCCTTCAAATCGTAGGTGCCGTTCGGATGATGCAAACAGTTTTTCGCCTGCAAGGTCATAGAATGGCTATACTCGTCCGCCACCAACGTCTCGTGGTCAAACCCGATAACCTCCCACTCAATGAGGCCGTATTCGCTGTGAATACCTGGGAAAACGTCGCCCACCGAAAACATTTTTTCTGCCAGCCCGGCTCGGACAATTTTTTGGATAAATCTCCAAGGCGTCGACTCTTCTTCTTTTCTCTCCGCCGCTCCCTTAAAGTTCGATAAATCGTCGCTAATATCCTCCAATCGGCTATCCAGCTCGTCCGTACTGTTCTCCGCCGCCGTCAATCGGTTTCGGTAGTTGATTAACGCCGTTTCCACCGCACTGGAACGGGCAGAAAGCTCCCCCACTCGTTCGGTCAGCATCTCTGCCACCGCATCCATCTGTTCCGCTTTTTGGTCGGCACGAAACACCAACGCCGACAACGCATCCCGATAGGCGGATGCATCCAACGGTGTCGGGGCATCCGCAAAAAACACCCGTCCGTCAAAACTGCGTACAACCGCAATTTCGTTGTTGCCCTGAATCTCCGACACCACAAGACGCACCAGGATCTGTCCGCCGGCGGCGGTAAACCGCTCGTCCAACAACGTGGCAACACAATGCTCGTCATCTATGGGCAAAGTCTCCGTAGTCACAAATCCGCCGGCACCGTCCACGCCCTCAATGCGATAGCAGTATTGTTCTCCCCGTAACGATTCCGGCACAAGGAACGACAGCAATGCCGCATTACGGTCTCCCTGCACGCCACCATACTGCGGCGTCGACGGTGTCACCGTTCCCGACGTCACGTTGGGGATAAAATGAATGTGTATCATTTCTTGTTCCATAGTTTTCATACTCCTTATTCTTGTATATTCTCTTCGCCGACAAAGGTGACAGAAACATCGGCAGCACGCTCCTCACGGTCCGCATAGCCGAAGTTGTTTTTTCCGAGAAATACCGCTCCGGTATGACTTCCCGGCTTCAGCATTTCCTCCGCCAGCTCTGCCTCGCAATCGCAAAACGCCTGCCACAAAATTTTGTGGATTTTTTCTCGCTTTTTTTCATCCGCATCCGGGTCTTCAACCTCATCACGGATATACGCAAGCAGACGCTTTCTCGAAACTCCGAGACAAGCGGCAATTCGTTCGATTGTCAACGGCAGTTTGTGCTCCGCCGCCATTTCCCGAGCTTGTGCAAGCCCTTTGTTCACCTTAGCTACCGAGCGAAGAAACGGCTCCTCCATACGCCTCACCTCCCTTTTGCCCCGTTATACCACAGCCACACCGTATTGCCCCAGTAGTCCCTGCGTATACCGTCCGTGTAACAAGATAAGGCAAAAATAGTGTTGTACTTTCTCCCTCTTGCGTTTTTGCCGAAATCCGTGTATAATGAGCAAAAAGGAGGGACGTTCTATGAAAATTTTGGATATCAGCCGTGAGCTTTTGTCTGCCCCCGTGTACCCCGGCGACCGAGCACCGACCGTCACCCGTGTCACCGATGCCGGTTTGGGCGATATTGCCACCGTGTCGGAAATCTCCGCCTGCCTGCACAACGGCACCCACTTAGATGCTCCCTGCCACTTTTTCCCCGATGCCGATGATATCACCGCCTACCCTCTTGACACCGTATGCGGCGAGTGCTTTGTCGTGGAAGCATCCGGTGTTTTAACCGGCGAGGAGATGGAGCGAATTCTCTCTTTGCGTGTCGGCATCGAACGTCTGCTCCTCAAAGGCGGTGCCACCCTCTCCCAAAGTGCGGCGTTTGTCCTGTGCGATGCGGGAATAAAACTGATTGGCGTTGAGGGTACCTCGGTTGCCGTCGCCTCCGAAACGGCGGTTGTCCATCGCAAGCTGCTCGCCGAACCGATTGCTATCTTAGAAAACCTCGATTTGTCCGACGCCGCTGAAGGGTGGTATCTTCTCTTTGCCGCTCCGATAAAAATCGACCACGCCGACGGAGCACCCGTGCGTGCTTTGCTGTTAGAGCGAAATTAAATAAAAAACACTTGCATTTTCCAAAATGCCGTGATATACTACAATTCGACAATAAAAAACTTATCAAGAGTGACGGAGGGAACAGGCCCTGTGATGTCCGACAACCTGCTTTATGTAAGGTGCCAAATCCTGCGGGGAAGCCCGAAAGATGAGTGTGCGTGTACGCTGTCTTTCCGGCAGCGTTTTTCTTTTGCTCTTGAAGAATAGGAGATACGTATGAAAAAATTATTTACATCCGAATCGGTCACCGAAGGCCATCCCGACAAGGTATGCGACCGGGTGTCTGACAGCGTGCTGGACGCTATTTTCGAACAAGACCCCAACGCCCACGTGGCTTGCGAGTGTGCCTGCACCACCGATTTTATGTTGGTGATGGGTGAAATTACCGCCAACTGCGAGGTGGACGTGGAAGCCATTGCCCGCAAAGCGATTTTGGATATCGGTTACGACGGCGACGACGAGGGCTTTAACGGCAACACCTGCAAAATCGAAGTGCGACTGGATAAGCAGTCCCCCGATATTGCCCAAGGCGTCAATGCCGCTATGGAAAAACGCTCCGGCGGCGACACCGCAGAGGAAGAAACCGGTGCCGGCGACCAAGGTCTTATGTTTGGCTTTGCCTGCGATGAAACTCCGGAATTGATGCCGCTCCCCATCTCTCTGTCCCATAAACTGGCAAAACGGCTCACCGCCGTACGCAAGGACGGCACACTTTCCTATCTCCGCCCCGACGGCAAAACTCAGGTGACGGTGGAATACGACGGCGTAACCCCCGTACACATCGACACCGTCGTGGTTTCAACCCAGCACAGTGCGGATGTTGACCTTGCCACTATCCGGCGTGATATCATTGAGCACGTCATTCGCCCCACGCTGACAGACAACTTGTTTGATGACGAAACCCGCATTTTTGTCAACCCCACCGGCCGATTTGTCGTCGGCGGTCCTCAGGGCGACAGCGGCCTCACCGGTCGAAAAATTATTGTGGATACCTACGGCGGCTACGCCCGTCACGGTGGCGGTGCTTTCTCCGGCAAAGACCCCACAAAGGTGGACCGCTCGGCGGCATATATGGCTCGCTATGCGGCGAAAAACGTGGTTGCCGCCGGTCTCGCCAAACGCTGTGAGGTACAGTTGGCATACGCCATCGGCGTGGCAAATCCCGTCTCCGTCAGCGTCGAGGTGGACACCGACGGCACCGGCATCGTTTCGGATGATCGAATTGCCGAAGCTCTCGTAAAAGTTTTCGATTTCCGCCCCGCCGCCATCATCCGTGAGCTGGATCTCCGCCGCCCGATTTACAAAAATCTTGCCGCTTACGGCCATATCGGGCGTGAAGACCTCGGCATTTCGTGGGAACGCACCGACAAGGTGGATGCCCTTACAGCCGCCCTTGGCTAAAACCACCCTCTCCCACAAACCAACCGTCAAAAATGAAACAAAAAGAGCGATGAGACGTTCGTCTCATCGCTCTTTTCCTTTTGTTTAAGCGTCACAGCCGCAAGAGCAGCAACCGCCTCCCGTGTTGGCACTGCACCCGCTTCCGGATACCGTTCCTCCCGTGTGCGGCGGGAAAAATTCATCCACCGGGAAATCCATCATCTTAAATGCATCGCAAGGGGTTTCACTTGTCGGGGCACACTCCTTACTGGGCATACAAAAATCGTACACCGGCATAAGCATTTGTACATTTCGCACCAACTGCACAATAGAAAACAGCCCCAACGTCACCACTAACGCCTTGTCGCCGCCTTCACAAAGCGGATCGCCGTACCGATTGGCAATCGACCGAGGCATCGCTCCGCATCCCCCGTTGCATTTGCACCGGCAAATGTCCACAATGCTTGCATCCAGCACCACCGGTTCCGCTACCTGTACCACACATTTCGGCAAACTTTGGCTCGGCATTTCCTGTCGGTCAAAGGCATCCTCCGCAAACTCGCTGGCAAACACCTTTACATTGCCCTCACTGCCAAACAAAATCACCTTTTTCGCATAGGTACAAATACCGTACACCGTGTTCGGTTGCTGACCACGACCACCGCAAAGCTCAACCGCTACCTCAAAATAAAAGGTTAAGTCACAAGCGTAATAGCCACGGTTAAACGGCAAAGCCTCCACATCAATACACGTCGTAAGTAACTCTGCTCGCCGCACCCGCACAAGGGAGCTGTTGGCCACACATTGTTGGTCTCGTTCGGTCAAATACACCCGCAAATTTTCACAGCAATCCTTATCGGCACAACTGTCATACACACGCCCCGCATCCACACACACAGCATCACGGCACGTGCCGTCGGAAAAGCGTTTGTTTTCCGCCATACCCATCATTCCTCCTTCAAACAACAATTGATTCCCCGTTTTTGCGAGGTTTCTCATCGTCATTCTATGTCCTCTTGAAAAAAAGGTGAATCCTTCTGCATACTTTTTGTCCGTTTGCACATACTACTCATACCAAAAACGAAAGGATGACATCAATGACATTAACCGAAAAAGAAAAAGGATTGCTCAAAGACCTCCGTTCTCAGGAAGCTCTGTGCGTAGAAAAATACGGTCAATACGCCAACTCCGCCGCCGATAACGAGCTGAAAACGCTGTTTACCTCTATTCGTGAAACCGAACAACAGCATCTGCAAACCGTCACCAAAATGCTCACCGACGGCGGTGTCACCGTCGGCAACTGCGACAATAACGACGCTCTTTGTAACGACACCTGCGGTTGCGGCACTTGCTCTTGCCTCGGCGATGCCTATCTCTGCCAGGATGCCCTCAGCATGGAAAAACACGCCTCGTCGCTGTATGACACCAGCATTTTCGAGTTTAATGACGGAAACACCCGCCAAACACTCAATAAAATCCAGTCGGACGAACAGTCCCACGGCAAACGTATCTTTGATTATATGTCCGCCCACAATATGCAAGCATAAGAAACCCTCCCGACCGAGGGTCGGGAGGTTTTCAATTAAGAAGGATAAATTAAGAATTATTTCCGGCGTGTTCGTAGAGCAGGGGCTTGCTCCTGCCGTTTTAGAATACCGCACAAACCCCATTGCCGAGCTTGTTCAGTCACAACCTTCGGCTAAGCCGGAGGTTGTGACTTTCTACGCTTATTCCGCCAGCGTTGCCGCCATAACGGCTTTTATCGTGTGCATGCGGTTTTCCGCCTCGTCAAACACAATCGACTGCGGGCTTTCAAACACCTCATCGGTGACCTCCATACAGGTCAGACCGAATTTTTCATAAATCTGTTTACCCACCGTGGTATTGAGGTCGTGGAAGGCAGGCAGGCAGTGCATAAACCGGCATTGTTCGCCCGCTGTCGCCATCAACTCGGCGGTAACACGGTAGGGCGAAAGGTCGGCGATACGTTTTTCCCACACCTCGTCCGGCTCACCCATCGACACCCACACATCCGTATAAATAACGTGAGCCCCTTTAACCGCTTCAGCCGGATTTTCGTTGAATTCAAGCGTTGCTCCGGTTTCGGCGGCAATTTTTTCGCACTCCGACACCAGTTCTGCATTCGGGAAATACGCTTTCGGGGCACACGCCACAAACTGCATTCCCATTTTCGCACAACCTACCATCAGCGAATTGCCCATATTGTAGCGAGCATCGCCCATATAGACAAGTTTTTTTCCTTTGAGGTCGCCGAAATGCTCACGGATGGTGAGAAAATCCGCCAAAATCTGGGTCGGGTGAAACTCGTTGGTCAACCCGTTCCACACCGGCACGCCGGCATATTTCGCCAAATTCTCCACAATCTCCTGTCCGAATCCACGATACTCAATGCCGTCAAACATACGGCCAAGCACACGAGCTGTATCCGCAATCGACTCTTTTTTGCCGATTTGCGAGCCGGACGGATCAAGATACGTCGGGTGCATACCGAGGTCAATCGCCGCCACCTCAAAGGCACAGCGAGTACGGGTGCTGGTTTTTTCAAAAATCAACGCCACGTTTTTGCCCTCACACAGCTTGTGCGGCACACCGGCTTTTTTCTTTTGTTTGAGGTCTGCCGCCAAATCCAGCAAGTCCTCGATTTCCGCCGTGCTCAAATCGAGCAGCTTCAAAAATGATTTTCCCTTTAAGTTCATACGTTTCTCCTTATTCGGCACAGACTTCTTTAATCACTTCCACCGCATATTCGAGTGCTTTCATCGGAATGTTGAGTGCCGGAAGCAACCGCACCTTGTCTTTGGCGGTGAGGCACAGCACGCCTTTTTCAATACACGCCGCAACCACTTCGGCGGCAGGTTTTTTCGTTTTAAGACCAATCATCAAACCAAGACCGGACACTTCCTCAATACCGTCCGCACCGGTAAACGCCTCAAAGAGGTATTTGCTCTTCGTCTCCACCGTGGCGAGGAAGCTGTCATCCAAGCGATCAAGCACCGAAAGTGCCGCCGCACAGCAAACCGGGTTGCCGCCGAACGTAGAACCGTGGTCGCCGAAACCGAGCACATCCCCCACCTTTTCACTCATCAGCGTGGCACCCAGCGGCAAGCCGCCGCCGAGGCCTTTGGCGGTGGTGACGATGTCGGGTTTGATGCCGTAGTTCATATACGAATACAGCTTGCCGGTACGACCGTTACCGGTCTGCACCTCATCGGCAATCAGCAGAATATCGTGCTTTTCGGCATATTCCGCCACCTCATTCACAAAGGATTTTTTCAGCGTATTCACGCCGCCCTCGCCTTGAATACATTCAATCATAATAGCGGCAATCTTATGCTTCGCTCCGAGTGCCTCCAGCTCAAAAATGTTATACGCATCCACGCTGATAAATCCGGGCGTCAGCGGGTTAAACAGCTCGTGGAATTTGTCTTGACCGGTGGCAGCAAGCGTGGTAAGCGTTCTGCCGTGGAAGCTGTTTTTGAGGGTCACGATCGTATAACAATCCTCGCCCTTTTTCTCGGCGGCATATTTGCGAGCGACCTTGATAGCACATTCGTTGGCTTCCGCTCCGGAGTTCGAGAAAAACACCTTGTCCATTTCGGTTTTTTCACATAATTTTTCCGCCAACTGGGCACACGGTTCGGTGTAATATAGATTAGAAGCGTGTTGCAGCTTGCCCGCTTGCTCGGAAACGGCGGTTTTCCACTCCTCATCGGCAATGCCGAACGAGGTCACGCCGATGCCCGAGCCCATATCCACATATTCTTTACCGTTCTCGTCGTACACATACGAACCTTTCCCGTGGGACAACACCACCGGAAAACGGTTGTAGGTATTCGCAACGTATTTGGCATCTTTTTCTTTTATCGTTAAATCTCTGGCTTTTGTCACCATTGTACCGGCACCTTCATTCGTTAAAAGTTCCATAAGAATTGAGTGAGGAACACGACCGTCCATCACAACCACGTTTTCCACCCCATGTTTCAACGCATCAATACAGCAATTCACCTTCGGAATCATTCCGCCGGAAATCACACCCTCACGATAAAGATTTTCCGCTTCACTGATACTGATTTCCGGAATAAGGGTAGAGGGGTCATCCTTGTCACGAAGAATTCCCGCAATATCGGTCATCATAATCAAACGCTCCGCTTTAAGAGCTCCCGCAACATAGGCGGCGGCGGTGTCGCCGTTGATATTATAGGTGTTTCCGTCTTTGTCACAGCCGATGGTGGAGGTGACCGGAATATACCCTTTTTCGATGAGGTCGTTCACCGGCGAAATATGAATTTTCGTAATCTCGCCCACAAACCCCAGTTTTTCGTCTTTCACGGTAGCTTCGATAAGACGTCCGTCCATACCGGATATACCCATCGCTTTACCGCCGTTCATTTCAAGGAGGTTGACAAGCGACTTGTTCACCTTGCCGGCAAGCACCATTTGGGCAATGTCCACCGTCTCCTTATCGGAAACCCGCATACCGTCCACAAACTCGCTTTTCTTGCCCAGCTTTTGCATAAGCTCGTTGATTTCCGGGCCGCCGCCATGAACAAGAACCACCTTGACGCCAATCGTCCAAAGCAGAACAATATCCTCCATCACCTGCTGTTTCAGGTCATCGTTAATCATCGCATTGCCGCCGTATTTAATCACAACAACCTTGTCGACATAGCGTTTAATATACGGCAACGCCTGGGTCAGCACTTGTGCCCGCTGACTGTTGGAAAAAATATCTTTCATCGTTTTGTTCTCCTTTCCTCACGTCCGATAATCGCCGTTGATTTTGACGTAATCGTAGGTCAAGTCGCAACCCCATGCCGTGGCAGTGGCGTCGCCGTCGTTAAGAGAAACCAAAATATCAATTTCTTTCTCAAGCAAAATTTCTTTGGCGATTTCCTCCGAGAACGGAACACCCGCTCCATCCTTACACACGAGAATTTCGCCTTTCGGGCTCTTAAACGATACGTCGATTTTTTTCACGTCCACATCCGCACCGCTGTATCCAATCGCACACAGCACACGTCCCCAGTTGGCGTCCGCACCGAACATAGCGGCTTTGAGCAAGCTGGAGCATATCACGCTTTTTGCCACGGTTTTGGCGGTCTTTTCGTCCTTGCCGCCGGTCACAACACATTCGAGAAGCTTTGTAGCACCCTCGCCGTCGCCGGCAATACATTTGCACAAATACACCGTCACCGTGTTAAGGGCTTTCATAAAGATATCGAAATCCTCGCCCTCGCCGGTAATCTCGTCGTTTCCTGCCATACCGTTTGCCAGCACCGTCACCATATCGTTGGTAGACGTATCTCCGTCCACCGACAACATATTAAAGGTATTGGCAATATCCGCCGACAGGGCTTTTTGAAGTTGCTCGGACGAAATCGCCACATCGGTCGTAATAAAGACAAGCATCGTCGCCATATTGGGATGAATCATACCGCTGCCCTTAGCAATACCGCCGATACGGCAGGTTTTTCCGCCCACCGTAAACTCCACCGCCACTTCTTTTTTCACCGTGTCGGTGGTCATAATTCCCTGTGCCGCATCGTCGCTTCCGTCCTTTGTCAGCAAAGCGGCAAGTGCCGGAATAGCGGGAGCAATGGGGTCAAGAGAAAGCGGCTGGCCGATAACGCCGGTGGATGCCACCACAACATCGTCCGCCAAAACGCCGGTAGCGGCGGCGGTCATCTCACACATTTTCTGGGCAATCTCCTCGCCGCCCGCATTGCAGGTATTGGCGTTACCGCTGTTACAAATAACCGCCTGGGCTTTTCCATTTGCCAGGTGGGCTTTCGTTACAAGAAGCGGAGCCCCCTTTACGAGGTTTGTGGTATATACCGCCGCAGCGGTCGCTTGTTTTTCGGAAAAAATCAAGGACAAATCCCGTTTGGCGGTATTTTTACGAACACCGCAATGAATACCGCTGGCCATAAATCCTTGTGCGGCACAAATGCCACCGTCAATGAGTTTCATAGTTTATCCTCCGATGCAAAGCCCGGTCGTCTCCGGAAGACCGAGCACAATGTTCATATTTTGAATAGCGGCTCCGGATGCCCCTTTACCCAAGTTGTCGAATCGAGAAGCCAGCGTAATCCGGTCATCGTTGCCAAACACCGCAATCTGCATATCGTCTCGCCCGGCAAAAGCTCCGGCGGACAAAAAGCCGTTTTCATCAGCGTTTTCAGCGAATTTCACCACATCGCCCTTGTAGTAGTCGGCGTAACAGGCTTTCACATCCGCCACACTGCCGTTCAGCTGTTCCTTAAACAGCGTCACCACCACTTCCATTCCCGCATAATACGAGGAAACAACCGGCGAGAATGCAGGCAAAACCGATAATCCGCACACCTTTGCCATTTCCGGCAAATGCTTATGACTTTGACTGAGCCCGTATGTGCGAGGGGCGACAAGCGACGTCGCCGCCTCCCCCTCGTAATCGGCAATCATCTTTTTGCCGCCGCCGGAATATCCGGTCAACGAAAAGCAAGAAAGCATCGTCTCCGCCGACAAAAGACCTCGCTCACGAAGCGGAGCAATCAACGACACAAATCCACTGGCGTGGCAACCGGGATTGGCAATACGCTTTGAGGCTTTAATCGCCTCTCGCAATCCGCCGACCTCCGGAAATCCATACGCCCAACCGTCGTTCGTGCGGTGTGCCGTCGAGGTGTCAATCAGCACCGTGTCCGGGTTCTCGCAAAGAGCAACCGCTTCCACCGCCGCCGCATCCGGCAAGCAGAGAAACGCCACATCCGCCGCTTCCAGTGCCGCCTTTCGTGCCCCCGCATCCTTGCGAAGCTCGTCCGAAAGCGTGAGAAGCTCCAAATCCTTGCGGTCGCCCAAACGCTCATATATACGAAGACCGGTGGTCCCCGCTTTTCCGTCGATAAACACTTTAGTCATAGCCATTCTCCATAATTATGCACGACAGCGAATATTTATGCACTCATTATACTATAAAATAAACGCTTGTCAAGAGAGTTTGGCAAAATATACTGTATATATGCACATTTTCCGTCCTTTTGTGCCCTAACATCACAAAGAAGCGACCGAACGACAAAATCGTTCGGTCGCTTTTTCTCGCTTAGTTTATGCCGCCGTTGCCGTAGCGGTTGCCGCCGCCTGCTCGGGGATATACTTTTCAACAATCTTTTGAACCGTACCGTCCTTTATCAGTTCTTCCAAAGCACCGTCCACACGGTCAAACAGTTTTTCGTTGTTTTTGCCAACACCGATAGCGTAATTCATCTCGCCGTAATCCGCCGGCAAAACAGTCAACTGGTTGTTGGCACGGCAATACATTTTTGCAGACTCGTTATCCAAAATCGCACAGTCGACGTTGCCGGTCAACAAAGCCTGCATCGCCGTGGCACCGTTGGAATAGCCCACAACACGTTCAGCACCATACTCTCTCTCCGCAACCGCCGCACTGACGGTGCCCTCCTGGGTACCAATCAAATAGCCGTTTAACACGATGCTGACCGCCGCATATTCCTTTTTGTTCACAAGGGCACTCACCGAATGTTTTTCCGCTTTGCCGTCCTTGTCTTTCGTCTCAAAATCAAAGGTGTTCTCGCAGAGAATCAGCGTTTTATTCGCATCACAGAATTTCTGTGCCGTCTCGTTGCTCACCATCGCACAGACCACCGTGCCGTCTGTCAACTGACGAACGGCCTCAGCCTCATCCTTGCAGGCAACCACACGGTCGGTTCCGCATTTGTTTACACAGCCCGTAAAAGCAACCGAGCCCTCCGCCGCACTGATTTTGCCCACCGGCAAAATACCGCTTTTGCAAACCGGAGAGTCTTTTATCGCCACAACCACGTGCTCGCCGGACGCATACGACCGGGTAAAGCGAATGTTATTTTTGCGTTCTTCCGTAACCGCCAAAGCACCCATCGCCATATCCGCCTCACCGGTTTGCACCGCCGTAATAAGGGCAGAATAGCTCATATCTTTCACTTGCAGCTCCAACCCGAGCTTGTCGGCAATCGCTTGAGCAATTTCCACGTCAATGCCCTCAAAACGGTCTTTATCGCCCGTCATGGCGTACGGAGGAAGGGAGGCGGCAGTCGCCATCACCAGTTTTCCCTCTTCCACCGTCTTGCCCGAAAACTTACCGCTTTTGTCGGAATTACATCCGGTTAAGACGGTCACGCAAAGCATCGACGCAACTAAAAGTGCCAATATACGTTTCATTATATTTTACCTCCAAAACTAAGACATCCAGCAATAAACCGTTTCCGGTTATTCGCTGCGGTCCATCAAATCGCAAATCAGTTGAGCGGTTCCATCCACACCGAGGAGCGTGACGTCAATCAGCAAATCGTATGTGGAACGCTCACCCCAACGGCTGTCGGAATAGTAGTTATAATAAGACGCACGCTGTTTATCAATTTTGCGAATAAAATCCCGTGCCTTTTGTTCGCTCATTCCGTGGCGACGTGCCACACGATCAATCCGTGCCTTGTCCGGTGCATAAAGGAACACACGAAGCACATCGTCCCGTTCACGCAATGCGTAATCCGCACAACGGCCCACAATCACGCACGGACTTTCCTCCGCCACACGACGCGCCGTCTCAAACACAGCGGTATACACATCCTGCTCCACCGTGTTGTAGGGAGCAGACGTCATCGCACTCACCGCATACGGGTCCATTACAAGGGAATACAAAAGGCTTTTCGGACGTTCATCCAACGATTCAAACAGCGTTTCACAAAGTCCGCTGTCCTGTGCCGCCCGTTTCAGAAGTTCTTTGTCATAAAATTTCATACCACGTTTTTTGGCAATCGCCACGCCGATTTCTTTACCGCCGCTGCCGAATTGTCTGCCAATGGTCACGATCGTCTTTTTTGCCATATCGACCGCCTCCTTTTTCTGTACCCTTATTATAAAATACTTTCCTCAGTTTTGCAAGCCCTTTTTGTCGCCGGTTTCAAATCGACGTCGCAACTTGGAAAGTGCCTTTTTCTCAATACGGGATACATACGACCGAGAGATACCGAGAAAGGTTGCCACTTCCCGTTGTGTCATCGGCTCACAACCCATTCCGTAACGGCGACAAATCACCTCTCGCTCTCTCTCGTCCAATTCTTCCTGAATGTACCGTGAAAGCTTTTCCCCGTTCAGCTTTTGCTCTAAATTCTCCACAAGGCAGTTGCCGTCTGCCAGCACGTCTTGAAGGGTCAGCGGATTTCCCTCACGGTCAGTCTCAATAGGCTCATTCATCGACACGTCCTGCCCCGTTTTGCGAACGGCACGAAAATGCATTAAAATCTCATTTTCGATACAGCGGGATGCGTATGTGGCAAGTCGTGTCCCCTTTTCATAATCAAATGTTCCCACCGCCTTGATAAGTCCGATCGTGCCGATGGAAATCAACTCCTCCTGCTCGGTCGCCGTGCCGTAGTATTTTTTCACAATATGTGCCACAAGCCGCAAATTATGCTCAATCAACCGGTTGCGGGCCTCCATATCCCCCTCCTTCCGAAATGCCAGCAACGCCTCCTTTTCCTCCTCGGCGGAAAGCGGCTTCGGAAACGACCCGCCGTGGGTCACGTGAAGGGCAAAAAACAACAAATTGGAAAGGGCATGCAACAACGATACAAACATAACACTCACCTCAACGCCTATCCTATGCAAGCGGCAAGTCCCGCTTGCCCGTCCAAAACGGAATTTCACGAGAATTGCCAAAGAAAAAGGCTTGACAACCGCAAAAAATGGTGCTACACTAACCACATAAAGCGTTGATGAGAACACGACTTGTCAAGGATTTTTCGAAAGAGAACGCCGTCGCCGGCTGAAAGCGGCGTGAAAAATCGACTTGTCGCCACCGTCTCGGAGTGCGTGCTTGAACGTTCAGTAGAGCACGACGGCTGACCTCGTTACCGGTCTCTTGAGGGCGGTTTTACCGCCGAACAAGGGTGGAACCACGTGCATTGCCGCGTCCCTTTTTTGGGATGCGGTTTTTTATTTGCAAAAATTAATCCGAAAAGGAGAGGTTATATATGTTGACCATTACGCTTAAATCCGGCGACACGATGCAGGTGGAAAGCGGCGTGGCTGTCGAAGCCGTCTGCCGTGACATCTCTATGGGTCTGTTCCGTGCGGCCTGTGCCGCTAAAGTCAACGGCAAAGTCGTTGATCTTCGCACCCCGCTCACCGAGGATTGCACCCTCGAAATCCTCACATTTGACGACGAGGACGGCAAACGTGCCTATCGCCACACCGCCAGCCATATTTTGGCACAAGCGGTGTTGCATCTGTTCCCGAACACCAAATTCGCCATCGGCCCGTCTATTGACAACGGCTTTTACTATGACTTCGACAGTGAGGTGAACTTCACCCCCGAAAGCCTCGAAAAAATCGAAGCCGAGATGAAAAAAATCATCAAAGAGGATCTGCCCATCGAGCGGTTTGAACTTCCCATCGAGGAAGCTCGCAAGCTGATGGCGGATCAGCCGTACAAACTGGAGCTTATGGAGGAGCACGCCGCTTCCGGTGAAGCAATTAGCTTCTATCGCCAAGGCGATTTTACCGACCTGTGTGCCGGCCCGCACCTCATGAAAACCGGAAGCGTCAAGGCGTATAAACTCACCTCTTGCACCGGTGCCTACTGGCGTGGCGATGAGAAAAACAAAATGCTTCAACGTATCTACGGCACGGCGTTCCCGAAGAGTGCCGACTTGACCGAATATCTTGAGCAACTCGAGGAAGCCAAAAAACGTGACCACAACAAACTGGGTCGTGAGCTCGAATATTTCACCACGGTCGACACGCTCGGTCAAGGTCTGCCCGTCCTGCTTCCCAAAGGTGCCCGTGTGGTGCAACTGTTACAGCGTTGGGTGGAGGACGTCGAACAGAAGAACGGCTACCTGCTAACCAAAACGCCGTTGATGGCGAAACGTGAATTCTTTAAGATTTCCGGCCACTGGGACCACTATCTCGACGGTATGTTCATCATCGGCGATCCCTACGACGAGGAAAAAGAATGCTTTGCCATGCGTCCGATGACCTGCCCGTTCCAGTATCAAGTATTCTTAACCCGTCAACGTTCTTACCGTGACCTGCCCATGCGTCTCGGCGAGACGTCCACTCTGTTCCGCAAAGAGGATTCCGGCGAGATGCACGGTCTCATACGTGTCCGCCAGTTCACCATCTCCGAAGGTCACTTGGTACTGCGTGCCGACCAACTGGAAGAGGAGTTCAAAGGTTGCTTGGAGCTCGCCAAATACTTCCTCGGCACCGTGGGAATGCTCGATAAATGCACTTTCCGTTTTTCGCAATGGGATCCGGCGAACCCCAACAACAAATACGAGGGTTCCGCCGAACAATGGGAGGAAGCCCAACGTGTGATGGGTCAGATTCTCGACAAGCTCGGCGTAAAATACGAAATCGGTATTGACGAAGCCGCTTTCTACGGCCCCAAACTGGACATCCAGTACAAAAACGTGTACGGCAAAGAAGACACCCTCGTCACCATCCAAATCGATATGCTGTTGGCACAGCGTTTCGGTATGTACTACATCGACGAGAATGGCGAAAAAGTGCTTCCGTATATCATTCACCGTACGTCCCTCGGCTGCTACGAGCGTACGCTGGCGTACCTTATTGAGGAATACGCCGGTGCGTTGCCCACATGGATGGCTCCCGAGCAGGTGCGTTTCCTGCCCGTCACCGACCGGGCCGCCGACTATTGTGCCGTTGCCGCCAAGAAAAGGGAGGCACAGGGCTTCAGTGTAGAAGTAGACTAA
>JAZRVH010000031.1:0-27930 GCA_045598965.1 Acutalibacteraceae bacterium
TAGGTCACGCTGTCCGGATCGATTTTCACCCGCGCCTCAAACGGCACGTCCACGTTTTTGTCCATCGCGGGAAGTTCCACCGTGGCAAGCACCGTGGGAGAACCGCCGTTGCCGATGATTTCGATCGTCTGTTTGCCGGTCGCCGGGGCACCGACGTTCTTCACAAAGCCGGTGAGAATAAACTCGTCACCGTCCTGCGTGCCGGATTCCGGTGTCAGCACGTATTGCGGCTTGCCGTCAAACAACTTCGCCGTGCTAATAGACGATTCCTCGGAATTCTCCTCGGTCATCACCAAGTGAAGTTCGAGGTCTTCCAAGCGACCGACCGCTTCTTCGGGAAGCGTAAAGCGGTCCGTCAGCCAAATACCCGAACCGGCAGGCACCGCGCCGTCCACTTTTCTTTCTTCCAACTGCTGAATGACCTCGCCGTCCAGCACAAGCGATGCCGTGTAGGAAAAACTCGGCTCGCATTTCACGCCTACATTGGCAAGGCGGAAACTTACGTCAAACGCCTCGCCCGCTTCCCACGGCACGGTGATCGGCGCCGCTTCTTTGATTTCAAGCGAACTGACGGTCACGTAATCCGTCTCGACCAGCGCCACACTCGATTCCTCGTAGATGTCGCCGCTCATATCTACGTTGTATTGCGTGTTGACCATCATCAGCCGACCGTCCCCGATATCCGCATACTCCGGAAGCTCGTTCAGCGCGTTGTTATTCGTCATCCGAATCGGTGCCGACCAAGCGGAATACGGCGTGCTTTCATCGGTCGTTTTCACGTATCCCGCCAGATAAATATCCTGCGTCGGGTTGAACGCGGTATCGTCCTGCTGTAACTCGGCGGAATTTTGCGCCCACGTCACGAACAGGTTCTGCGATTTGTCCGCAAACGCCGTAAAGTTGTTGATGGAAAGCTCGTTGTCTTTTTCGGTCTTCACATCCACAATGTTCGCATTCACTATGCCGTTTTCGTCCACATCAGTCATCATACTTTCAGCGCTGATATAGCGAATTTCTTTGCCGTCGTGCAACCAGAACAGATAACTTGTATCGGCACAGCAAACGAGACGCGGCACGCTGTCATTTTCGTTGTTATCGGTCACGCGAATGGCCGGTTCAGTCGTGTGCGTGTCGAAATCATACAGCTGAACGAACAACTCACGGTCGTTTTCCGTTGCCAAGTTGTTGTCCTCGTCCACGGTGTAGGCATAGATGCCGTAATGCTTCGTGTATTCTTGCTTAAACGCCTCTAACGCCTCAGAGAAAGCCCGCGCC
The DNA here is from genome assembly GCA_045598965.1 of Acutalibacteraceae bacterium. Classification (GTDB taxonomy): domain Bacteria; phylum Bacillota; class Clostridia; order Oscillospirales; family Acutalibacteraceae; genus RGIG426. The sequence goes on from JAZRVH010000031.1 coordinate 1,276, forward strand.
TCGTCTTCGGTACATTCCTCCGGCGTGATATCGTGTTCGTTGAAATATTTCTCCGTAAACGCCTCGATATCGGCGGCGTTGAGGTTGGTCACGATGCCGCTGTTGACCGTGAAATCCGCCACAACAGGGTTCGTTTTGCCGAACGCCGCATTGGGCACAAAACGCTGACCTTTGAATTCCTCCAAAAGTGCCTCGGCATCTGCACCGTCCGCCAATTCATTTTCAAAGAAGCGATCACGCACCCATTCACCGGTCTCGCCGTCATACAGCATATACATCAGCACCGAACCGTTGGTGTACGGCATACCCTCGTTCATCAAATCTGCCGCATTTTCAATCGCATTGACCTCGGATTTTTGGTAGATGAGCAGTGCATCGCCGCTATCTTTGTCATAAATCGCCATCGGTGCCGTATCGTAATAGTCATCGTCCGTCAAACGCTCGATTTCGCCGAGCGTCATCGTTTCTTTATCCATACGGACGGTATAGATTTCGTTTTTAGACAGATAGGCGGCGTAATCGCCGGAGGCCACTTTTTCCGGACGAGATACCCACGAAATCAAAATATCCTTGCCGGTATCGCACACCGACGGAGCAAAGTCCGCCGTGCCATCGTCTTGGATTACAACCGGTGTCTCCCAACACTCGCCGTTGTAGAGCATATATTTGAGCACGGTACGCTCATTCGCCTCACGCCCCTTGTCATCGTCAAGGTAAACCATCAGCACCTTGCCGTCGTCAAGCGGAATCAGCTTTTGCTGGGCATCGTCGTAGGAGTTTGCGACGACAACCCTCGTATACACGCTCTTAAACGAACTGCCGGTGGTGTTGCGGTCGCCCACAAAGCGGGATTCTCGTTCACCACGGGGTTTACTCTCGATAGGCAGGTTTTCCATCGCCGACAGCATCGTGTTCATATCCGCTTTGGAGTTCTCGTCCTCGATAATCTCCTCCACGTCCTCGAAATAACCCTGTTTCAGGAAATCCCAGCTATACAGCGGAATCGGAAGCGAGAACAGCACAAGATCCGCCCAGAACTTAATCGCACCCGAAATCGCCACACCGGTCGGACGCACCGTGGGATAATTCTTGCTCACCATGGGATTGGCGATAAACCGCATCGTCAGCGTAAAACCGCCACGAATGCCGATAGTACCGCAAATACCTACACCGGCGTAAGCGTTGCCCACCACCATTGCACGGAAAATGAACTGGAAGTGGGAATTGTTCAGCAATTTATCCAGTGCTTCCTGATCCATATCCATAAACGGAATATGCGTATCCGCATCTACGGCAATGCCGAGCTCTGCCATCAGCGTCAGCGTGACGTCACCGCCCACATAGACGGGAATACCGTAAACGAGCATATAGTAGGTATAACGGAAGAAGCCGATAACTCCGACGTAACCGCCGCCGCCCGTAAATTCAAGGCGTTCCTCCACTTCCTCCTGCGAGGCATCGTGGTACATAGAGAACTCAAGCCAGATACCCGCCATCGGTTCAATTTTCCAAACAGGAACACCGAGCGACATTGCCCCGAGTGCGTTTTTGCTACCGAGACCATCAATCATATTGGTTAAATCGTTCAGCCCCTCGTCAAAGTTGGACAACGTAACCTTGAAACCGGTATCCGAAACCGGGTTGCCGTTTCCGTCAAAGCAGTTGCCGGTAGTTCCCGATTTGATTTGTTTACCGAAGAACAATCGCACACCGCCGGTTTCGGTGGAAGCAACACCGAACGAAATACCGAGTGCGTTGATCATCATCGTCAAATCGCCGATAATCGGCAGGTTATAGCTCTCCTCTTTGCCGGAATGGTTGGGAGCTTTCAGTTCCATATCCATCACCACCGGCTCTTTCGGGTTGACACCCGAAAGAGCAAGTCCGGTTCGCACCGGCGGATAGGTCGTCTGCCTGAAAATCTCCACCGGCGTGCGGTTGCCGTTTTCATCCTCGGTGCAACCGTCACCAACAAAACGGTCGGTAATCAACCGTGCATATACGAGGTCGCCCGCTTTGTATTTGGTCGCCTCGTCAAACGTGAAGGTATACCCTTTGCTCCACGTTTTGTCGGAGCCGGTGGCTTTCGGAAGCACGAATTTTTCCGTGTGTGTCACCGGGTCAATAATGACAAGCTCCACACCAATCGGTGTTTCCTCCCGTGTTTGGAGAACACCGTTTTCGTCCGTGTAGGTATAGGTATACGCTTCGCCCGTCAGCGGGTCGTCCGTATCCACCGTAATGGTAAAGGTGGTCACGCTATCGTTGATTTTCACCTTTCCGTATTCCGAATTGAGCGGGTTTTTTGCCACCACACTGATAATGTGCGGGCGACGCATATCCGCTTCGGCAATCACATGATCGGCAACGGCGATATCCGTATTCTTTTTCCCCTCACCGGTCAGTTTTACATCCATATACTCATCGTAACCGGCAGTACTGATTTTCACCCTCACAAAGCTGCCCGTAATACCGGGGAACGCTTTGGTTTTCACCGCACCGTTTATGTCGGCAATGCCGTAATGTGCATCGTCAATGATATAAAACGCACCACAAGCCGGATACCACGCCTGTGCCGACGCCGTGCCGCCGAGTGCCGCATCATCGTAATACACGGTGCCCGAAAGCGTATACGCACCCTTATCCGCCTGTGCGGCCGTCAAATACACAAAGTTGTTTTCCGCTTCGGCAAATGCGGTAAAGTAGAACGTCCCCTGCGTATATTTCGCACGGCTGTTCCCTTCCTCCCACCATACCGGCACGTAACCGGCATCGGCGGTTTTGGCACTCATAGCAAACGTCTTGCCCGTCACATTGCCGGCTTCGACAACGTATTCGTAATACCCCTCATTTTCTTCCGGCAAGCTGTTGAAAATCCCGCTTGTGGTGTCGAACAACGCCAAATCGGACTTTTTCACACGTACCACCACAGCATTTCCGCCCCGCTCGGGAAGCGGCGAAATCCGCATTTCGGACACGCACGCCACCTCTTGGGCATACGTTTGCCCCGGTTTTACGTAAATATCGTATTTTTGCTTGCCCGCCGGTCGAATCGGCTCAATCAGCACACGAGGACATTCGTATTGTTGCTCCTTGTACTTGCCTAAAACCTCGGTATACAGCCGCAGGCTATCGCCCACGTTGCATTGGTAGACGGTTTCCGACTCATCCTCGGACACAATCGGAATGATGTTGCCGTCCCATACCGTCACCGAGGCACGCTCGTCCTTTTTCACACGAACGATCGCCGGCATATTCGACAAAACGGGTTTAATAGCAAGATGGCCATAAAGACCTTGGCCGTTTTCGTTTTTCTTGAAATTCACGTAGTCCACAAATTTCCCGATCATCTCGTTGGTGATATAGAGCGACGCACTGGTCGTCCCTTCCGGGAACGTCTTGACAACGGCGGCTTCTTTCGTTTCGGTATTGACGATTTGAAGTGCCGAGATATAGCAAATCGGCGAGGTATTGTTACGTAACTCCACCGTCACCGCATTACCGCAGGTGGTGATAAGGCTGTTGTTCGAGTCGGTGTTGAGCATCATCACCTGATTTTCGTTGGCGTAAGCAGTCGTCTTTGTGTTTTTGACCTTGTTGCCGTCGCTGTCAATGAGCGTAAACGGGTCGGCACCGATCATATCCACCTTAAACAGACGCATAATGGGTTTGACGGATTTTATCGTAAACTTACTTTCGGTGGGTCCGATCAACATTATTCCGGATGCCGTCATTCCGAATTCAATACCTTCCGAAAGCCCTTGCTCTAAATATAATTTTTCCGACTTGGAAATGGTATCAGAATATGTCCCGCCGTTCCACAACTCCTCTGCCAAGCTGTCGCTTGTAATATTCCGAATATTCGCCTTGATCATTTGCGGGGGGGCAGGATTGATTTCCCAGTTTACATCATAACCGCAATAGTCGTAGTGCTTGTGACCACGCAAGTCGGAATCGGGATAAAACCACACACTGCTATTCCGCGTTCCACCTTTACCGTGCGGCATAAATGTTGTAATATACCAACCGTTGTCTCCATATGCCGCCGCTTTGCTGGAAGTATCGTAGAGAAAATTGCATTTTTCCATCTTCGGCAGGCAAAACGGCTCGCCGATAATCTCATTGTCCAAATCGATGTCCTGCGACACGCCGAGTGAGTTTTTCTCTAACTCCTCCAAAGCGGCTTCATCCTTGCCCGAAAAGCTTTCGTCCGTGGGCAAAATGGTGCAAACCGCCGTGCTGTTTTTGCCAATTACGCACTCCTGCGGATCGTGCAGAACAAGCTTGAAGCTCACGGGGCCGGTCAAGCTGGTCGAACGAACCGGAATACGAATCGTCCGTTCCTCCAAGCCGAAACCAAACACCAGCTTAGCGTGAACCTCGGAATAATCCAATCCGCCGATGGCCGTATCGTCCGTGCTGTCAAGCGATGCCGAAAGCACCGAGGTCAAACTGCCACTGCGTTTCACCGTAACGGTCACATAGCCGTCTTCCGGCGTATACGTTGCCGCACCGAATTCGATGGTGTCCGGCGTATACGGCTCGTCGTCGAGAATTTTCAGCGTAAAGTTGCCGTACATACCCGACACCGTGGCATCGCCAACGCCCTCCAGTGCAAAGCCGGACTGAAGCGTACCGTCGCTTTTCCGGTTGTCTTTCGGGGTAATCACCACGGTTTTTTCCGTCTCATCGGCGGCAAAATCCAAGGTGAGATATGCCGCATTCAGCATCTCGCTTACCTCGGAAATGCCGTCTTGCATATAGCCGGTGGAATCGTTTTGCAAACCCGAGTCCTCCGGCAGTGTGTAACTCATCGGCGTGCGGTCATCCGCAAGGCCGACCGCATTTTCACGGGCGGCGGCAAGAGCACTGCCCGAGCCGGTCGTCGTTGCGAAAGCGTCAGACGTCTCCTCATTGCCGGAAAGTGCCGTCAGCACTTCCTGCGTCATCTCTTCGGCCGCCTGTTTTTCACTCTCATTAAGTTCCAACTCACTCTGTTCTTCCTCGGTCAGTTGGTCACAAGCACCAATCGACCCGTCGATAATCGCATCGGCGTAGTTATATTCTTCCGTCTCGTTGATTTCAAGATATTCGAGCATCGACTGGCTCTCTTTGGCGTTTTCCACCGAAGAGTCGGACTCGCCGTACAGCTCCACCGTGTAATCTTTGCCATAAGATGCCGTCACGTCGGTCATTACAAGGCGAAGCGATTGTGCCGTTTTCGCCTCTCCGAAACGACGGACTTTCAAAAGATAACCGTGTCCGGCATTCTCCTCAATCTCTGCACCGGCAGTGGCAAAGTAAAACGCTCCGTCCTCGATGTACTGCTCGTCAATTGCCACCGTCGGCAATACCGTCGGTTCCGGTGCCGCAAACGCCGTGAGCGGTACAGCCGTAAGCGTGACCGCCACCATCAGGACGATAGCCAACAATCGTTTTGTCATAAAGACCAACCTCATTTCATTTGTTTTTTTGCCTATGTTTTTCTCAAATTTTTGTATACATAGTTATTGTAGCATAACTTTGCTGAAAAAACAAGTCTTTATATAGGACAATACCGAACAATCTTCACTTGCGAAGAGTTTTGGCAACCCCATAAAAATCACCCTGGCCGAAACAGCGACGATGCCCGCCGGAATTTTTTGTAGGGGCGATTCACGAATCGCCCCACTAACTATGCCGTGACGAATGCAAAAAGGGGTCATTCGTGAATGACCCCCTACACACAAAACTCAAATGATACCGTAGGGCAGGGCCTTGGTCCTGCTCTATTAGAATTTCGCTCCAATCTACGACAGCAAGAGCATACGTGACACTCCAAGAGTGCGTAGCACGATTGGGGCGTCACGTATCGAACCCCCGCTTCTCGCCCGGGATTTTGTATGCAAGAATCCCCCGGAGCATTGCTCCGAGGGATTCTTGGTGCCGCTGACCGGGCTCGAACCGGTATGGTATTGCTACCGAGGGATTTTAAGTCCCTTGTGTCTGCCAATTCCACCACAGCGGCATATCCGTTTTTTCACCTTCCCTATCATAGCGACTTTTTCCCGTTCTGTCAAGCAAAACAAACATTTTTCGTATATTTAGCATATCTCGACATATTCCAGCCACAATATAGCGGGGCTCTTTTTGCAATTTTGCCAAATTTTTTCTTGATTTTCCGTAAAATGATGCTATAATAGAGTAGAATGGATATGTATGGTATTTTACTACACTTTCTCGGGAGGTGACCACGTTGAGCAAATACCGTGTTCAGGGCGGCAACCGGCTGGAAGGCACGGTTCGCATTGGCGGTGCTAAAAATGCCTGCCTTGCTATTTTGCCCGCCGTTTTGCTCTCGGATGAACCCTGCCGCATTTCCAATATCCCCAACATCTCCGACGCTCTTGTGTCGTTGGATATTTTAGAAGCACTGGGTGCCCGTATCCGCCGCATCGACAAGTCCACCGTGGATATCGACCCCTCGTCGGTCAACACCCACGAGGTTCCCCACGAGCTTGCCCGCCAAATGCGTGCCTCGTATTATTTCCTCGGTGCCCTGCTTGGTCGCTTCGGCGAAGCCCGTGTGGCTCTCCCCGGCGGATGTAACTTCGGCGTCCGCCCCATCGACCAACACTTAAAAGGCTTTACCGCTCTTGGTGCCACTGTTCCCGCCGTTGTCAAAAACGGTATGATTGATGCTTCGTCCAAAGGGCTTATCGGCAACTCCGTCTACTTTGACGTAGTTTCTGTCGGTGCCACCATCAACGTGTTGTTGGCGGCGGTAAAAGCCCGTGGCATTACCATTATCGAAAACGCTGCCAAAGAACCCCACGTCGTCGACGTCGCCAACTTCCTAAACTCCATGGGTGCGGATGTGCGTGGTGCCGGCACGGACGTGATTAAAATCTGCGGTGTTTCTCACCTGCACGGTGCGGATTACTCCATTATCCCCGACCAAATCGAGGCAGGAACCTATATGGCGTGTGCCGTGGCTACCGGCGGTGATTTGTGGATTGAAAACGTCATCCCGAAGCATTTAGAGTCGATTTCCGCCAAGCTCATCGAAATGGGTGCGGACATCACCGAGGCGGACGATGCCGTGCGTGTGCGTATGAACGGCCCGATTCACGCTTGCAACATCAAAACCATGCCTCACCCGGGCTTCCCTACTGATATGCAGCCTCAAGCCGCTGTGCTTCTCGCCTTATCTGACGGCACAAGCATCATCACCGAAAACATCTGGGACAACCGCTTCCGCTACATTGACGAGCTACGCCGCATGGGCGTTCAAGCCACGGTAGACGGAAAAATCGCCGTGTTTCAAGGGGTGCCCTATTTAAGCGGTGCACCGGTTCGGGCATTAGACTTGCGGGCGGGTGCCGCTATGATGATTGCCGCTCTTGCCGCCCGTGGACAAACTGAAATTGAGGATATTCATTTTATCGAGCGAGGCTACGAAAACTTTGTGGAAAAACTTCACAACATCGGAGCAGACATCTGTCGCATCGATATTCCTGACGCAATTACACGTCATGCTTAAACCCCGACAGTTGGCGGTCGCATAATCATGCGGCCGCTTTTTCTTGAAAGGAGGTGCCCGTGTGGCTCAATTTTGCTCGCTGTTTTCCGGCTCGTCCGGCAACTGCACCTACATAAGCTCCGGAGACAGTGCCGTTCTCATTGACGCCGGCGTCTCCGCCAAACGCATTCGAGAGGCTCTTGCCGCCCGCAATGTTGACCTTTCGTCGATTCAAGGCATTTTTGTCACCCACGAGCACTCCGGCCATATCGCCGGCGTGCGGGTGCTCGCAAACCAGTGCGGTTGTCCCGTTTACGCCTCCAAGGGCACCCTGCTCGGCATGGAAAAAGCCCACGCTTTGCCCGATGGCTCTGTTGCCGCTCTTTCCGCCGGCGAATCCTTGGCGGTAGGCAATATGCAGGTCACGGCGTTTGCCACCCCTCACGACACCCCCGAAAGCACCGGCTATGTTGTCGAAACCGCCGACGGCACTCGTCTGGCAGTGGCGACCGATATGGGCGAACTGACTCGTCCCGTGTTCGACCTTTTATGTGGATGCGATTTGGTGCTTCTTGAATCCAACCACGATGTTGCCATGTTGCGTTCCGGCCCCTATCCGCCGTTTCTGCAACACCGCATTTTGGGAAATCGAGGCCATCTCTCAAACGCCGCTTGTGCCGCCGCTTTACCCGCTCTTGTAAACGCCGGCGTCTCCCGCATTCTTTTGGGACATTTAAGCGACAAAAACAATACGCCTTCTCTCGCCTACAACACGTCCCACGCCGCTCTTTCGCAAGCGGGTATCGCCGTCGGAAGTGATGTACGCTTGGCGGTGGCGGCACGTGTCTCCGATGAGGAAATTTGGCGGTTGTAACCATACTTTATACAATTTGTCGTTTTTCTTGACATCTTATAGCCGCTGTGCTATATTGAACAATAAGGAGGGCATTCGTATGAACTGTAAACGCACCTTGTGCTTTATCGCATTTTTATTGTGTGTCTGTCTGCTTTTTTCCGGCTGTATCCAAAGCAACATCACGATGACCGTGAAAAAGGACCGCAGTATGGACATCTCTGCCACCTATCTTGTGGCGGATTATCTTGCCAATATGACGACGGACAAAAGTACCACCCAAAACGGTGTGGATAAGGACTCCGCCAACTGGAAATCCCTTCAAGACCGTGGGTATACAATGGAATCCGTTAAAAAAGACGGCTATACCGGATTTAAGGCAACCCGTCATTTCCATTCCATTGACGACGTGTCTAAGGAATCCGGCGTCGGTGTTACTCTTTGGAAAAACACCACCGGCAACTTTTTGGACGCCGGCTTTGATGATACCACATTTTTCTCGGTCAAACGGGAATTCTTAAAAGACACCTATACCGCCCACTTTTTCTATGACCTCTCTCCCGAAGCCACCGGTATCACCAAGCAAGAGGCGAGCGAGGATCTCTCCGCTTATCTCAGCGAAATCGAGGTAACCTATACGGTTACGCTCCCGTATAAAGCGATCGGGCACAACGCCACCTCTGTGTCAAGCGACGGCCTCACCTATACGTGGAAAATCCCGTACGGTCGTCCCACCGCCATTGACTACACCTTCACGATGCCCAGCCGCAACATTCTGTATTGCGGAATAGGAGCCGGTGCTCTCCTTTTGATTGCGGCGGTGGTGGTCGTGGTGCTATTGCTCATCCGAAAGAAACGCAAAAACACCGCCGTGGCACAACCCGCTCAACCTGCTGTGCCGCAACCCACGCAACCTGCTGTGCCGCAACCCGCTCAACCCGCTGTGCCGCAACCCGCACAACCTGCTGTGCCGCAACCCGCTCAACCCGCACAACCTTCTGCGGCAAAGCCCGTGAACGTCTGTCCGCTTTGCGGCGGCAAGTTGTCTGTCCGCATTGCCAGCAGTGGCCCCAACGTGGGTGCCAAATATGCCGTGTGCGAGCATTATCCCGCAACCTGCAAATTTGCAAGACCTATCAAATAAGGAAAGATATAAGAAAGAACCGTGGCGTCTGTTTGACACCACGGTTCTTTTTTTGTTGACACTTTATCCCACAAGAGCGGCGATATCCTCCACCAATCCTGCGTTGCGGGTGGCACTCATATTGTTGATAAACACCACCGTTTTTGCCCCTTTTGCACGGGTAAAGTCGGCAAGGGACATATCGGTATAATAGCGATAATCTAAGACATACACCTTTTCGAAATGGTCGACAAGGAACGGCACAAAGGCGTTGCCGAACGACTCCTTCACCACCACCGCCGCCGAGCCGTCATGAATCATGCCCGAGGTGATTTCGGTATAGGGGTTGTCGCCGCCAATAAAGGTGTTGTATTTTACACGGGCGTCCCAATCGGTCACATTCGTAATAATCTGCCAATCCAGGCGTGACCCGTCTCGGTCAATGAAATACAGCGAGCCGTCACCCAGCGGTTCATACGCAATCACCGTATCCATACGCAATTTGGCATCCTGCGTATCCGAGAAAAATGTTCCCCGGAAGCCGTCGAATTCTCTGGTAGAATACTCGCCGATAGCGTGCGGGGTGAGCCCCGCTTTTTTGGCGAATTCCGCATACGCATAATACGCTCCACGTGCCGTCCAGTGGTGGTCAGAGTGGAAATAGAGATATTCGGCGTTGTGACTGCGAAGCACATCAATAATCGGCACAGTCACCACGTCCGCAGACATCGAGCCGTAAAGGTATTCGGTAGCTTTCTTTTGGTCAGAGCTGTTCAAGTCATCTCTCACCGATTGCGGAAGCATCACGTCAATACTGGTGGGCACAACGATATCATATACCTTGGCGGCACCTTTCAGCTTTGCCGCCGCCTTGTTGACTGCCGCCACATAAGCGTCGCCGGTGCTTTTAGAGAAGTTATAGTATTCGTACGCACTATCCCCTCGTACCAGCACGCCGCCAAGCGTTTGAGTGGGAGCATTTTCTGCCGCATTGTCGTTAAAGTAGTCCCGTTCGGAAACGGCACGGGTGGTTTTGGCGGTAGGCTTCGTCGTCGTTGTCACGCCGGTCGAGGTGTTCGAGGCAGTGGTGGTCGTTCCTTTTGAAGTTTTGGTGGAGGTAGGTGCCGTCGCCGTCGTAGAGGACGTTGCCGACATTGCCGCCGTGGTGGCATGAACATCCTCTGTCGGGCGAGTGGGAGCATCGGGAATTTCATCTCCCTGTTCTACCGTTCCGTACAGCTTTTGGTTACTGATACGATAAAACTGGTTCGACCAGCCGTCCAGCTTCACCCACGTTTCCCGTGCCGGAAAGGTATCGGCAAACCAGGTGTTGATATCGTCAAAATACTCGCCGGAGAAAAACGTCTTTACCGTAAACGCCGGGAATTTCGCAAGCTCCCGCTGTTCTATCTCCGAGTGAGTGGGGTGAGGTGCGACCCACACTGCCACCGCACCGATGATAAGCAACAAAAAGAACAACGCAACACGCACGGGATAGCTCCAATTCGCCACGTGAATCGAACGCTCTTTCTTTTCTTCGTCAGCAACAAAGCCGGGCATTGTTTCCTCCCGTGCCAGCTGTTCTTGCCGACGGGACAACTGGGCATCCAGCTGACGAGATAAACGAATTTTATCCGGCTGCCGCATTTTATAACGCTTTATTCTGCGTTTTGGCATAGGGTCTCACCTCCTTTGGAAAAATAAAAAGTACAATCAGAATTGGAAATAAAGGAACGGGTTATAACTGTCGCCCACCAGTGCCGCCGAGGAAAACAGCAACAGCACCACCGGAGCAGCGGCTTGAACAACGCCATAAACCGTAGCGGCGAATTTCGACGTCTCGCCCCGCAGTTTAAGCCATTTTCCGACAAACGCCACAAGCGGCGTCGTGGCAAGAGCCGCCACTAAGAAGAACCAGAAATACCCGCTCATGGCCGCCTTTGTCTCGGCGGTCAGCCAGAAGTTGTTCGGCACACCAAACATACCACGCAACATAGCGAGCACCATAGAAAAGTCCTTAAAGCGGAACAGCACCCAACCAAACATCACAACGAACAGCGTGTACACCCGTCCGATAATGTGCGGGATTTTGTCAAACAACTTTCCGAGGAACAGCCGCTCGACGGTGAGGAATAAGAAATAGTACAATCCCCACAGCACAAAGTTCCAGGATGCACCGTGCCAAAAGCCGGTAAGCAGCCACACGATAAACAAATTGAAAATCGTCCGTGCCGTGCCCTTGCGGTTACCGCCCAACGGAATATAGACATAATCACGGAAGAACGTGGACAGCGAAATATGCCAGCGACGCCAGAAATCCCGCACCGTCCGTGCGATATAGGGATAATTAAAGTTCTCTTTATAGTGTAGGCCAATCATCCGTCCCATACCGATCGCCATATCCGAATATGCCGAGAAGTCCAAATAAATTTGCAAGGTATAGAAAATCATACTTGCCCACAAAGCGGCACCGTCGCCGGCTTCAATCACTGCCGCCGACAGCTCCCCGCCTTTCAATAGTAACAGCGAATCCGCAAGCTCACCGCACACGTTGGCAAGCAACGCTTTTTTGGCAAGGCCTATCGAAAACCGAGTGACGCCCTCGCCGATTTCCCGCAAATTCGTCTTGCGGCAAAGAAGCTCGTTTTCCACATCGCTGTATCGCACAATCGGGCCGGCGATACATTGATGGAACAAGCTGGCATACAGCAAAAGCGTAAAGAAATTCTTTTGGGCGGGCACCTCTCCTCGATACACGTCCACCACATAGGAAAGCAACTGGAATGTATAGAACGAAATACCGATAGGGAGAGCGATTTCGGGAAGCAACGGCTTTGCCCCGAAAAGCGACATAAAGGAGTGGTCAAAGAAATTGGCGTATTTGAAAATGCCAATCAGTCCCAAATTGACAACGCACGCAACAGTCAGCCACATTTTTTTGTCGCCGGTGCGTTTGCTGTTTTCGATGTTTTGGGCGATTTTCCAATCCGCCACCACCATAGCAATCAACAAAAGCAGATATTTCGGTTCACCCCACGCATAAAACAGCAGAGAAAACAAAAGAAGTACCGTGTTTTTCGCCTTTGTTTTTGGAACCAACACGTAACACAAAAGGCAAAGGGGCAAAAATGCGTATAAGAATAACAGGCTTGAAAAAACCACGCATCTTCACCCCTCTCAATAAAAAATCAACATTCATTCGCACACAGCGAACAGAAAAAAGTATAGCACACCCCGTATTGGTTTTCAACAAAAAAACAAAAAAAGAACAAAAAAGCCCTTAATTGAGACCATTTTCGCCGACATTGTCAAACAATCGCTTCACCTGCATTTTCAAGCCCGCCATTTCCGGCTCATCCAGCCGGGGCAACAAAGCGGCGGCGGCATTCCGAATCGGTTCAAGCATCGCCATATCCTGGGAAAGAGCCGCAATTTTCAAGTGAGGCAAGCCGTGCTGACGGTTGCCGAAAAAGTCTCCAGGTCCACGAAGCTTCAAGTCTTCATCCGCAATTTTGAACCCATCCGTGGTGTCCTTCATCACCGAAAGGCGACAACGCACCTCTTCCCCGTGAGCGTCCGAAATCAGAATGCAATCTGAAGCAAACTCGCCACGTCCCACACGCCCACGCAACTGGTGCAGTTGGGCAAGTCCGAAGCGGTCGGCGTTTTCCACCACCATCAGCACCGCATTCGGCACGTCGACTCCCACCTCGATGACCGTGGTGGAAACAAGCACATCCACATTCCCTTTGGAAAATGCGGACATCACCGCCTCTTTTTCGGCGGGCTTCATTCGTCCGTGGAGAAGTCCCAAGCGACAATCCGAAAGGGCACCCGCTTTCAGCTCCTCATACACACCGATCGCCGACTTCAAGGTTTCGTCAAAGGAGGACTCGTCCTCCTCATCGCCTACAAGCGGACACACAATATACGCTTGTCGACCCTCGGCAACAAATTTTCGAATATAGTTTATCACTCGCTCCCGTTTGTCGCCGCCAACCGCATAGGTGCGAATCGGTGTGCGACCGGCAGGCAATTCGTCTAAGACAGAAATATCCAAATCGCCGTATATCACCAACGCTAACGAACGGGGAATCGGCGTAGCGGACATAACGAGCGTGTGGGGATTTCCCCCTTTTGCCGCCAACTTTGCCCGTTGAGCCACGCCGAAACGGTGCTGTTCATCGGTAATCACAAGCCCCAAATCAGCAAACACCGTGCTGTCCGATAAAAGAGCCTGCGTTCCAACCACAAAAGGAAGCGTTCCGTCGGCAAGCCCTTCTTTCACTTCTCTTTTTTCCGCTGTCGTCCGTCCGGCGGTGAGCAATCCCACCCGAATACCGACCGGCGACAGCATTTTTTGAAGCGTTTTGGCATGTTGCTCCGCCAAAATCTCCGTAGGAGCCATCATCGCCACCTGAAACCCGCTTTTTACCGTAGCATATCCCACAGCGGCGGCAACAGCGGTCTTGCCGCTGCCCACGTCCCCTTGCAGAAGTCGTGTCATCGCAAAGCCGCTTTGCATATCGGCAAGGCATTCATCCACCACTCGGTTTTGTGCCCCGGTAAGCGTAAAAGGAAACAAGGTTTTTGCCTCGTCGGCAAGCCCGTTTTTCAAAACGGCACACGTGGCAGTTTTTCCACCGGTACGCAACCGAGACAACCCAAGTTGCAACAAGAGTAACTCGTCAAACGTCAGCCGCTTGCGAGCCATTTCCACATCCGCACGGCTTTGCGGAAAATGAATGTGACGCAGGGCAAACATCCGATCACAGAGCCCATACTGTTCCCGCACAAAAGCGGGCAAAAACTCCTCTATCGCCGTTTCATCCAGCGAATCCAACGCCGTTTTTACCACCTTTTCAATGGCACGGGAGGTAAGTCCCCCTGTCAACGGGTAAATGGGGTGCATTCCCGTAAGGTCGCCCGCAATCGGCTCAATTTGCGGCGAGGACATCTCCCGCCGAAAATAGCGGGTTTCCACCTTGCCGAAAAACAGATATTCGTCGCCCGCCTTGATTTTGGCAGCGGCATACTTGTTGTTGAAAATCGTCACCTGCATCGAGGCTTTTCCGTCGCTTGCCGCAAATTGAAACAGCGACAGTCCCCGCCGAATGCGGCGTTCGCTCGGCGTTGTCACCGCTCGTGCCCGAATACAGCAAGGACGGTCGGCGGGAGCGTCTTCAATGGTGCAGGGCGACGACCAATCCTCATATTCTCGGGGATAATGGGCCAAAAGGTCCCCTACCGTTTCAATTTCCAGCTTATGAAACAGAGCCGCCCGTTTTTCACCGACGCCCTTAACATACTGTATCGAAGAGTCTACCGTTAACGCCATTTTTTCACCCCGTTTCAATAAAAAAGGCTGCTGTCGGGCCGGAAGTGCCTAAGGAATATGTTGTTTCTCGCCTAAAATTCCCGTCTGCATTGTTTCAAAAGCCCTTAAAGCATCAGCTTTAAGGGCTTTTTTAACTTCCCAGAACGAAAATTTTTATTGGCTACGAAACTGCGAAGCACCTTAAAACACAGATTTTTCTTGGAGAATGCAAAAAACCGCCCCGACTATACTGACGTATAGCGGGGCGGTTTGACAATATTCTTCGCCAAAATCTCGTGTTTTTAAGGAATACATTCCTTAAAAACTCCCGGCCAACGCAGCAGCCTTTTTTGGGTTTTATTCTATCGACAAAATATAGTAGTACACCGGTTGACCGCCCGAAAGAAGCGTAATCTCAATATCGTCACCCACACGGGATTTGATTGCCTCAACCGCTTCGGCAGCTTGTTCCTCGGTGACATCCTCACCGTACATCAACGTGATAAAAGCGGTATCCTCACCGGCCGCCTTACGCTTTTGGATTAACGATTTAGCAAGCTTGCCCACCGCTTTCAGCAGGTCGTTTTCCACACACGCCAGCTTGCCGCCGTCCATCGCAAGGATTTGTCCCTCTTTGATGTTGCGGCCCTCAAAGTTACTGTCACGGGCGGCAAAGGTCAACTGTCCGACAGACACACCGTCCGCCGCTTTGCCCATCATAAGCAAGTTTTCCTCCACCGAAGCGGTGGGGTCAAACGCCAACATCGCCGACATTCCCTGAGGAACCGAACGAGTGGGCAACACGTGCACCTCTCGGTCGGAAAGCGGAATCGCCTGCTCCGCCGCTAAAATGATGTTTTTATTGTTGGGGAACACATACACCACCTTGCCGGCGGTTGCCTCAATCGCCTGCAAAATGTCCTCGGTGGACGGGTTCATCGTCTGTCCGCCGGACACCACCTGACTACAACCGAGGTCGGAAAATAGGGCTTGCAATCCCTCTCCGGCGGCAACCGCCACAAAGCTATATTCCTCCGTCGCCTCCACGGGAGTGGGGGGAGCAATCTCCTCTCCGGCATCGTCGCCGACCCACGCCGCATTTTGGTGTTGGATACGCATATTTTCCACTTTCACCGTTTCAAACGAACCGTATTCAATCGCCTCGTGGAGCACACGGCCGGGATCGTTCGTATGTACGTGAACCTTGATGATTTCGTCATCGTCCACCACCACAACACAATCGCCCACCGACTCCAAAAAAGCACGAAGCTTCAGCGGGTCATTCTCATTTTCACGGGCAACAATAAACTCGGTGCAATAGGTAAAGCGGATGTCGGTTTCAAAAGAACCAGCGGCAGAAACCGCTTTTTGGGGAGTGGCAGAAGCAGAAACATCGCCCTCTTTGATAGCACCGCCCTCGAACACATCCTTCATCGCACGCAGGATAATGCACAAGCCACGGCCGCCGGCATCCACCACGCCCGCTTTTTTCAACTGGGGCAACAAATCGGGAGTGCGGGCCAAAGATGCCTCCGCCTCATCACAAATAACCGACCACACCGAAAGTGCATCGCCATCCGCAAGAGCCGCCGCCTTACCGGCAGCCGCCGCCTCACGGGATACGGTCAAAATCGTACCCTCCGTGGGTTTCATAACCGCTTTGTAGGCGGCATCCACGCCCATTTCCAAAGCGGCGGCAAGAGCGGTTCCGTCCGCCTCATCCATACCTTTCAGTCCTTTGGACATTCCACGGAACAGCAAAGACAAAATCACGCCGGAGTTACCTCTCGCTCCACGCAACATTGCCGATGCCGCCGTATCCGCAGCGGCAGTTACCGTGGTATCTCCCAAACGAGACAGCTCACGACCGGCATTGCCGATGGTCATAGACATATTTGTACCCGTATCGCCATCCGGTACGGGAAACACGTTCAGGGCATCTACCGCCTGCTTTTCGCTTGCCAAGGTGTTGGCAGCAGAAATCAGGGCATCCCGAAAAAGATTACCGTTTATCAAGTGGGTTCACCTCGTTTTCTCTGTCGATTACTCGGTTTTCATACCGTCAACAAACACGTTGACACGTTTCACGTCTAAGCCGGTCACGCTTTCCACGGTATAGCGTACCTTGTTCACAATGCTTTTGGAAATTTCGGAAATGTTCATTCCGTAAATCACCGCAATGTGCAAATCCACCACAAGGCTTTCGCCCTCGCTGTGCACTTGAATTCCCTCGTCCGCATAGGTGCGGCGGAATAACAGAGAACGAATCCCCTGTTTTGCACCAGTTTTCACCATTCCCGCCACGCCGTAACACGAGGAAACTGCGTGTCCGATGAGGTTAGAAAAATATTCCTGCGAAATCTCAATAGTGCCCAAATGGTTTTCCAAAGTGATCATATCGTTTACCCCTTTCTATCAGGTGAATATCCATTGTTCTGCATGGCTGAATGCGAAAGCTCCGGTAGGACAAAGCCCCGTCAGCCGTTTGGAAGAAAGCAACAGCCCTTGACCGTAGCATAACGGCAAAAACGGTGCTTCCTTTATGAATGCTTCGGTGAAGGCTTCGGCGGTCAACTCGCCGTTTTTATACCGTCTCCAAAGCTCTCTGCCGCCGGAGGATACGCCGAAAGAAGCTCCTCCTCCCGCCAGCACCGCATCCAGCGACAACGTATTCGGCAAGCGAACCTCGCCGAGATACATATCGTAATTTCCGCTAAAAAGTCTCGCCTTATAGTCTTCGTCCGACAGGGCTTTTACGCTGACCTGCATACCGGCGGCTTTCAACTCTTTGGCAATTTCATCAGCGGCGGCCTTGTGCATAGGATTTTGTTTGCGGCACAAAAGCTCCGCCGAAAGTCGATTTTTTACCGTTCCGTTTTCGGTAACATTATAGCCGTTTTTCTTCCAAACCGCCACCGCACCGGCAACGTTCTGGGTCAGGCTGGCTCCCGTCACGTTTTTCACAACCGCACCCGTAGGGCAAAACGGCGTTGCCGTCGGCACAGCGTATCCGGAAAATCCCACCGCCGACACATCGGTGCGGCTAAGGGCGTCGCATACCGATTTTCGAATAGCGGCACCGGTCCACGGGGCACGATTTGCATTAAACCCCAAATACACAAGATACGGAAGCGTCACCGGCGAAAGCGTTACGTTTGTCACCGTGCGAGGCACCGCTCCGTCCGCCAAATCGTCGGCATAGGCACAAATCGTTCCCGATTCGAGGGCGAATTGCAACTCCTCCCGACGGCTGATATTTTGCAGTTCAAAGTTGTCGATTTTCACAGCCTGTTTGGCGTAGGGGTTTTTCTCCAACGCCGTTTTTTTCGTGTTCAGGCGATACGCACCTGTTCCCACCGTGCGGTTTTTGACCGCTTTTACCACCGGGAAGCTGAGTGCCGCCTCGTAATACGGCACCGCACTCGTCAGCGTCACCGCAAGCGTACGGTCATCCTTTGCCGTAACGCTTGCCACATCCGCCACCAAATCGGCATAACTCTCCGACCGGCAGGCGAGGCGGAACGACGTTACCACATCCGCTGATTTCAGCACGGATTTCTCCGAAAATCGTATATTCTTTTTCAGCGTGACCGTCAAATGGGTTTTGTCTTTTTTCTCGATTTTTTCCGCAAGGCAAAGCGTAGCGGAAAAATCCTCATTCACGGTTGTAAGCCCCTCAAACATAAGGGGCACAAGCTCCCGATTTACACGGGTTTTCGCCTCATAAGGCGACAGCGAATCGCTTTTATCAAAGCAAAGAGCGGGCGTCGAGGAGAGCTTTTTCGCCGTTGTGGTAGCCACGGTGGTGGTTGTCACAACCGCCGTCGTCGTGGGCTCCGTCAACGTGGAGGTCTCCCCCTCGCCGGCACAGCCGACCAATACGGCACACAGGGACATCGCCGCAAAAGCCGCCGTTAGGCGTAACCATCGGTTCACCGTTTTTCGTCCTCCCGTCGGTCACAGATAAGGTAACGTGGACGTCCTTTGACCTCATCATAAATACGGGCAACATACAGTCCCAAAATGCTGAGACTTATCATAATGCACGCACCGATAAAAAGCTGTAACAAAATCACGGTAGAGAAACCGGGGGCGGCACCCATAAAATACTGCACCACTGTTTCAACCGCAAGCACAACCGCCGCCACACCCATCAACACTCCGAGCCACAAAATGGCGTGAAGCGGAGCGTTGGAATAGGCGGTAATGGAATCGGTGGCGAGCTTCACCAGTTTCCCGAGCGTCCATTTCGTTTCGCCGCCGGCACGGGGAGCAACCTCAAACGGCAGTTGGCAACGCTTAAAGCCGACCCATGCAGACAGACCACGGAAAAACGTGTTCCGCTCCGGAAGCTTTTTCCAAGCATCCAGGGCGGCACGGTTCATAAGCTTAAAGTCCGAAGCGGCACCCAGTTCCAATCCCGTGGTTTTGCGGAACGTACGATAAAACATCTTAGCGGCAAGCTTGTTGGCGAGGGATTCCTTTCCCCTCGAGAGCTTTACGCCCTCCACCACGTCATAACCTTCCTCTTTCCACAAACGCACCATTTCGGGAATGCACTCCGGCGGATGCTGTAAATCCGCATCCATCACGATAACGGCATCGCCCTCGGCGTTTTCCAAAGCGGCACACAATGCCGCCTCCTTGCCGAAGTTGCGGGAAAGACGCAAAATTTCCACATTAGGCAAATCGGAATTCAAACGGCAAAGGGATTCCCAGGAATTGTCCTTTGAGCCGTCATCCACCAGTAAAAACCGTGCGTCAATCGCATGGTCTTTCATCAGGCGGTCCACCGTGCATACGTTATCGTAAATATACGGCCCTTCGTTATAGACCGGCATCACAATGGTAATCATGGTTGTTCACCTTCATTTTGTGATTGAATAATCGTATCCTGTATCTGTTCAACCGACGGTGCAAACACCGTTGATTCCGCCTCAGCGGCAACCGCCTCCGCCTCTTTCTTGGCGGCTTTTTTCTGTTTAATGCGGTTGATTTTTTTCATCGCCTTTTTCTTGGCACGTTCCCATTTCTCGGGATTTTTTTGGATGAGAATGAGAAGCACCAACACCAACACACCCACACCAAACAAGACAATTCCATACGTGAGACCCACCGGGAAGAAGGTCATGGTAACGGTGTGGTCACCCGGTGCAACGTCAAAGGAGAGCATACTGTTGGCGATGGCGAACGTATCGACTTTCTTGCCGTCGACCTTCACCGTCCAGCCTTTGTCGTACACGATAGAGGTCATCACCGCACCGTTGCGAGGAGCCGACAGCGTGCCGCTCACTTTCGTATCGGTGAAGGTGTCCACTTTCATTTGGTTCTCTTTGAGAATCGACATTTGACGCTGATAGACTTCCTCGTTGAGAATCATAGCAAAGATGCTACCGCCACAGCTCGTCTCGGAGTTGAGCGTCACGCTGGCGGAATCACCCTCTACCACGGCACCCGCATCAATGATGCACGGCTCGTGAGGAGTAATCGTCCAGCTATCCGACGAGTTTTCGCCCGCCGCACCGTAGTTGGCGGCAACAGAGATGGATTTGGCGGCACGGCAATCCACATAGATATACAGCCGGCCGGGTTGTGTTACCGGCACATTAAAGGTGGCGGTTCCCTCCGACATGGAAATACCGGATTTATCCGACACAGAGGCACTGCCGGTCGCTTCCACCTGCAAGCAATCGTACACGTCATGCTGGTCGCCGGTAATGGCGGTCATAAACGTGTTGTTGCTTTGATAGGCGTTATAGTAGTTATACGCCCATTGTTTAGCGGCGGAATCCACAAAGTAGCCCACCGAAAGAGCGTCGGGGTTTTCATAAATCGTATACGTGGCACTGCCAAGCGTTACACGCTGACGTTCACGCAGTTGCGGCGGGGCTTTGTATTCGCTGTTCATTGCCACATAGCGGATACCGAACAAGCTGTCGCCCACCGGCACAAAATAACGATACAGATAACTGTTCACGCCGTTGACCGCATAGCCGAGGCTTCCCATGAAGCGGGTATTTTCATACGGGTTACTGGACGCAAAAATGGTAATACCGTTGTAATCGTACAACGCCGTATCCGCACACGTGCGGCGAGGCAGGAATTCCACACGGTAGAAGCCGTTATCCGTCTCGGAATCGCCGAACGCCTCCATCTGATCCACGGCACTTTGCAATGCCTTGGTCGTATCGTTGTCCACGTAATCGGCGTGGTTGGTGAAATATTCGTTGGAATTCAGCTTTACAAGCGTCTTGTTGGTGGCGGTAACCATTTCCGCTACCACCACAACGAGCAGCAAAATCATTCCCGCATCTTTCAGCAGTTTCTTTTGGCTGATCATAAAGGTAACCAGTGCATACAGTGCGATAAGCCCGAAGCTGATATACAGCGACGCAAAGGCGTATTCCTCGTTACCGAATTTCTCTTCAAGCACCAGGTAAACCGCAATTCCAATCAGCGAGCACACCAACTGCTTCGGTCGAATATCCTCAATGTGCATAAGCGTTTCATAAGCGATAAGGAGCAACACAAAGCAATAGAGGAACGAGAAACGGTAGGGCAGGTCATTCGGACTGTGCAATCCGTGCCACAAGAGATCGAAGTTGTTCACGCACAAGCTGACCGCCATCACCGCCAACAACCCGCCCATCGCCGCACGGCGACGTGCCGGAATGGTTTTGGTAGTGGCAAAAAGCGGCAACAGCAAAATGGAGAACACGCCGCAATAGATGTTCGGAAGATTACCCGAGCGAATGGTCGGCTTCACGTCATACAAATGACGGCCGAGCAAATCAAAAAGGTCGAAGTTGGTGCCCCACGATGCGGAAAATCCACCGTCAGAAGCAGAGGTAACGCCGAGGGACATCGCCACCGGCACCAGCAGCAACGCCGCAAGAGCCGCCGCCAAAGCCGAATAGCCGCCAAACCGCAAAAATCCAATTGCCACATCACGACTCTCGTGTTTTTCACGGAACGTATATACGAGGAAATACAGCACCATAAACACGCACACCATAAAGGCGATATAGTAGTTTACAAACAGAGCATACGCAAGAGAAATCGTATACAGCAGGAATTTCTTTTCCCGCATCATCTGCTCAAAGCCCATCACAATCAGCGGCAAAACCATAATCACGTCCAGCCACATGATGTTCCACGAATAGGCAATCATATACATCATCATGGAAAACATGATAGATACGGCACTGATAGCGTAGGATTTCTGTTTGTAGGTGTACTGCAGGCAAAGGGCAAAGAAAGCGGCGATCAATGCGTTTTTAAGCAGCGTAATCACCAAAATCGCTTCGGTAAGCAGGTTCTCAGGGAACAAAAGCAAAATCAGGTTAAAGGGGCTGGCACAATAATAACCGATTAACGGCAAGTAGCTGGCACCCATACCGAGATCAAAGCTATACAGCAAGCTTTGTCCGTTCAAAATGGTATCCCGCATTTGAGCAAGAAGCGGGGCGTACTGGTGGTGCATATCAACGAGCATCACGCTCTTCGTGCCCACCGGCCACACGCCGAGGAAGCTATAGCAAAGCACCATACACACAAGAGCCAGCAATCCCGTAAATACCGGGAAATAGGAGTTGGTGTACGCTTCTTCCTCCTCGTCGGTGCTCAAAAAGCCCAACTGCTTTGCAAGCCACAACGTCGCAAGCGACGCAATCACAATCGCAAACACGATGGGGTAAATGCGTTTTTGGCCTGCCGTCGTCAGCTGTTCCAGATTCCGACTCAGTTCGTAGATGGCGTAGCAAATCGCCCCGAAAAACACGGCAATGCCGGCATAACGAGGCAGATTATCGCTTTTCAGAAGTTTTTTCATACCGAGAATTCTCCTTGCATGCTTTAATAATATAAAAGCTTTATAAGTAAAGAACAGTATATCACATTATTTTCGATTTGACAACTGTTTTTATACATTTTACAAAATTGCTGTAAAAATTGTGTTGGAAACCAAAAATCCCTCCGCCGAAAGACGAATACCGTCATCGTCCACCGTCACAAGAGAAGCAGGTAACCGTTTCGCCTTTTCTCGCCACAAAGCGGGAATGGGTTCGCCAAATCTTTCGGCAAACAGCGATTCCGACAGTCCTTGCCGCAACCGAAGCCGCAACAAGGCGTATTCCTCTTTCGAACCGGCAGGAAACTCGCTGTCCTCCTCCGCAAGCGGCGAGAGTGTCCCCGCTAAATAGCCGCCCAAATCCCGTGGAAAATAGGTTCGTTTTCCCTTATAAAATGCGTGCGATGCCGGGCCAAACCCGAGATATTCCTCTCCATTCCAGTATTTCAAATTATGGCGACTTTCATAACCGGGCAACGCAAAGTTCGAGATTTCGTACTGGCAAAACCCCTCATCCCGAAGAGCCTCCACCGCCGTTAGATACAGCGTTGCCGTCTCATCCTCATCCGGCAAAATCAGCGGTTTGGCGGCAAAGGGGGTGCCCGGTTCGATTTTCAAAAGATATGCCGATACGTGGGAAACGCCCCACGACGCCACGGTTTTTACTGCTCTTTTCACCGTTTCGGGCGTCTGATTTTCTATTCCGAGCATCAAGTCAACCGACACATTATGAATCCCGCAATCGTGGGCGGCTCTCACCGCCGCTTCTGCTTGTGCCGCCGTATGCCGCCGTCCCAAAGAGCGGAGCATCTCCTCCTGTGTGGCCTGCACGCCAACGCTCACACGGTTACCGCCCGCCGACGAAAAGCCCGAAAACACCTCCGGCAAATCATCGCCGGGGTTGGCTTCCATCGTAATTTCCGCTGTCGGCGGCAGAGAAAACGCCTCTTTCGCCGCCGAAACAAGGGCGGATATTCGCTCGCCCCCCAAAAGGGAAGGCGTGCCCCCGCCAAAATACAACGTATCCGCCGTCACACGACCGGCATATGTGCAAAAGCCCGCTTTCAACGCTTTCACATACGCATCCTTTGTTGTCTCATCCGACGCAAGAGAATAAAAATCGCAATAGGGGCATTTTTTTATACAAAACGGGATATGCACATACACTCCCACCGGTTTAGACATACCCGTACACTCCTCTCACGGACACCTCGCCCGCACCAACAGCACGAACCGCTCCCGCTTGGTCGGCGACAAGCAGATTTCCCTCATCGTCCACACCGACCGCCGTTCCCTCAAAAAGCGGCAAGCCGTCGGGCGACAAAACCGTCACCGCCTTATTCAGCGTAAGGCAGGCAGACTCGTATTCTTGCCGCAATGCCGAAAACCCCTCTGCTTCGAAGGTTTTAAGCACCTCAGCCAGTGCCGCCGTGATAGCGGTTGCTACCGCTTTCGGCGTAGCAGTCACTCCCGCTGTCGATAACAAAGAGCCGCCGTAAGGAAGCCCTTTTTCGTCAAAAAACGAAGCGGGTTGTGTAAGGTTTAGTCCGATACCGATAACGGTTGCACTTCGGTTCCCCACAATTCCCTCACATAAAATGCCACCGATTTTGCAACCGCTGCATATACTGTCATTAGGCCATTTGAGTTCGGTTTTTACCGAAAAATCCCGCAAAAGGGCACGGCATACCGCCACTCCGGCGGCAAGCGTCACCCCGCTGGCAAGAGAGCGAGGCACCAGTACCGAAAGTGCCAGTGTTTCGTCGGGAACACTCTCCCACACACGCCCAAGGCGTCCTCGTCCCGCCGTTTGACGGTGAGCCGCCACGGCGATAGGCGATGTCAAATCGCCTTTCAAAAACCGCTCTTTCACATAGCCGTTGGTCGACGGCGTTTCTTCAAGCCATTGTACCGGAATATCCACCGTCAATCCCCCTTTTTCTCCACGGTTATGTCTCCGTCTTTTCCGTCCCACGAAAGCACCATATAGGTTCGGTCATACCCGAGCGAACCGGGATTGCAGACAAGGACGTTTCCGTCCCTTTCCACCCGGTACTGATGCGTGTGCCCGAAAAGCAGTAAATCCGCCTCGTGATTTCTCGCCAAAGCAAGTGCCGGCTCCAACGTACGCTTAACAAATTTCGTATGCCCGTGCATGAACATAATTCGCTTGCCGTCTATCGTGTCCAATCCGATAACCGGATAGTTCCCCGCCCAATCGCAGTTTCCGCTTACAATGTGAAAGGTGCGTTCCGGATACTGTTCTGCCGCCATTTCATACTCTCTCACCCCGTCGCCGAGGCAAAACACATGAGCGGCATCTTCCGTTTCCAGCACCCGCCACAACGCACCGCTGTTACCGTGCACATCCGAGACTACGACAATTTGCATAATGGGAACCCCCGTTTCATAGGCTTTTCATACACGACATAGTATAACACATTTTTTTCAAGAAAGGAAGAGGTTTTATGAACACACCGCCGTTAAATGACCGTCAAAAGCAGGCGTTGCTTCGGGAGGCATCCCACCGACTGGGTGCTACTCCCGACGAGCTCACCGCCGCCATCGAAAAAAACGATGCCGCCGCCCTAAAAAATCGGTTGAGCCCTGCCTCTGCCGAAAAATTGCAAGCTCTGCTCTCCGACGAAGCGGCTATGCAAAAACTGTTAAACCGCCCCGAATTGCAGGAGCTTTTGCGGGCGTGGGACGGAAAGGGATGAGCCGATGGATGATTTTAACGAAAAATTAGACCGTCTGCTGTCCGATCCCGAGATGATGACAAAAATGCAGACGATGCTTTCCTCCATGACCGGCAAAGACAGTGTTGCTACTCCTCCCTCCCCGCCGAAACCGGCGGTAGTTCCTGCCGCCCCTCCGTCAGACGACACCGCTTTGCTGAAAGCTTTACGACCCTACTTACACGGCGAACGGGAAAAGAAACTGGAGGAAGCCATTCGGCTCATGGAGCTGTCTAAACTATTGCCGCTGATACGTTCATAAAGGAGGATGCCTATGGACCCCTCAATTTGGGAATTACAGCAAGAGGCGGCACGTCGGGTAGAACAAATGCAACAAACCTCCCGTCGCATTGCCTCTCAACGCCCATATCCTCCCGCTTTTTCTACTCCGCCACGGCGAACCGCCGCTTCGATGCGTGCCCATCGGCCGCCACCGTACACCGCCGTTCGAGAAAACCACAACCTGCCCCGCACAAGCCAAAACCTGCCCCCGACTTCGTCAAGAGGTGTCGACCGGGAACAGCTTCTTTTGTTGTTGCTCACGCTGTTTCTCATAAAAAGCGACGCTTCTCCGACGCTGATTCTGGCATTATTGTATTTGGCATTATAACGACTGTTTTCTAAAAATTTGAACAAAAGCAGGAAAATTTACAAAAATCGTGTTGACGAACCACGCTTGTCCGTATACAATAGACGATATATGAGAATTCTTTTCTTGTATCTATTCAAAAAACGGTAGACAAAGCAAGGTGAAACCATGGGCACTCCCGCACAGCACTACAAGCCATCAAAACGCAGTCTGCGTCAATCCGAAAAATCTATTGAAGCGGCAAAAAAAGCAAAACTCAAAGAGGCCGCTTTGCTGGAAAAATACGCAAAACAGGCGACAAAGCTCAGCGAAAAGGCACAAAAAGAGCGTACAAAAGCCATTGCCCCCGAGCAAGAGGACGAGGAAATCGCTCCCCGCAAAAAAGGAAGCGACCTCTTTTTCACCATTGCCGGCATCTTTTTCCTGCTGATTGCCGTGCTGGTTACGCTGTGGCAGTTCGGATTCTTGGATAAATTCCTCCAAAAGCCGGTGCCCACGCCCGACGAGCTTTCGAAAACAAGCTCCGTCACCGTTACCGAACACCAAGTCACAACCTCCGGCTAAGCCGGAGGCTTGAATAAGCCCTAGAAGGGCATCATACAGGCCACACCCCTAAAGGGGCTCCGAAAGGTTCGCCACTCGCATTACTTTTTCGGGCAACCCCTAAAGGGGTGTGTTTTATTTG
>JAZRVH010000032.1:0-57721 GCA_045598965.1 Acutalibacteraceae bacterium
TTCATACGGAGAAGTACTCAAGTTGGTGACGAGGCGCCCCTGCTAAGGGCGTAGGTCGGGTAACCGGCGCGGGAGTTCGAGTCTCCCCTTCTCCGCCAAAATCGCCGAGGCATCGCCTCGGCGATTTTTCTTTGACGGAGAAGGGGTAACGTGATATACTATATTATATAAACTTCTATTCCGTTTTTCGGGGGTGGACATATTGAAAACAGAAAAGAATATTTTAGTGGCGTTTCTTTTGAATTTGGCGTTTTCGCTGTTTGAACTGATTGGCGGCATTTTCACAAAATCGGTGGCGATTTTATCCGATTCCATTCACGATTTCGGCGATGCACTTTCGATTGGCATTTCCTATTTTCTCGAAAAGAAAAGCCGCTTCGAGGTGGATGAGTCGCACACCTACGGGTATTTGCGTTATTCTGTGCTCGGTGGGCTTATTACCACGGTGGTTTTGATTCTCGGCTCGGGAATTATGATAAAAGAGTCGATAGAACGGCTCATTCATCCCGTTGCGGTGGATTATTGCGGAATGCTTCTGCTCGCCGTTATCGGTGTGGTTGTTAATCTTGTTGCCGCATTCGTCACACGTGAGGGGGATTCCTTAAACCAAAAATCGGTCAACCTGCATATGCTCGAAGACGTGCTCGGTTGGGCGGTTGTGCTGGTTGGCACTGTGATAATGCTTTTCACCGACGTCGGCATTCTCGATTCGCTGATGAGCATTGGCGTGGCGGTGTTTATCCTTGCATGTGCGATCAAAAACCTTGTGGAGATTGCCAGTCTCTTTTTAGAGAAAACGCCTGCCGACGTGGATGTGGCACACTTGAAAGAGGAATTGCTTCACGTGGACGGCGTTTTGGACGTGCATCACCTGCATATTCGCAGTATGGACGGTGTGCATCATTACGCCACGTTCCATATTGTGACCGATTCCGATGACCTGCCGGCCTTGAAAGCGGCATTGCGTGCGGAACTTGCGGAGCATCATATCGTGCATGCGGTGATTGAGACTGAGGCGGAACGGTGCAACGACGTAGACTGTCATCCCGTTTTCTCCGAGGAATCGGAACACCACCACCATCATCACTAAAATAAAAAAGCACCGTCTTGTGACGGTGCTTTTTATTATGCTTTCAAAGCGATGCGGTAGGCGATGTATAAATCCAAAGCGAGGAAGAGGTGTTCGATGACCACGGCGTAAGGGATGACCGTTTCGCCGATTTGGAGCAACAGCGGGATGGCCAATAACACCAAAAAACAAACGGCGATTTTCGGAAGCTTTTGTGCTTTGGCGATCGCCACAACGGTTTGTATGAAAATCAGCACCGCAAATGCCGCAAACGCATAAATGTCGTTGTGGGGGATGAGGTACAAAAGCGGAAGTCCCGCCAGATAGAAAAAGACCTCAACCACATAGACGGCTTTTGCGGATTTTCGTTCTTTTTTGTCAATGAACGTGGCAAAGACCAGTCCAAATCGTCTGACAGCCTCAAAAAGAAATGGGTGAAGGATTGTCCACACCACGGCGTCGGCAACTCTGGATAAAGCGATTCCGTGGACGATAGAGCCGAGAAGTCCGGCACAGGCAACAATAAAAAAGAGCGTTGACCAATCCTTGCTTGCGTTCTTTTTTCGCAGAAGAATGGCAAACAGCAGTGCCAGTGCGGCAATCGGCAAGTCGGTAAATCCTTTTAAGGCTTCGTGTAGTTCATTCATAGTATCACTCCGTTACATTCAGTATACCACATTCGTCAAGTATCGAAAATATGGCGAAAAGCGACACGATTTCCGACCGAATTTGCAACAAAAAACATAGGGGAAATTCTTGACAACCGATTGGCGGCGTGGTACAATACAGAGGATGAATTCTTTAAGTCGTTCCCGTGAGTTCGGCAAGATTCAAACAACTGAAATACGCAGCGTTTTGCGGCGTGTTGTTTTTGTGCGTGTTTGAGCCTTGCCGATTTATGGCAAGGCTCTTTTTTTGGGGAGGTGGACACCGTGGAAAAACAAATCGTGAAGCAAATGAAAACGGAGTTTTTGCCCGCCGCTTTTGATGCTTCGGCGGAATTGTCCTCTCTTTTTCAAAAATATGCGGGTAACCCCTCCGCTGAAATAGCTGTTTTTCCCGGCTTTTGCGATGTGCATGTGCATTTTCGTGAGCCGGGTTTTTGTTATAAAGAAACCATTAAATCCGGCTCCATGGCGGCGGCACACGGAGGGTACACCACCGTTTGCACCATGCCGAACCTGAACCCCGTTCCGGATTGTGCGGAGCATCTGGCCACTCAGTTGGAGGCGATACACAAGGATGCGTGCGTGTCGGTTGTCCCGTATGGGGCGATTACCGTCGGACAAAAAGGGGAGTGCCTCGCCGACTTAAAGGCGATGGCGTCGCACGTCGTAGCGTTTTCGGATGACGGGCGTGGTGTGCAGGCGGAGAGCCTTATGCGTGAGGCAATGCAAAACGCCGTCGTTCTCGACAAGTGCGTGGTTGCTCACTGTGAGGATAATGCTCTTTTACACGGCGGATATATACACGCCGGAAGCTATGCCGCCGCCCACGGGCATAAGGGCATTTGCTCCGAAAGCGAATGGGGGCCTATTAAACGGGACTTGCGGCTGGCAAAAGAGACCGGTTGCCGCTATCATGTGTGCCATATTTCCTGCAAGGAGAGTGTGGCTCTTATTCGTGAGGCCAAGAAAAACGGGGTGGATGTCACCTGCGAAACCGCACCGCATTATTTGCTTCTTGATGAAAACCATTTGCAGGAGGACGGTCGGTTTAAGATGAATCCGCCGCTTCGCTCTGTTGAGGATCGAGAGGCTCTGTTAGAGGGCGTTGCGGACGGGACGATTGATATGATTGCCACCGACCACGCCCCGCATTCTGCCGAGGAAAAGGCACGGGGTCTTGCGAAAAGTGCGTTTGGAATTGTGGGACTTGAAACGGCGTTTCCACTTTTATATACGGGTCTTGTTAAGCCCGGCTTGTTGACGCTTAACAAGCTCCTCGACTTGCTGTGTGTTCAGTCACGCAATCGCTTCGGATTGCCGTTTAACGGCTATACGGTGTGGGATTTGAGTGCAAAAGAAACGGTTGACCCCGACACGTTTTTGTCGAAAGGGCGTGCTACGCCTTTTGCGGGTGCTGAGGTGTTCGGAAAATGCCTAAAAACCGTCTGCAACGGTGAGACGGTGTATGAAATCGGTTATTAAAAATCTACTATAATAAATAAACGGAGGTCTTTCAAATGGCAAAAAGAACAGACATCAAAAAGGTATTGATTATCGGTTCCGGCCCGATTGTTATCGGTCAGGCGGCGGAATTTGACTATGCCGGTACGCAGGCGTGCCTCGCTCTCAAGGAGGAAGGTTATCAGGTCATTTTGTGCAACTCCAACCCGGCGACGATTATGACCGATACTGCCATTGCGGACAAAGTGTATATGGAGCCGTTGACGCTGGAATATATTGCGAAAATTCTCCGCTATGAGCGTCCGGACGCCATTGTTCCGGGTATCGGCGGTCAAACCGGCTTAAACCTTGCTATGCAGCTGGAGAAGAAAGGTATTTTGAAAGAGTGCGGCGTGGAGCTGCTTGGCACATCCAGTGAGAGTATTGAACGTGCCGAGGACCGGGAATTGTTTAAGGAAATGTGCGAATCCATCGGTGAGCCGGTTATTCCGTCGGAAATCACCTATAATCTGGAGGAAGCCAAAAACGCCGCAAAGAACATCGGTTATCCCGTGGTGCTTCGTCCGGCGTTTACACTCGGTGGAACGGGCGGCGGTTTTGCCAACGACGAGGAAGAGCTTGTGGAAATCGGTACCAACGCCTTCAAGTTGTCTCCGGTGCATCAGGTGCTTATTGAAAAGAGCGTGAAAGGCTATAAGGAAATTGAGTTTGAGGTTATGCGTGACTCGGACGACAACGCCATTACCATTTGCGGTATGGAGAATGTGGACCCGGTGGGCGTGCATACCGGTGACTCGGTGGTGGTTGCTCCGATTTTGTCTCTCAACGACCACGACTTAAAAATGCTCAACGACAGTGCGATTAAAATTATTCGTGAGTTGAAAATCTCCGGAGGCTGTAACGTACAGTTTGCCCTTGACCCCAAATCCAGTCAGTATTATTTGATTGAGGTCAATCCCCGTGTGTCCCGTTCGTCGGCACTTGCCTCCAAAGCCAGCGGTTATCCGATTGCCCGTGTTACGGCAAAGATCGCCCTTGGTATGGCACTGAAAGATATTCCGGTGGCGGGCGGTACAGCGGCAATTGAGCCGAGCCTTGACTACATTGTGGCGAAATTTCCTCGTTTCCCGTTCGATAAGTTTGCTGATGCTCCGAACACCCTCGGCACGCAGATGAAGGCTACCGGCGAGGTGATGGGTATCGGCTCTACGCTGGAGGAATGCTTGCTCAAATCTGTTCGCTCGCTGGAAACCGGTGTGTGCCATTTCTATATGCCGAAGTTTGACAAATTGAGCGATGACGAGCTGTATGACTATATCAAAACCTTCCGTGATGATACGCTGTATGCGGTGTTCACCCTGCTTCGCCGAGGGGCTTCGATTGAAAAAATCCACGAGATTACGGCGATTACCGAGTTGTTCCTTGAAGCGTTTGCCCGCATCGTGGAAATGGAAAATCTGCTGAAATCCAACGTCAATGATTTGAAAACGCTGAAAGCCGCCAAAATTCTCGGTTTTTCGGATAAATACATTGCGTCGCTGTGGAATTTGAGCGAGATTGAAGTCTATCAAAAACGCAAGCAAAACGGAATTACCCCCATTTTCAAAATGGTGGACACTCTGCATACCGGTAAATACATTGCCTATCTCTATTCGTCCTACACCGGCGAAAACGCCTCCCGCTTGACGGATAAAAAGAAAATCATCGTGTTGGGTGCCGGCCCGATTCGTATCGGTCAAGGTGTGGAGTTTGACTACTCCACGGTTCACGCTGTACAGACCATCAAGCGTGCCGGCTATGAGGCGATTATCATCAACAACAACCCCGAAACCGTTTCGACCGATTACACCACGGCGGACAAGCTCTACTTTGAGCCGTTGACGCCGGAGGATGTGATGGCGATTGTTGACTTCGAACAACCGGACGGTGTCATTGCCTCGCTTGGCGGTCAGACCGCCATCAACCTTGCCCAACCGCTGATGGATCGTGGTGTGAAAATCATCGGTACGGATTGTGCCGCCATTGAGCGTGCGGAAAACCGTGACAGCTTTGAAAAAATATTGCAGGATTTGAACATTCCTCAGCCGAAAGGCCGTGCCGTTACCAAAATCGAGGATGGCGTTGCCGCAGCGGCGGAAATCGGTTATCCGGTGCTTGTGCGTCCGTCCTTTGTTCTCGGCGGTCGTGCCATGCAGATTGTTGCCAACGAACAGCAGCTGCGTCACTACTTGAAAACAGCGGTGGAAATTGATGCCGATAAGCCGGTGCTTGTGGATAAATATATCCAAGGCAAAGAGGTGGAAGTGGACGCTATTTGCGACGGCAGAGACGTGTTTATTCCCGGCATTATGGAGCTTGTTGAGCGTACGGGTATTCACTCCGGCGACTCTATCAGCGTGTATCCTGCGTTCTCTATTTCGGATAAGGTTAAGGGCGTGATTTTGCAATACGCTAAAAAACTGGGTCTTGGTATTGGCATTGTGGGTCTTTACAACATCCAGTTTATTGTGGATGACGACGAAAATGTGTATATCATTGAGGTGAATCCCCGTTCTTCCCGTACGGTTCCGTTCTTGTCTAAATCCACCGGTTACAGCCTTGCGGATATTGCTACCGAGGTTATTCTCGGAAAATCCCTTAAAGAGCAGGGGATCTTTGATGTGTATCCGGATGAGAAAAAACGTTTCTATGTTAAAGTTCCGGTGTTCAGCTTCAATAAAATCAAAGGGCTTGACGCTTATCTCTCGCCGGAAATGAAATCTACCGGCGAAGCCATCGGCTATGACGACAAGCTCAATCGTGCGTTGTACAAAGCGTTGCAAGCCGCCGGAACCCATTTGCAAAACTACGGCACGGTGTTTGTTACCGTTTCGGATAAAGATAAGGCGGAGGCGTTGCCGCTTATTCGTCGGTTCTATAACCTTGGCTTTAATATTGAAGCCACTGCCGGCACGGCACAATTCCTTAAAGATAACGGAATTCGTACTCACGTGCTTAAGAAAATCAGCGACGACCCGGATGAAATTCCGAACTCTCTGCGTCAGGGTCACATCGCTTATGTTATCAACACCCGGGATATCGGTGCCACCGGTCAGGTGAGTGACGGTATGCAGATTCGCCGTCTTGCGACCGAAAACAATGTGACGATGTTTACCTCTCTGGATACGGTCAACGTGTTGCTTGACGTTTTGGAGGAGACCACGCTCACCATCTCCACCATTGATGCTTAAAGGAGAGATACGATGAAACAGGGACTTTTTACCGTAAAAGAAAACACGGCACTGAATGCCCTTGTATATCAAATGGTTCTTGAGGGAGATACCTCGGACATCACCGGTGCGGGTCAGTTTGTCAACCTGCAATTAGCGGGGAAATTTCTTCGTCGTCCACTCTCCGTTTGCGATTGCACAGAGGGAGAGCTCACCCTGGTCTACAAGGTTGTGGGGCAGGGAACCACGCAAATGAGCGAGATGAAACCCGGGGACACGGTGGACGTTTTGACCGGGCTCGGCAACGGTTACGATGAAGCCGACGCCGGCGAACAGGTGTTGTTGCTCGGAGGCGGTGTCGGTGTACCGCCGCTGTATCTCCTTGCCAAACGGTTGCTCGCCGCCGGCAAATCTGTGTCGGTTGTGTTGGGTTTTAACAAAAAGGATGAGATATTCTTCGAGGAAGAATTTCGTGCTTTGGGTGCAACGGTTACCGTTACCACCGCCGACGGCTCGTATGGGCAAAAGGGCTTTGTGACCGATGCGTTGCCCGACCGCTATGACTACTTTTACACGTGCGGGCCGGAGCCAATGCTGAAAGCGGTTTACAAAGCCACCAACACCTCCGGTCAGTTCAGCTTTGAGGAACGTATGGGGTGCGGGTTTGGTGCTTGTATGGGTTGCTCGTGCAAAACGGTGACCGGCTATAAACGCATTTGCAAGGATGGTCCGGTGCTTCGGAAGGAGGAAATCTTATGGGGAAAATGAGTGTGAACCTTTGCGGTATTCCTCTTGATAACCCGGTTATTCCCGCCTCCGGCACCTTTGGCTTCGGGTATGAATTTGCCGAGCTTTATGATATTAACTGCCTTGGCACGTTCTCGTTTAAGGGAACCACAAAGGACTCTCGTTTCGGCAACCCCACGCCTCGTATCGCCGAATGCACCGCCGGAATGATTAACGCCGTGGGTCTGCAAAATCCCGGCGTGGATGCGGTGATTGAAAAGGAGCTTCCGAAGCTTGCTAAATGCTTTCATAAACCGGTTATGGCAAACGTGTCCGGATTCTCGGTTTCGGATTACGCCGAGACTTGCCAAAAGTTAGATAAAGAACCCCAGGTGGGCTGGTTGGAGGTCAACGTCAGTTGTCCCAATGTTCACGGGGGAGGAATGAGCTTTGGTACCGACCCTGCCGCCGCCGCCGAAGTGACCAGAGCGGTTAAGGCGGTGACCAAAAAGCCGGTGATTGTGAAGCTGTCGCCCAACGTCACCGATATTGTTGCCATCGCCAAAGCTTGCGAGCAAGCGGGAGCGGATGGAATCAGCCTTATCAACACGCTGCTCGGAATGCGGATTGATTTGAAAACCAAAAAGCCGGTGATTGCCAATACGATGGGCGGTTTTTCCGGCCCTGCCATTTTCCCGGTCGCTTTGCGGATGGTGTATCAGGTTGCCCATGCGGTCGACATTCCCGTTGTCGGTATGGGCGGCGTATCCTCGGCCGAGGATGTGGTGGAAATGATGCTGGCAGGAGCGACAGCGGTGGAAATCGGTGCCGCCAACCTTGTAAACCCCTTTGCGTGTCGGGACATCGTGGCGGATTTGCCGCAGGTGATGGAACGGTACGGCATTGAAAATCTTTCGGATATCATTAAAGGAGTATCGTTATGGGAAAAGACGTGATTGTAGCGTGCGATTTCGCCTCTGCGGACGAGACGTATGCTTTTTTAGATAAGTTTACCGAAAAAAAACCTTTTGTGAAAATTGGAATGGAGCTGTTCTATGCGGAGGGCCCTGCGATTGTGCGAGAGCTGAAAGCCAGAGGACACAAGATTTTCCTTGACTTAAAGCTTCATGATATTCCGAATACCGTCAAAAAATCTATGGCGGTGTTGTCTCGCTTGGATGTGGATATTACGAACCTGCATGCGGCGGGTACCACAAGAATGATGCAGGCGGCTCTTGAGGGTCTAACTCGGCCGGATGGCAGTCGACCGCTTTTGATTGCCGTGACCCAGTTGACCTCTACCGACCAGGAAAGTATGGAAAACGATTTGCTCATTAAAGAGCCTATTGACCGTGTGGTGATGCACTATGCCCAAAACGCAAAAAATGCAGGGCTTGACGGTGTGGTTTGTTCGCCGCTGGAAGCGGGAAAGGTTCACGACACTTGCGGCAAAGCGTTTTTAACCATTACGCCCGGCGTGCGGTTTGCCGACGGGGATATGGGAGACCAAAAACGGGTGATGACCCCTGCGGATGCTAAGGCAATCGGCTCGGATTACATTGTGGTAGGACGTCCTATCACCGCCGCTGAAAACCCGGTGGCGGCGTACGAGCGTTGCCTTGCAGAATTTGTAGATTGAGGAGAGAGAACCATGGAACTGAACAAAGTGATTGCCAAGGATTTGCTTAAAATTAAAGCGGTGTTTTTCCGTCCGGAGGAGCCGTTTACCTGGGCAAGCGGAATCAAAAGCCCGGTGTATTGTGACAACCGACTGACGTTGACCGCACCACAGGTGCGGGATGACGTGGAAAACGGACTTGCCACCTTGATTAAAGAAAACTATCCCGATGCCGAGGTGCTGATGGGTACGTCTACCGCCGGCATTGCCCACGCCGCCATTGTGGGTCATCTTCTCAAAATGCCTATGGGCTATGTTCGCTCCGGCAACAAAGACCACGGTCGCCAAAACCGCATTGAGGGCAAACTGGAAGCGGGCCAAAAGGTCGTGGTGGTTGAGGATCTTATCTCTACCGGCGGCAGTGTTATCGAAGTTGTGGAAGCATTGCGTGAAGCGGGAGCAGAGGTTCTCGGCGTGGTTTCCATCTTCACTTACGGAATGCAAAAGGGGCTGGATCGCCTCGCCGCTGCGGATGTGAAAAATATTTCGCTCACCAATTTTGACACCATCGCCGAGGTGGCGGCGGAGGAGGGCTATATAGAGCCCTCCGATATTGCTCGGTTGATTGCCTTCCGCAATAACCCGTCGGACGAAAGCTGGATTGGAGCGTAAGCTATGAGAAGTCTTATCGATACCTTGAATTTATCGGTGGCGGAGTTGGATGAACTGATTGCTGTTGCCGAGGATATTTTAGCACAGCCGGAAAAGTATACCGAGAAGTGTAAAGGCAAGAAGCTTGCCACCTTGTTTTTCGAGCCGTCCACTCGTACTCGACTGAGTTTTGAGGCGGCGATGTTGGAACTGGGGGGAAGTGTGCTGTCTATGTCCGGTGCGGGAGCTTCCTCCACCGAAAAAGGAGAGAGTATCGCCGATACCGCTCGCACAGTAGGCTGTTATGCGGATATTATCGCCATGCGTCACCCGAAAGAGGGCTCGGCACTTGTTGCGGCACAAAACGCCCGCATCCCGGTGATTAACGCCGGAGACGGCGGTCACTGCCATCCGACCCAAACGCTGGCGGATTTGTTGACCATTCACCGCCACAAGGGACGGTTTTCCGACTTAAAAGTGGGACTTTGCGGTGATTTGAAATACGGACGTACCGTTCATTCGCTTATCGGGGCGTTGTCCCGTTATCCCGGTGTGGAATTTGTGCTGATTTCTCCCGACGAGTTGCGGTTGCCCAATTACGTGAAAAATGAGGTTATCGAGAAAAACGGTCTTAAATACAGCGAAACCGCCTCGCTGGAGGAGGCACTCCCGACGCTCGACATTCTTTATATGACCCGCATTCAACGGGAGCGATTTGACGATGCGACGGTATATGAACGTCTGAAAGACGTGTACGTGCTAACAGAGGAGAAAATGCAGAAAGCCTCGGCGGACTGTTGTGTGCTTCACCCGCTTCCTCGTGTCAACGAGATAAGTGTCCGGGTGGATGATGACCCACGTGCTTGCTATTTTGAGCAGGTTCAATCCGGAAAATTTATGCGTATGGCGTTGATTTTGAAGCTGCTCTCCGAAACGGACTTGCCCTATGAAAACGATATGGGGCAAGAGGGAGGACACTGCGATAATCCACGGTGTATCACCTCGAGCGAACAGGAGCTTTGCCACCGCTTTAAGATATCTGCCGACGGAAAAAACCGTCGCTGTGTCTACTGTGAGGCACAGGAAAAAATTTGACAAAAAAGTGCGTTCTCGGCTTGACTTAAATGTGCTTTTTTGGTATACTGTTTATATCAATTGAAAGCCACTCTTTGTGACTGACGGATTGTCGCAGAGCACTGCGGAGGATCAAAGAGTGTGGGGTAAAGTTACCCCGCTTTACAGCCGACCGTCTGGGCGCACGTTGACCTTGTATAGGACTACGTGCGTCCTTTTGTTTTTGATACGAAACAAGGAGGTTTTGTTATGAAAAAAATCGGTATTGTGATGGGCAGCGACAGCGATTTGCCCATCATCCAAAAGGCTACTGCCACGTTGGATAGCTTGGGAATCCCCTACGAGGTCCACGTGTATTCTGCCCACCGCACCCCCGAGCAGGCACGGGAGTTTGCTGTGAACGCCCGCCAAAATGGGTTTGGTGCGATTATTGCCGCCGCCGGAATGGCGGCTCATTTGGCGGGTGCCATCGCCGCCAACACCACCTTACCGGTGGTGGGTATTCCTTGTAAAGGTGGTGCCCTTGACGGCATTGATGCCCTCTTATCAACGGTACAAATGCCCTCCGGTATTCCGGTGGCAACCGTTGCTCTCAACGGAGGAGTCAATGCCGCTTTGCTTTGTGCCCAAATTTTGTCGGTGGAGGATGAAACTCTCGCCGCAAAGCTTGATGCCAAGCGTAAAGCCGATGCCGAGGCGGTGCTTCAAAAAGATGCCTCGATTACGACAAGGCTGTAAAATTGTTTGTTATATACCCTAACATATATTAAAGGAGTCGATCAACTATGGAAAAGAAACTCGTGTACACCGGCAAAACTAAGGACGTATTTGCGTTGGATAACGGCAACTACCTCCTCAAATTCAAAGATGACTGCACCGGCAAAGACGGTGTGTTTGATCCCGGCGAGAACTCCGTCGGTCTGACCATTGAGGGTGTGGGCGACGTCAACCTGCGTATGTCCATCTATTTTTTCGAAAAGGTCAATGCCGCCGGCATTAAAACCCATTTCGTTTCCGCTGACCTTGCGGATACCACGATGGAAGTGCTTCCCGCCAAAGTGTTTGGTAAAGGCCTTGAGGTTATCTGCCGTCACAAAGCGGTGGGCAGTTTCTACCGCCGTTACAGCGATTACTGCGAGGAGGGTGCTGATTTGCCCGCCTACGTCGAAACGACGTTCAAAAACGACGAAAAAGGCGATCCGCTGGTGACCAAAGACGGTCTTGTGGATTTGGGCGTGATGACGGCAAAACAGTATGACGACATCAAAGAAATGACCCAGAAAATCACCAAAATCGTGGCGGATGACCTGAAAGAAAAAGGTCTTGTACTGTACGATATCAAGTTTGAGTTTGGTTACGATGCCAACGGCGATGTGATGCTTATTGACGAGATCGCCTCCGGCAATATGCGTGTGTACAAGGACGGCGAGTACATTGATCCGATGACGCTGTCTGAGCTGTTCTTTGCTTGATTTTTACATTTTTAACGATTATTTACGGAGGACCTTATGGGAGGCTTTTTCGGAATTACGTCCAAAAACGACTGTCTTGCCGACGTCTTTTTCGGAACGGACTATCACTCGCATTTAGGAACACGGTGCGGTGGACTGGCGGCATACGATGCCGAAATCGGCTTGCAACGCAAAATCCACCATATTGAGAACGCCCCGTTCCGTACAAAATTTGAACATATCTTCGACGAGATGCGTGGTACGTCTGCTATCGGTGTCATCAGCGACACCTTCCCGCAACCGTTGCTTATTCGTTCCAACATCGGCACTTACGCTATCAGCGTGGTGGGAGTTATCAACAACTTTGATGAGTTGGTTGATAAGTTTTTGTCCTTCTCGGGCGGACACTTTGACTCCATGACCGGTGGCAAAGTAAACGGCACGGAGCTGGTGGCGGCACTCATCAACCAAAAGAGCAACTTTGCCGATGGAATTCGATTTGCCCAAAAATCCATCGACGGTACCGCTTCCATCCTCATTTTGCGGGATAACGGGTCTCTTATTGCCGCACGTGATGCGTTAGGCCGTATTCCTGTTGCTGTCGGCAAGAGGGAGGACGGCTATGCCGTGGCGTTTGAATCCTTCGCTTTCGGCAAACTGGGTTTTGAAAACGTGTGTGAGCTGGGCCCCGGCGAGGTGATTGAGCTGACACCGGAAAAAATGACCCAACTGGTTGCTCCCGGAAAGAAAAAACATGTGTGCTCTTTCCTCTGGAGTTATTACGGATATCCTACCTCTACATACGAGGGAGTCAACGTCGAGATGATGCGTTACCGCAACGGAGAATTGCTCGCCGAAATGGATGAGCTGTTCGGTGTGTGTGACAACCTTGACTACGTTGGCGGTGTTCCCGATTCCGGCACACCGCACGCTATCGGTTACGCCAATCACAGCCGTGTGCCCTTTGCCCGTGCGTTTATTAAGTATACGCCGACCTGGTCACGAAGCTTTATGCCCACGAAGCAGGTGGAACGGGAAAAAATTGCCAAGATGAAGCAAATTCCCGTGCGGGAGCTCATTGAAAACAAAGAATTGCTGTTTGTGGACGATTCGATTGTCCGTGGAACGCAGTTGAAAGAAACGGTGGACTTTCTCTATGAAAGCGGTGCCAAATCGGTTCACATGCGTTCGGCTTGTCCACCGATTATGTACGGTTGTAAATTCCTCAATTTCTCCCGTGCGACCGGAGATATGGAGTTGATTGCTCGCCGTGTGATTGCGGAGCTTGAGGGCGACGAGGGCGAGAAGCATATCGACGAGTATGCGGACGGTTCTACCGAGCGGGGCAAGAAATTGCGAGAGGCTATTTGTGAAAAATTCCATTTTGCCTCGTTGGAATTCCAATCGCTGGAAAATGTGATTAGAGCTATCGGACTTCCCGAGGAAGACTTGTGTACCTATTGCTGGAACGGAAAGGAGTAAGTGCAATGAACACCAATTCTCGTTCGGAGGCGTATGCTGCCGCCGGTGTGGATATTACCGCCGGTTATAAAGCGGTTGAGCTGATGAAACAACATATTGCCAAAACGATGACATCGGGGGTTTGCTCGGATGTGGGCGGCTTTGGCGGTCTGTTTGAGCTGGACTTAGAGGGGATTACTCGCCCGGTGCTCGTATCCGGCACTGACGGCGTGGGTACCAAGCTGAAATTGGCATTTCTTATGGACAAGCACGATACCGTGGGTATCGACTGCGTGGCCATGTGTGTGAACGATATCATTTGCTGTGGTGCAAAACCGCTGTTTTTCCTCGACTACATCGCCTGCGGCAAAAATGTGCCGGAGCGTATCGCCGATATCGTGAAAGGCGTGTGCGACGGTTGCGTGATGTCCGGAGCGGCACTGATTGGCGGTGAAACCGCCGAGATGCCCGGCTTCTATCCCGAGGATGAATATGACCTCGCCGGCTATTGCACCGGTGTGGTGGACAAAGCAAAAATCATTAACAACAAAACGATGCAAGCGGGGGACGTGGTCATTGCTCTTCCGTCCAGTGGCGTCCATTCCAACGGCTTTTCGCTGGTGCGGAAAGTGTTTGACGTGGAAAATGCCGATATCAAAACGCCGCTTTCGGAGCTTGGCGGAAAATCCATCGGCGAAGCCCTGCTTGCCCCCACTCGCATTTATGTGAAGCCGGTGCTGGCGTTGCTTGAAGCCGTGACGGTGAAAGCTATTTCGCATATCACCGGCGGCGGATTTTACGAAAATATTCCCCGGAGCATTCCGGACGGATTCGGTGCGAAAATTCAAAAGAGTGCGGTGAAGATTCTGCCGATTTTTGACCTCATCCAAAAACGGGGAAATATCTCTGAACGGGATATGTTTAACACTTTTAATATGGGTGTGGGTATGAGCATTGTCGTGGCAAAAGAGGATGCGGAAAAAGCGTTGACGGTGCTTAAAGAAAACGGCGAGGATGCGTATGTTATCGGCGAAATCATCTCGTCCAACGAAAAAATTGTTATCGAATAATTCATCCGAAACTCTCGTCATTTGAAAGGGGAGACGGCGTTGAAACAAAAGAAGATTAAAATTGCCGTGCTGGTTTCCGGTGGCGGCACGAATTTACAAGCCTTGATTGATGCCCAAAAAAGCGGTGTTTTGCAAAGCGGAAAAATCGCTCTTGTGTTGTCCAATAAAGCGGATGCGTATGCTCTGAAACGTGCCGAGGCGGCGAAAATCCCCACGGCAACGGTGCTGAAATCCGTCTGCCTCTCCCAAGAACAGTTTGAGGAGGAAATCATCCGCAAAATCGAGGAGGCGGGAGCAGAGTTGATTGTTCTTGCCGGCTTTATGTCGATTTTAAGCGAGAAGTTTACCTCCCGCTATGATCACCGCATTTTGAATGTGCACCCGTCTTTGATTCCATCATTTTGCGGCGAGGGATATTACGGGTTGCGTGTTCATGAGGCGGCACTGAAAAAAGGCGTAAAGGTTACCGGAGCGACGGTGCATTTCGTCAACGAAATCCCCGACGGCGGGGAAATCATACTGCAAAAAGCTGTCAATGTCCGGGAACACGATACCCCGGAAACGCTGCAAAAGCGTGTTATGCGTCAAGCGGAATGGAAAATCTTGCCCGCCGCTACCGAAAAGGTTGCTGCCGGGATGTTAGAAGCTAAAAATCAATAACGGAGGGAACTGTTATGAACATCTATAAAGTCAACGACATTGCCGAACTGATTAAGGACAACTCCTATGTGGGACGTGGTATTGTCATCGGTAAAACCGCCGATGGGAAAAAAGCTGCCACGGCGTATTTCATTATGGGTCGCAGCGAAAACAGCCGCAACCGCATTTTCACCGAAAAGAACGGAGAAGTGTTTACCGAGCCGTTTGATGCGTCTAAGGTGCAAGACCCGAGTCTTATCATCTATGCCGCTATTCGTTCCTACGAGAACAAA
Organism: Acutalibacteraceae bacterium; assembly: GCA_045598965.1. GTDB lineage: Bacteria > Bacillota > Clostridia > Oscillospirales > Acutalibacteraceae > RGIG426. The sequence goes on from JAZRVH010000032.1 coordinate 15,391, forward strand.
TTGATTGTCACGAACGGCAACCAAACGGATACCATTTATGACAGCTTGGCAAACGGCGGTTGCTTCTGTAAAGCTCTTAAAACCCGTGAATTCGAGCCGGATGCCCCGAACTTCACGCCTCGCATCAGCGGTATGCTCGTGTTCGGTGACAACGATTTCACCTATAAAATGAGCATTCTCAAAAGCATTGACGCCGAGGGCTCCGATTGTGCTCGCTATACCTTTGATTATCCGTCGGTGGCGGGTCTCGGTCACTTTATCCACACCTATGTGTGTGACGGAAACCCCATTCCCACGTTCCAAGGTGAGCCGGAGCGTGTGGCTATCGACAACGATATTGATGCGTTTACCGAAAAATTGTGGAACGCTTTGGACGAACAGAACAAAATCTCGCTGTACGTCCGCTATGTGGACCTCGCTACCGGTGAAGCGGAAAATCGCCTCATCAACAAGAATAAATAAGGAGTGGACACCATGAAAGAATTTGAATTGAAATACGGTTGCAACCCCAACCAAAAACCCTCGAAAATTTTTATGCATGACGGTTCGGATTTGCCTATTGAAATCCTCAATGGTCGTCCGGGCTATATCAACTTTTTGGATGCGTTTAACTCCTGGCAGCTTGTCAAAGAACTGAAAGAGGCGTTGGGTCTTCCGGCGGTTACTTCCTTCAAACACGTCAGTCCCACGTCGGCGGCGGTGGGGATTCCGCTGTCGGACAAGCTGAAAAAAGCCTGCTTCGTGGACGATATTGAGGGTCTTGACGACTCGCCGCTGGCGTGTGCCTATGCCCGTGCCCGTGGCACTGACCGTATGTGCTCTTTCGGCGATTGGGTGGCATTATCCGACACCTGCGACGTGACCACGGCGTTGATGATTAAACGGGAAGTGTCCGACGGCGTGATTGCACCGGACTATGAGCCGGAAGCGTTGGAAATCCTTAAAACCAAACGCAAGGGCGGCTATAACATTGTGAAAATCGACTCGAACTATGTGCCCGCCGAAGCGGAGCATAAACAGGTGTTTGGTATCACCTTTGAGCAAGGCCGCAACAACTTCAAAATCAACAAAGAGCTTCTTTCCGACATTGTAACGAAAAACAAGGATTTGCCGGAAAGTGCGGTGCGTGACCTCATTATTGCACTCATTACGCTGAAATACACCCAGTCGAACTCCGTTTGCTATGCGGTGGACGGTCAAGCTATCGGTGTGGGTGCCGGTCAGCAATCCCGTATCCATTGCACTCGTCTTGCGGGCAGTAAAGCGGATACGTGGTTCCTCCGTCAAGCGGACAAGGTGCTGAATTTGCCGTTCAAGGCGGAAATCGGCCGTCCGGACCGTGACAACGTTATTGATGGCTATATTAACCAAAACGAAGAGGACGTTTGTGCAGACGGAAACTGGCAGAAATACTTTACCGAACAGCCTGCTCCGTTCACCCGTGAGGAGCAAGCGGCCTATCTCGCCACGATCGACGGTGTGGCACTCGGCTCGGATGCGTTTTTCCCGTTTAGCGATAACATCGAGCGTGCCAAACGCAGTGGCGTGAAATATATCGCCGAGCCGGGTGGTTCTATCCGTGACGATTTGGTGATCGATTGCTGTGACAAATACGGGATGACGATGTCCTTTACGAAAATGCGTTTGTTCCACCATTAAGGAGGAGAACTATGAAACTGTTGGTCGTCGGCTCCGGCGGACGGGAGCACGCCATTATCAAAAAACTGAACGAAAACCCGAACGTTACCGAAATTTTTGCCCTGCCGGGTAACGGCGGTATGGCGGCGGATGCCACGTGTGTGGATGTGAAAGCTACCGATATCGACGGTATCGTGGATTTTGCCGTAAACAACGGCGTGGACTATGCGGTTGTGGCACCGGATGACCCGTTGGTGCTCGGCTGTGTGGATGCATTGAACGCAAAGGGGATTCCCTGCTTCGGACCGACCGCTAATGCCGCTATCATTGAGGGCAGTAAGGTGTTTTCCAAAGACCTGATGAAGAAATATGGGATTCCCACTGCCGCTTACGAGACGTTTAACGAGCTTGACGCCGCTTTGGCTTATCTTGAAACCGCTCCCGTGCCGACAGTCATTAAAGCTGATGGATTGGCTCTGGGAAAAGGCGTGGTGATTGCCGAAACTCGTGAGGAGGCAAAAGCCGCCGTCGTTTCGATGATGCAGGACAAAAAGTTCGGCAAAAGCGGCGACAACATCGTGATTGAGGAGTTTTTGACCGGCCCGGAGGTGTCCGTTTTGTCTTTTACCGACGGCAAAACGGTTGTGCCGATGGTGTCCTCTATGGACCACAAGCGTGCCGGCGACAATGACCAGGGATTGAACACCGGCGGTATGGGAACCGTTGCCCCGAACCCGTATTACACGGCGGATGTGGCGGCGGAGTGTATGGAAAAAATCTTTTTGCCGACGATGAACGCTATGAACGCCGAGGGGAGAACCTTTAAGGGATGTCTCTATTTCGGTTTAATGCTCACTCCCGACGGCCCGAAAGTTATTGAATACAACTGCCGTTTCGGTGATCCGGAGACGCAAGTGGTGTTGCCGCTTCTTAAATCCGATCTGCTCACCGTGATGCAGGCGGTGACAAGCGGTACGCTTGCCGATTGCCCGGTGGAGTTTTATCAAAAACATGCTTGCTGTGTGGTGATGGCATCGGAGGGATATCCCACGGCGTATGAAAAAGGCTATGAAATCACAATCGCCGCCGAAACGGAGCCTTATGTCTATGTGGCGGGAGCCTGCCTTAAAGACGGAAAACTGCTTACAAACGGCGGTCGTGTATTGGGCGTAACAGCGGTGGAGGATTCGCTTTCGAATGCGATTGAAACGGCCTATGACCGTGTTTCCACCGTGTCATTTGGCAATGCATTTTTCCGCCACGATATCGGGACTCGTGCTCTTCGTGCTTTGGAGGAATAACAGATGGTTTACAGAATTTTTGTGGAAAAACGTGCGGGACTTCAAAACGAAGCCACGACACTGAAAAACGATGCCAAAAGCTTGCTCGGCATTGACGGCCTTACCAATGTGCGGCTTTTCAACCGCTATGATGTTGAAAACATTTCTGCCGAGCAATTTGAGTATGCGGTGAAAACCGTATTTTCCGAGCCGCAGATAGATATTGCCACTGCCGATATGGATGTGGCGGGGGCAACGGTGTTTGCGGTGGAGTATTTGCCCGGTCAGTTTGACCAACGGGCAGATTCTGCGGCACAGTGTATCCAGTTGCTGTTCCAAAGCGACCGTCCGCTTATCCGCAGTGCGAAAATCTATGCCCTTTACGGCAACCTGACGAAGGCGGATGTTGCGGAAATAAAAAAATATGTGATTAACCCGGTAGAGGCGAGAGAAGCAGCTCTTGACTTGCCGGAAACCTTAAAAACCGACTACGATATTCCCGAAACGGTGGAAACGCTCAACGGCTTTACCGCCCTTTCCCGAGAGGAACTGGCGGCGTTCATCAAAACCTACGGCTTGGCGATGGATGTGGACGACATTGTTTTTTGTCGGGAATATTTCAAACAAGAGCAACGTGACCCCACCATTACCGAAATTCGTATGATTGATACCTATTGGTCGGATCACTGCCGTCACACCACCTTTGGTACGGTGATTGACAATGTGAAATTTGAGGATGCCCTTCTTGAGGAGGCATACAACGACTATTTGGCAACCCGCAAGGAGCTTGGACGTACCAAACCTATTTGCCTTATGGATATTGCCACTTTGGCGGTGCGGTATCTCAAACAAACCGGCAAGCTCAACAAGCTGGATGAATCGGAAGAAATCAACGCCTGTACGGTGAAAATCGACGTTGAGGTGGAAGGAAAATCCGAGCCGTGGCTGTTGCTGTTCAAAAACGAAACCCATAACCATCCTACGGAAATTGAGCCGTTCGGTGGTGCGGCAACCTGCATCGGCGGCGCCATTCGTGACCCGCTGTCCGGACGTTCGTACGTTTACGGTGCCATGCGTGTAACCGGTGCCGCTGACCCGACCGTGCCCGTGTGCGATACGATTGAGGGAAAACTGCCCCAGCGAAAAATCGTGACCACCGCCGCCAACGGATATTCGTCCTACGGCAACCAAATCGGTCTTGCTACCGGCATTGTGGATGAGCTGTATCATTCCGGCTACGCCGCCAAGCGTATGGAAATCGGTGCGGTGATTGCGGCGACACCGGCGGAAAATGTCCGCCGTGAGGTGCCGGCTCCCGGCGATGTGGTTATCTTGCTGGGCGGAAGCACCGGCCGTGACGGTATCGGCGGTGCTACCGGCTCCTCCAAAGCCCATGATGCTCATTCGGTGGAAACCTGCGGTGCCGAAGTGCAAAAGGGTAATGCTCCCGAAGAGCGTAAACTCCAACGTCTGTTCCGTAACGGCGATGCCTGCCGAATGATTAAACGCTGTAATGACTTTGGTGCGGGCGGCGTGTCGGTGGCTATCGGCGAACTGGCGGACGGTCTTTCCATTGACTTAAACGCCGTTCCGAAGAAATATGAGGGTCTGGACGGCACCGAACTCGCTATCAGCGAATCGCAAGAGCGAATGGCCGTGGTTGTCGAAGCAAAAGATGTACCCGCTTTTCTCGCCCTTGCCGACAAGGAAAACCTGCAAGCGTGCCCGGTTGCCACGGTTACTGCCGAGCCTCGTCTTACCATGACGTGGAACGGTAACACCATTGTGGATATTAGCCGTGAATTCTTAAATTCGAACGGTGCCGATAAACATATCACCATTTTACCCGCCGCCACCGCTACGCCCGAAAAGGAAATCGGCGGCACCTTTACCGATAGCTACAAAGCCCTTTTGGCGGACTTGAATGTCTGCTCTAAACGGGGATTGTCCGAGCGTTTTGACTCGACCATCGGTGCAGGAACGGTGTTGATGCCCTTTGGCGGCAAGCTCCAAAAAACACCTATTCAAGCTATGGTACAGAAAATCTCGGTGGAAAAACGACACACCGACGATTGCTCGCTCATGTCCTGGGGCTACAACCCCTACGTTACCGAACAGAGCCCGTTCCACGGTGCGTATTTGGCGGTTGTAGAATCGGCGGCAAAGTTGATTGCTACCGGTGCCAAATTTGAGGATGTGTATCTCACGTTCCAGGAGTATTTTGAAAAGCCCGGAAATGACGGAAAGCGTTGGGGCAAGCCGTTCTCGGCTCTCCTCGGTGCGTTCAAAGCCCAAAAAGAGCTTGGAATCGGTGCCATCGGCGGCAAGGATTCGATGAGTGGCTCGTTTGAGAATATTGACGTGCCGCCCACGCTTGTGTCCTTTGCGGTGACTACCGAGAAAACCGCTTCCATTGTGTCGCCGGAATTCAAGTCGGCAGGAAATCACGTGGTCTGGCTTAAACCGGAAATGGATGAAAACGGTTTGCCCACGGCAAAAAGTCTGCTCGCTCTGTTTGACAAGGTTACTGATTTGCTCCGTTCGGGCAAGGCGGTTTCCTGCTATACGCCGGGCTTTGGCGGTGTCGCCGAGGCCGTATACAAGATGTCTATCGGCAACGGCTTTGGCTTTGCGTATGCCTCCGGCCTTTCGATGGAGGATTTGTTCGGCTATGCCTACGGCAGCTTTGTTTTGGAGGTGACGGGGGAGACAGAGGGTGTCCTCCTCGGAACCGTGACAAACGATGACGTTATTACCCGTGAGGGCGAGACGATATCGCTTTCCGATTTGAACCGCATTTACGAAAACAAGCTGGAAGGCGTATACGCCTGCAATATTGCTCAAACTCCGTCGACGATGGAGACGTTCTCTTATGACGGCCGCAACACGGAGGCTCCGGCGATTACCGTGGCTCGTCCGAAGGTGCTTATTCCGGCATTCCCGGGCACAAACTGCGAATTCGACAGTGCCAAAGCGGTTGAGGACGCCGGGGCAGAAGCCCAAATCTATGTTATCAACAACCTTTCCGCAGACGGTATTCGCCGCAGTGTGGAGGAATTTGCAAAAGCGGTCAAACAATCCCAAATCGTGTTTGTTCCCGGCGGATTTTCCGGCGGTGACGAGCCGGACGGCAGCGGTAAATTCATTACCGCCTTTTTCCGAAACGCCGCTATCAAAGAAGCGGTCACCGACCTTTTGGATAATCGAGACGGCCTTATGTGCGGTATTTGCAACGGCTTCCAGGCACTGATAAAACTGGGACTTGTGCCGTACGGCAAAATCGTGGATACAAACGAGAATAGCCCGACGCTGACCTTTAATACCATCGCCCGTCACCAGTCTAAAATTGTGCGTACTCGGGTGGCGTCGAACAAATCTCCGTGGCTGAAAGGCGTCAACGTCGGAGACGTGCTCAGTGTGCCGATTTCTCACGGTGAGGGTCGCTTCTATGCACAGGAGAGTCTTATCCGAGAACTCGCTAAAAACGGTCAAATCGCCACGCAGTATGTGGACTTTGACGGCAACGCTACCGGCGATGTGGCGTTTAACCCCAACAACTCCGCTTTCGCTATCGAAGGTATCACCTCGCCGGACGGTCGTGTGTTCGGTAAAATGGGACACAGCGAGCGTATCGGAAATGGTCTTTACAAAAACGTTGTCGGCGACTATGACATTAAGATGTTTAAGTCGGCGGTCAAGTATTTCAAAGGAGAGTAAGAACTATGGCGTATTTATCCGACATTGAAATTGCTCAGCAGTGTAAAATGAAGCCCATCGGCGAAATTGCCGCTCGTGCCCATGTGGACGAGAAATATATCGAACAATACGGGCGTTATAAGGCAAAGGTTGATCCGGCACTGATTAAAGAAACCGACCGTGAAAACGGAAAACTGGTTTTGGTTACCGCCATTACGCCTACGCCGGCGGGCGAAGGAAAAACAACCACGACTATCGGCTTGGCAGATGGTCTTTCCCGCATCGGCAAGGATGTGACGGTGGCTCTTCGTGAGCCGTCGCTCGGGCCGGTGTTCGGTGTGAAGGGCGGTGCCGCCGGCGGCGGTTATGCTCAAGTTGTGCCGATGGAGGACATCAACCTCCACTTTACCGGCGATTTTCACGCTATTGGTGCGGCAAATAACCTGCTTGCGGCAATGCTGGATAACCACATTCAGCAGGGAAATGCCCTTGGTATTGATGTACGCAAAATCACCTGGAAACGGTGCGTGGATATGAATGACCGTCAGCTTCGCTTTGTGCTCGACGGTATGGGCGGTAAAACCAACGGTGTTCCCCGTGAGGACGGCTTTGATATCACCGTTGCCAGCGAGATTATGGCGGTATTCTGCCTCGCTTCGTCTATCACTGATTTGAAAGAACGTCTGTCTCGTATTGTGGTGGCCTACACTTTTGATGACAAACCGGTTACTGCCGGTGACCTTAACGCCGTGGGAGCGATGACCGCTTTGCTCAAGGACGCTATCAAACCCAACCTGGTGCAGACTCTTGAAGGCACGCCGGCGTTTGTGCATGGTGGTCCTTTCGCCAATATTGCTCACGGTTGCAACTCGGTGATGGCCACTCGGCTGGCAATGAAAATGGGGGATTACACCATTACGGAGGCAGGCTTCGGTGCTGACCTTGGTGCAGAAAAATTCCTCGATATCAAATGCCGTATGGCGGGACTTACTCCGGATGCCGTTGTGGTGGTTGCTACCGTTCGTGCCCTTAAAATGCACGGCGGCCTTGCCAAAACGGAGCTGAACACCGAAGACTTGGGTGCTCTTGAAAAGGGTATTCCGAACCTGTTGCGTCACGTGTCCAACATCAAAAATGTGTATAAACTGCCTTGCGTGGTGGCGGTCAACCGCTTCCCGACGGACACCGATGCGGAAATTGACTTCATCATTGCCAAATGCCGTGAGCTGGGCGTCAACACCGTTTTGTCTACGGTGTGGGCGGAAGGCGGCAAGGGCGGTGAGGCACTTGCCCGTGAGGTGGTTCGCCTTTGTGAAGAGGAACAGGGAGATTTCACCTTCTCCTACGAACTGGACGCTTCCATTGAAGAAAAAATCGAAGCGGTGGTCAAAAAGGTTTATGGCGGCAGCGGTATCACCGTGATGCCCGGTGCCAAAAAACAGATTGCCCAGTTGACCGCACTCGGGTTTGATAAGCTGCCGGTGTGTATTGCCAAAACGCAATACAGCTTTTCGGATGATCCCACGAAACTTGGGGCTCCGGAGAACTTTACCGTTACCGTTAAAAACGTGAAAGTGTCGGCGGGGGCGGGATTTGTTGTGGTGTTGACCGGCGATATTCTGACGATGCCAGGATTGCCGAAAAAACCTGCCGCCGAGAATATCGACGTGGACGAAAACGGCAAAATCACCGGTTTGTTCTGATTTTTATTAAAAACGCCTTTTGGTTTTCCAAAAGGCGTTTTTTTCTTTACGAATACAACAAAATGTGTTATACTATATGAAAATCCGCAAAGGAGGAGAGAGAATGGATTCGACCAAGCCGTCGTCGCTGTCGACAGCACTGTGGTGGTTGCCCAAAAAGCTGACCGCCCTCAACGCACGAGCAGAGGCAATTTCCGGGAAAATTCCGGAAATGGTGGTGCTGTGCCTTTTTTGTGTGCTGAAAGCGGTGATGGGCGTGTTCCACGAGCCGTGGTTTGACGAGGCTGTGGCGTGGCAAATCGCCCGTGAGGCCACGTTTAAGGATATTCTGTTTTCCGTACCGCATTATGAGGGACATCCGCCGCTGTGGCATTTGGTGCTGTTGCCTTTCGCAAAGCTTGGTGCCCCGTATGAGGCTTCATTGGCATTTGTGAGCCTTGTTTTTGTGGCTTTGGCGGTATTTCTTATTCTTTGGTACGCTCCTTTTCCGAGACTTGTTAAGTGGGTTTTGCCGTTCACTTACTTTTATTTTTACCAATTTGCGGTTATTTCTCGTCCGTATTGTATGATGACACTGGCATTTGTGCTGTGTGCCCTCAGCTTTGAAAAACGGGACAAATTCCCGTGGCTTTATGTGCTGTCGCTTGCGTTTTTGTGCCTGACCAGTGCTTTTGGCATTGCCATTGCAGGCGGGTTGGCACTTGCGTGGGTGGTAGAGATTGTCAGAGAAAAGCCGCTCGCATCCATGTTCAAGGAGCTTCTTTCGGATAAACGCTGTTGGTGGTTGCTGGGGCTTTTGCTTTTGGCAGTTTTGCTGATTTTGGAAATACTTCCGGCGAAGGATACCTATGCTCTTGCCGCCAAAGCGGCAACAAAACAAGACCTCACCGTTACATCGTTTTTATATGTTTTGCTTGCCCTTCCCACCGATTTCTTTTTGGCATCCATTTTCAGCGGCTATAATTTTGTGTTTGATATGAGCTTTGGCGGTGCCACGTTTTGGGCTTCCTGCGTTGTAGGACTTCTTATCTGGACACTGTTTTTCTTGCTTGCCAAACGAAAAGGGCTTCTTTTAACGCTCTTTTTGCCGTATGTGCTGTTTGCGGTGTTTGGTGCGGTGGTATATATGTGCAGTCATCACGGCGGTATCGGCTATTTATTTTTACTGTTCTTTTTATGGATAGCGATAAAAACACCGGACAAGAAATCGAAAAGCGAAAAACCTGCGGTGTTGGGATTAAAAGCGGGAGCAACGGTGCTTGTGGCATTGTCTCTTTGCGTATCGCTGTACTGGAACATTTCTTCTTGTGTAGTGGATGTGAAAAAACCGTATTCCTCTGCCCGCTTGACAGCGGCATTTTTGAAAGAGCATCACTTAGACACCTATCGAGTGATGACCGGCTGGATGAGTGACGAAGACGTTTTTGACATCAATTTGACCATCTCCGCAGAGCTTATGCCGTATTTTGACCATAATATTTTCTTTAACTTTATGGGCGGAGATGACCACCAAAATTATATTACCCACCGTTTTGCAACCGAGGAGGAGACGAGGCAGGCCTTTGCGTTATGGAAAGCGGGGGGACTTCCCGATGTTCTTGTGAATGACCCGGCGGCAGGAATGGTGTTCGGCGATGATTTCCTCTTGAAAGATTATGCCGTGGTGTTCCACACCATCGGCGGCAAGATATGGAAGGGCGGAGACCAGTTGGATTCTACGTCCGTTTTGGTGCGAAGGGAGCTGCTCCCCGAACTGGGACTGAAAGAGATGACCGTTGCCGAAATGCTGGCAATCGACCGTGAACAGGAATAACTAAATTGAAAGACACTTCTCTTATGACATTATGGCGTTTGAGAAGTGTCTTTTTTTATTTTTCTCTTTACGATTTGCGAATATTGTGGTATACTAATTCTGTATAAGAAAAAGTGGGGAAGTCTGTGCTGACGAGAGCACTCCTCGTCTTACGTCCCCCAAAAAACGAAAGGAAGTAAGAAAATGAGCGAATGTACTCACGATTGTTCTACCTGCGGCGAGGCGTGTGCCCACCGCAATCAGCCGGAAAGCTTGATTGCCGAGCCCCATGAGCTGTCCCACATCAAAAAGGTGATTGGTGTGGTCAGCGGTAAAGGCGGCGTGGGCAAGTCGATGGTTTCCTCTTTGCTTGCGTGTGCAATGCGTCGCCGTGGCTGTGAAACGGCGGTGCTCGATGCGGATATTACGGGGCCCTCCATCCCGAAAGCATTTGGAATTCACGAGCGTGCCGGTGCCAACGAGCTTGGAATTTTTCCGGTTCGTTCGTCCACCGGAATCAAGGTGATGTCTGTCAACCTGCTTTTGGAAAACGAAACCGACCCGGTGGTGTGGCGTGGCCCGATTTTAGCGGGAACGGTAAAGCAGTTTTGGCAGGAAGTCATTTGGGATGACGTTGACTATATGTTTGTGGATATGCCGCCGGGAACGGGCGATGTGCCGTTGACCGTGTTCCAGTCGTTGCCGCTTTCCGGCATTGTGATTGTCACCTCGCCTCAGGAGCTCGTGTCGATGATTGTGGAAAAGGCCGTGAAAATGGCAGAAATGATGCACGTGCCGGTGTTGGGCCTTGTGGAGAATATGTCCTATTTCGAGTGCCCCGATTGCGGCAAGAAGCATGAGATTTTCGGCGAAAGCCATATTGAGGAAATCGCCGATGCACACGGCATTAAGGCCGTAGCCAAAATGCCGATTGATAAGGATTTGGCGGCGGCGTGTGACGCCGGAAATGTGGAAAGTGCCATTGTCAGTTATCTTGACCCGATTTGTAAAGCATTGGAGGAATAAACAATGGGAGAACGGGCAGAAAAAGCAAAAGAATTGTTCGAAAGCGGTTATAACTGTGCCCAATCGGTAACAGCGGTTTTTTCCGATTTAGTTCCGATTGATGAGCATCTACTGCTTCGTGCCGCTTCCCCGTTCGGTGGAGGCGTGGGACGGCTTCGTGGAATGTGCGGGGCGGTTTCCGGTATGGTGCTTATTGCCGGATTTTTGTATGGCTATGATGACCCGTGCAATCGAGATGTAAAGGCAGAACACTATGCAGTCATTCGTGATTTGTGTGAGAAATTCCGTACCCGTCACGGCTCCATTATCTGCAAAGAAATCCTCGGCGGCAATCCCCAGGTTGGTGGTGACCCCGCCGAAAGAACGCCCGCATTCTATGGCACTCGTCCTTGTTTGCGGTGTGTGTTTGATGCGGCAGAGATATTGGAAACCTACGTTACGGAAAATCCGCCGAAAGAGATGGATGTATAACTGTAAAGCATAAGTACTTTACAGCAAGTTTACAAGAAATGAGGGGAAAACAGTAATGAAAATTACGTTTTTGGGTGCCGATCATGAAGTGACCGGTTCGATGACACTTTTGGAAATCGGCGAACACAAGTTGTTGATAGATTGCGGTATGGAGCAAGGTGCGGATATTTATGAAAATGCCGAATTACCGGTATCTTCCGGTGATGTGGATGCTCTTCTTTTGACCCATGCCCACATTGATCACTCGGGCAAAATTCCGGTATTGGTGGCCAATGGCTTTGGCGGGCCTATTCACGCCACCGGTGCCACCACCAAGCTGTGTCATATTATGCTGATGGATTCGGCACACATTCAAGAGAGCGAGGCGGAGTGGAAAACCCGCAAAGCTCAACGTGCCGGACGTGAGGCTGTGGCACCGATGTATACGACGGATGATGCGGCTCGTGCGTTGAAACAGTTTAAGGCACACAGCTACAATGAGCCGTTCACGCTGTTTGAGGGCGTTACTGTACGGTTTTTGGATGCCGGACATTTGCTGGGAAGCAGCAGTATCGAAATCACCGTGAATGAGGATGGAAAAGAGACGGTTTTACTGTTCTCCGGCGACGTGGGTAATGTGACTCGTCCGCTGATTCGTGACCCGCAAAAGCCGGAAAAGGCTGACTACGTCATTATCGAATCTACATACGGCGACCGACTTCACGGCGAACGCCCGGATTATCTGGCTCAGCTGACCTCGATTTTGCAGGAAACGCTGGACCGTGGCGGCAATCTGGTGATTCCGTGCTTTGCTGTGGGACGTACGCAGGAGATGCTCTATTTGCTTCGTGAAATCAAGGTGCGGGGACTGCTGAAAGGTCACGACCGTTTTCCGGTATATGTCGACAGCCCGCTTGCCGTAGAAGCGACGAATATTTACAGTGCCGACGATATGGAACCGTATTACGACGATGAAACGATGGCACTGAAGATTCTCGGAATTAACCCCATTCGTTTTGACGATTTGTACTTATCCATTACCAGTGACGACAGTAAACGCATCAACGAAGACCGCACCCCAAAAGTGATTCTTTCGGCAAGCGGTATGTGTGAGGCGGGACGTATTCGCCACCACTTAAAACACAATTTGTGGCGTAAAGAGTCCACGGTGATGTTTGTGGGGTATCAAACCGAGGGAACACTTGGCCGTCAACTGATTGAGGGTGCTACCGAAATCAAACTGTTTGGCGAAAAAATCAACGTGGAAGCCCACATTGCCCAAATGTCCGGTATCAGCGGTCACGCTGACCGGGATATGTTGCTCGGCTGGCTTAAAAACATTACGCCTGCACCTAAAAAAGTGTTTGTTAACCACGGCGAGGACAGCGTGTGCGACTTGTTTGCCCAAACGGTTACCGAGCAATTGGGAATTGAAGCGGAGGCACCGTATACCGGTTCTGCCTATGAGCTGAACGCAGAGACGGTGACGTGTGTTGCGGACGGTAACCGAGTGAAAATCGAGAAAAAGGTTTCCGGCAGTCAAAGCGATGGGGGAATCCGTGCCAATTCCGTTTTGGAGCGTTTGCGTGCGGCAGGACGTCGTCTTGTGGCGGTTATTGAGCGTAACCGTGAGGGTGCCAACAAGGATTTGGCGAAATTTGCCGACCAAATCAATGACCTTTGCAATAAGTGGGATAGATAAGGAGAGACAACGATGAAAACAACCGAAATGAATTTACGTGCCGCTCGTCCGAAAACGTTTGTCCACGAAGCGGAGCGTGATTATCGTAACCAAATTCGTGCGGCGGCAGATTCGATTTATCGCCACCGCAAGGAGCGTCCTATTGTGTTGATTTCCGGCCCGTCCGGTGCGGGAAAAACCACAACGGCTATGCTTCTTGAAAAATACCTTGACCGTGCGGGAGCGGAATCCACAACGTTGTCGATGGATAATTATTTTGCTTCGTTGACACCGGAGGAAAACGCCCTTGCAAAGGCACAAAAATTGGATTTAGAGACGCCGGCTCGTCTGGATATGGAGCTGTTAAACAGTCAATTACGTGACCTTATGGAGCAAAAACCGGTGGTGGTGCCGAAGTTTGATTTTGTTACCAATACTCGGATAGAGGGTGCCGGCACGCTTATCGAGCGTAAACCGGACGAGATTATTATCATGGAGGGTATCCATGCGTTGAACCCGGCCGTTACCGGCGAAAGCGACGAGTTTACCACCCGTATTTACATTAGTGTGCGTACCCGTATCGCCGACAAGGACGATATAGAAATGCACCCGATGAAGGTGCGTCTTTTGCGGCGTATGTTGCGGGATAAACTGACTCGTGGACGGGAAATTGCCGGCACATTGGCAATGCTCGAAAGTGTGCAAGCCGGCGAAAACAAATACATAATGCCGTATAAATATCGTGCCAATTTCGAGTTTGACACCTTCCTCAAATATGAGCTCAACGTCTATAAAGCTCTTTTGGAGGAGGATGTAAAAGCGTTAGCAAAGACGGATGACCGTCTTTTGGATTTGGCAAAAATTCTTGACGAATTGGAGCCGATGGAAACGGAATATATTCCCGCCGATTCGCTGGTTCGTGAGTTCATCGGCGGAAGTTCGTTCGAGTATTAAGTGAGGAGGTGGCGGGAATGCCGCAGCAACATGAAAATCGACGCAGACCCGCCGCCAAAACGGGCAAAAAACCGCAAAACGCTATTTCCAAAGGAGCAATAGCGGCGTGTCCGTACGCCAAAAAATGCGGTGGCTGTCAACTGCAAAATATGGATTATGAGCGACAGTTGGCGTTTAAGCAAAGCCGTGTGGTGTCACTGCTTGGCCGCTATGCCCACGTATTGCCCATTATCGGGATGGACGAGCCGTATCACTACCGCAACAAGGTGCAAGCGGCGTTCGGGCTGACACGGGGCGGGAAAGTCGTTTCCGGCGTGTATCAGGCATCGAGCCACCGGATTGTCAACGTGGATTCTTGCTTGACCGAGGACACGGTGGCGGACACGATTATTACCGATATTCGGGAAATGCTGCCCGATTTTGGCATTTTGCCGTACAACGAGGACAGCCGCAAAGGCTTTTTGCGTCATGTTCTTGTGAAACGTGGGTTTGCAAGCGGACAAGTTATGGTGGTGCTTGTGGGAGCGACGGCGGTGTTTCCGCAAAAACGGAAATTCTGTGATGCTCTCTTAAAAGCTCATCCGGAAATTACTACCGTGGTGTTTAACCAAAACGCCCGTGACACCAGTATGCTTTTGGGCGAACGGGAAGAAGTGCTTCACGGCGACGGCTATATCGAGGATACCCTTTGCGGTTGTCGGTTTCGCATTTCTTCCAAGTCGTTTTACCAGATTAACCCCGTGCAGACCGAAAAACTGTACGGTACGGCAATGAAATTCGCCGCCTTAAAACCCACCGATACAGTGCTGGATGCTTACTGCGGCGTCGGTACAATTGGTCTTGTCGCCGCAAAGCAGGCGGGGCAGGTGATTGGGGTGGAGATCAACCCCGATGCGGTGAAAGATGCCCGCCGCAACTGTCGCTTGAATGGGGCGGAAAACGCCATGTTTGAGCAGGGGGATGCCGGCGAATGGATGACCGCCGTTGCCGCCGAGGGTGCGAATGTGGATGTGGTGTTTATGGATCCGCCACGTGCCGGAAGCGATATGCCGTTTCTTAAAGCCCTTTGCACCCTTGCACCCGAACGAGTGGTGTATATCTCCTGTAACCCCGAAACGCAGGCAAGGGATTTGCGTTATCTTACCGCCCACGGATATAAGGTCAAAAAAATCCAACCGGTGGATATGTTCCCGCACACGAGCCATATTGAGTGCGTGGTGCTCCTTGAGCACCGCACTCCGTAATGAATCGCACCGATGGTGCATGAATCGTTTTTTAAACATGAATCGCCTTGCGGCATGAATTGCTCTGCGGAGCATAAAAAGTGCAATTCAAATCATAATGCGAAGCATCAAATCATTATTTTGGAGCGACGAAATGGAAAAATTGCACGGTATTTATGGGTTTATGATGAAAATGATGAAGAATACCGTGGGAAAAGGAATGGAGAAAAAAAGAAAACCGCACGTCGGAGGAAGAGGATATGTTGACGCTGTTGCTTCATGGCGGAAACAAAGTGTCCGGCGATAATCTGAATGCCCTGTTATGTTGGTACGAGCAAGCGAAATAAATCCATCTGAAAGCGAGGTCTATCTATGCAATACATACAACTCGGGAACACCGGGATGAATGTGTCCCGTGTGGTTTACGGCGGCATTGTTTCTGCCGGCGTGGTGGAAACCATTGTGTGCAAAGAGGTAGACCAAAAAGCATCCGACCGCTATGTGGCGTATGCCTTGGAACACGGCGTCAACTACTTTGACGTTGCACCGAGCTATGGCAATGCGGAGGAACAGCTCGGGCGTTCACTCGAGGGACACCGAAATGACGTGTATTTGGCGTGCAAAACCCTTTGCCGTGACCGAAAAAGTGCCGAGGCGGAGATGAAAAATAGTCTAAAACTGCTTAAAACCGACTACTTTGATACTTACCAACTTCACGCCGTCAACACTATGGACGACGTAGAGCAGGCGTTTGCTAAAGGCGGTGTGATGGAGCTGCTTGACGAGATGAAACGTGCCGGAATTGCTCACCATATCGGGTTTACGGCACACAGTGAGGATGCGGCACTTGAAATGCTCAAGCGATATCCGTTCGAAACGGTGCTGTTTCCCGTAAACTGGCTTATGAATATGAAAACCGGGATGGGCTCACGGCTTGCGGCGGTTGCCAAAGAAAAGGGTGTCGGGCTTCTCGGTATGAAATTTATGATTGACCGTGCGTGGGGCGAAAACGAGAGCCGTTTTGACTCGCCTTACCCGAAATCGTGGTGCAAGCCGTTTTATCCGGAGGACGAGGAGCTGATTGTCGCCGCTATGCGGTATTCGCTTTCTGTTGGGGCAGACGTGCTTGACCCGCCCGGCAATTTTGAGAGTTTTTCGCTCGCTATTCAATATGCCGACGAGGTGTTTTCGACAAAACTGACTACGCACGACAAGGAATTACTCGCCGCACGGTTTTTACAAAACGAGGATAAACTGTTCTTTTGAGGAAGGAATTTTATGTGTACCAGCATCGTTTCCAACCGCAATAAAACAATTGTCGGGTGGAATTTGGATATTTTAGAGATGCAGCACCGCATAACGGTGACAAACAGCGGTGTGTTTATCGAGATTTTAGATAAAACCGAGGGATGGCTACCGCTGTTCGGTGCCAACCGTCGGGGCGATTTTGTGGGAATGCCCACGTGTTGGCCGTTTGACGAGCGAAGCGAGAAAAACGGTGCGGGCGAAAACGTGATACTGCTTAATATCGACCTGCTGACACAGAAAAAGACGCTTTCGCAAATAAAAGAAATCGCCGAAACAAAGCGTGTGGAAAGCGAGCCGGGCGTTACGTTTATGTCGGCTCTGTCCGACGGTGACGGTAATGTGCTGCACATCGTTCCCGGGCAAGGGTCGAAGTATTACGAAAAGCCGACCTATCAGGTGCTGACCAATTTTTCGCCGTTCAAAATGGATACTCAAACGCACCCGTGGATGGGGTGGGATCGCTACCAAACGGCGACGGAAATTCTAAAAAATGCACCGGACGATTTTGACGTTGCCGACTGCTTTTCACTGCTTAAAGCGGTGTCCCAAGAGGTGTGTCCCACGGTGGTGTCTATGGTGTATGACGTGACCGAGCGTAAGGTCTACTGGTGCGAACACCGACAGTGGGACGACATTCACGAAAAAGCGTTTTTGGATGTGATGAAATGAAAATGAAAACCACTCTGCTCGTTGTTAAAGACGTGGAAAAGGCAAAACGGTTTTATGGCGATTTGTTTGAGCTTTCCGTGGTACGGGACAACGACGGCAATATGGAGCTTTCCGGCGGACTTACATTACAAGATGAAGCCATTTGGCGACGGTTTTTAGGACGAGAGGTTTTGCCGAAAAACAATGCGTGTGAGTTGTATTTTGAGGAAACGGATATTGACGGATTTGTGGAAAAACTTTTGCGATTATACCCCGATGTGGAATTTGTCAACCGCAAAATGACCCATAGCTGGGGACAAACCGTTGTGCGGTTTTACGATTTGGACGGCAACCTCATTGAGGTTGGCACGCCGATGTGAAAGAGGGAACACGTGATGAAAATTCGTTTTGCAACTTGCGAGGATATGGGGAAAATCCTTACATTTATTCGTGAGCTTGCCGCCTATGAGAAAATGGAAAACGAGGTCGTTGCAACAGAAGACCTGCTTTATGAATGGATTTTCGAAAAGAAAAAAGCCGAAGTGATTTTTGCGGTGGAGGATGGCATGGAGGTCGGATTTGCTCTGTTCTTTCACAACTTTTCCACGTTTCTCGGTCGTGCGGGAATTTATCTTGAGGATTTGTACGTAAAACCGGAATACCGTGGACGAGGATTCGGCAAGGCGTTGATTAAAAAGCTTGCCGCTATTGCCAAAGAACGTGGTTGTGGCAGGCTTGAGTGGTGGTGTCTTGATTGGAACCGCCCCAGCATAGAATTTTATCTGTCTCTCGGGGCACAACCGATGAACGACTGGACAGTGTACCGTGTTACGGGAAACGATTTGGACACTCTTGCAGAAACCGACGAAAAGGAGTGAGCGTTATGTTGTCGGGCGGCGATATGATTACGAGCTTATATACTTTACCGGAGATGCCGGATACGGGAAACGTCAAAATAAAACGTGCGTTTTTGGCGGATAAGACGAAAATTCTCGCCTTTATCCGTTCCCATTTTTCCGAAAACTGGGCGAACGAGGCGGAACAGGCAATTTTGCAGGATGTGCCGAAATGCTTTATCGCCGTGGAAAATGGCGAAATTATCGGGTTTTCCTGTTTTGATTCTTCGGCAAAAAGCTTTTTCGGACCGATTGGTGTGGCGGAGTCCCACCGTGGCAAAAACGTCGGTACGGCACTTTTGCTTCGCACGCTGAACGCTATGCGTGAATATGGTTACGCCTATGCCATTATCGGCTGGGTGACCGATGCGGCAGAGTTTTATACGAAAACCGTCGGGGCAACATTTATTCCGAACGGCAACCCCGAAAACAGTGTGTATTCCAATATGGTGGATGTGTGAGGTGTAATTATGGATTTTGATATTTTGTATGCTATCCAAAATTTGCGTTGTCCGTTTATGGATTCGCTGATTTTGGGACTTACGTGGCTCGTCGGCGATTATGGCCACCTTTGGGCAATCGTGGGCGGCGTAATGCTTTTTTTCAAGAAAACCCGCAAATGCGGTATTGTGATGCTCATTTCTTACGCTTTGGTGTTCCTCGGAGGGCAGTTTGTGCTCAAGGACTTGATTGCCCGTGAGCGTCCCTGCGTGCTCGATCAAACGGTGGAGCTGATTGTGGCTCGCAAAACCAGTTATTCTTGCCCGTCGACTCATACAGCTTGGGCGTTTGCGGCGGCAACGTCGGTGTTTTTGCACTTTAAGAAGTGGGGAATTGGCTTGTTTGCGGTGGCAACACTCATCGGATTTTCACGGCTGTATCTGTTTATGCATTTCCCCACCGACGTGCTGTTTGGTGCGGTGCTGGGCGTGGCGTTTGCTGTGGGTGCATACTATCTTGTGAAAGCGGTGGCGGGCAAGGTGGGCAAACCCCAAAGCGAGGAGCCGCAATGATGACCATAGAAGCGATTGAGGCACGTTTGTTTGAAATGCGGGATGAAACATATGCGGCATTTCAGGCAAAGCTTATGCCGACGGTAGAGGCGACACGCATTATCGGTGTGCGTACGCCGCAGCTGCGTGCTTTTGCGAAGGAACTCTACAAATCGGGGGAGTACGTCGATTTTATTTCGACCCTTCCGCATACCTATTATGATGAATACAATCTCCATGGCTTCTTGTTGTGTGAAAACAAGGACTATGATGAGACAATAAAGGCTTTGGATGCGTTTTTGCCGTTTGTGGACAACTGGGCGACGTGTGATTTGCTGAAACCTAAAGCGTTTAAGAAACATAAGACCGCACTGAAATCGGATATCAACCGCTTTATAATGTCCGATAAGGTGTACACCGTTCGATTTGGACTCGAAATGGCGATGACCTATTTCTTAGATGACGATTTTGACGAGTCGTTTCTGACAAAGGCGGCGGCGTTGCGATTTGATGAATATTATGTGAAAATGATGGTGGCGTGGTATGTTGCCACCGCTCTCGCCAAACAGTGGGAGGCGACACTTCCGTTGCTTTGTGAGGGCAAGCTGGATGATTGGACACATAATAAGGCGATACAAAAAGCGGTGGAAAGCTACCGCATTACCGACGAGCAAAAAGCGTTTTTGCGTACACTAAAACGAAGCAGAAAGGAGTAATTGCCTTGACCATCGACGAGTTGACAAGGAAAAATGAAGAACTGACCGCTCGGGTGGAAGATTTGGAAAAGAAAAATCATCTTTATGAACGGGCGGTGCTGGAAATGTGTTGGGCATTGGCGGGAACGGTTGACGCCAAAGACCCCTATACCAACGGTCACTCCGAACGGGTCGCTGACTATACCCGTATGCTTGCCAAAAAAATGGGGATTTCGAATGCACAGCAAAAAGACCTCTATTATACGGCGTTGCTTCACGATATCGGCAAAATCGGCATTCCCAACGAAATACTTAACAAACCTACAAAACTTACCAAAGATGAATTTGATATGATTCGTAATCACACTATTTACGGCGACCAGATTTTGGGCAGATTGATGTCCATTCCGTCTATCGCCATTGCCGCTCGCTCTCACCACGAGAGGTACGACGGCACCGGCTATCCCGACGGATTAAAAGGGGAGGAAATCCCGCTTGCCGCTCGTATTGTATCGGTGGCGGATTGCTACGATGCGATGACCTCGGTGCGAAGCTATTCCGGCGTTCGTCCCCAGGCGGAGGTGCGTGCGGAAATCGAAAAAGGAGCGGGAACCCAGTTTGACCCGCAAATTGCGGCACTGATGTTGGAGATTATCGACGAGGACAAAGACTATGAACTCCACGCATAAAGAGGGGATATTTCTTGATTTATACCGTAACCTTAAATCCGGCGATTGACCATATAGTGACGTTACCGTCATTTTCTCTAAGCGGGCTCAACCGGGCAAAAACCGAAACGTTTCGGTTCGGCGGAAAAGGGATTAACGTGTCTCTTGTGCTGAAAGAATGGGACGTATCCTCGGTAGCTCTCGGATTTGTTGCCGGCTTTACCGGCGAGGCGTTGCAAAAGGGACTGCAAACGCTCGGTCTTACAACCGATTTTATCCATGTGGAGGGGCAGACTCGAGTGAACACCAAAATTTCCGCTGAAACGGAAACGGAGATGAACGGTGTTGGTCCAACGGTCACAAATGCGGATTTTTTGGCGTTGGAAAACAAGGTGAAAACGCTTCAAACGGGAGATATTCTCGTTTTATCCGGCTCACTTGCTCCGGGACTTAAAGCGGACGCCTATGCCCGTCTTGCGGCGGCGGTAAAGCCCGGTGTGCGGGTGGCGGTGGATACGGCGGGAGAACCGCTTAAAGAGGCATTTTTTGCAAAACCGTGGCTTGTGAAGCCCAACGAGGCGGAGCTTTTTGACCTGTGCGGTCGTGGGGATGTCGAATCCCTTGCGAAAAAGATGCAGAAAATGGGAGCGAAAAACGTGCTTGTTTCCCGTGGGGAAATAGGGGCACTGCTTCTTACCGAATTCGGTGAAACGGTTTCTCTTACTGCTCCAAACGGAAGGGTCAAAAGCACCGTCGGTGCCGGAGATTCCCTGCTTGCCGGCTTTTTGGCGGCGGTGGAAAATAAAAAGACTTTTGCCGACGCCTTACGATGCGGCGTTGCCGCCGGCAGTGCCACGGCGTTTTCGGTGGGGCTTGCAAACAAGAGAGAAATAGACGCCGTTTCGGCTTTGATGAAATGAGGGTAAATGTATGCAACAAACGAAAGGAGCTTGTCCCGAGTGCGGATACAAGTTTTTCACCTTTGAACCGCAACAGCGGTTTTACGGAAGTCCTATTCGCACCTGCAAAAAGTGCGGTGGAAAATACTTTGATGCACGGTATCACGAGCTGGCTATTGAGGGGGTTCCTGCAAAAGAAACCTCGAAAATTCCGGCGGTGCTCCTGATGTTTTTAGGTGCGTTTTTGATGTATCGTGGCAACCACCTATGGGATATGAAGCAACTGAGCACACCGGAGTTTATGCAAAAGGTGTTGCCGGTTTTGTTGCTTGTGGTTGGCGGCATTTTTGCACTCGGCGGTATCTACGAATTCTATGCGGTGCTAAGCGGCAAGAAAGCGGCAAAAATGCAAAAATTGGTGGATGAGTCGGAAGAACGGTTAAAGAATCCTGTTTATGCACAGGAGTTAAAGGCGATGGGACTTCCTGTGCCGGAACAATATCTTGACGGAGGGTTTGAACAATGAAAGAGAAACTTAGAAACGGATTGTTGATTGTGGTGGCGGTGATCATTGTCGGCTATTTGGTTGTGGCGGGTGTGCTGGAATTGACGAGCACTAACAACCTTGTGACGGCGAATTTGACGATTGTCGAGCCGGCGATGGATGTGGAGCACTCGGCCATGGGAATTATTCCAATCGGTAAAGAGCACTATTTCCTCGGCTACATTATCAACGAGGAAACGGCAGATGCCTTTATTATCCGTGCCAAAAAGGACTGGGCGGATAAGACTTTCGACGAGACGTCGACAAACGCTGTCACGTTGACCGCCCTCAAAAAGCGGCTTGACTACGATGTGGAGCAGGAATTTGCCTCCGAGCTGTCCGAAGCACAAGGGCTGAATCTCCCGCTCGGCGTGTCCTACTATCTGGATGTGAACTACAAGTTTTCCGCCATTATGAAATTGGTGGCGGGTGCTTTGTTCCTCGTTACCGCCATTTTGGCGATTATCCGCAAGCTCGGCAACGGAGCCGGCAATGTGCTGACTGTGCTTCCGGCTGTCACGTGTGTGGCAGGCTTGCTTGTCGCCGTGTTCGGT
Source organism: Acutalibacteraceae bacterium (assembly GCA_045598965.1). GTDB lineage: Bacteria > Bacillota > Clostridia > Oscillospirales > Acutalibacteraceae > RGIG426. Next base: position 38,038 of record JAZRVH010000032.1, read on the forward strand.
ATGTGGTAAAGTGAAAATGAATGTAGAAACTATGACCCTCTCAAACGGTACGATTTCGTATTTTCGTTTTGGTGAGGGAAAAACGCCGTTTGTGATTTTACCGGGAATGAGCTTAAAGCCGATTTCGAACTCGGCATCCGCCATTGCCGGAGCATATCGAGCGTTTCGAGAAGAGTATTTTTGCCTGGTATTTGATTATCGTCAGCCGGTGGGGGACAACGACACTCCCCGAGAACTTGCCGCCGATGTAGCGGCGGTGATGGACAAGCTTTCGGTAAAAAATGCTTGCGTGTTTGGGGCATCTCTCGGGGGTATGGTTGCCCAGTGGCTTTCGATTGACCGACCGGATTTGGTAGGAAAATTGGTACTCGGTTCGACGACCGCCAAAACCCCGGATGTCGGAAAGACCGCTATGCATGAATGGGCGGCACTTGCCGAAAAGCGGGAGGTGGCGGCACTCAACCGCTCGGTTTGGAAACGGCTGTATACCGAGACGTATCTCGAAACGTGGGCGGATGCTTTTGCGTTTCTTGAAAAAGACGGAACGGATGAGGAATGTGCCCGCTTTGTGAAGCTATCTCAAGTGGTATGTTCAATGGATGCAACGGCAGAGCTTTCGAAAATCACGTGTCCTGCTTTGGTGCTTGCCGCCGAGCTGGACAGCATTTTTCCGCCGGAATGCTCCGAGGCTCTTGCGGCGGCCATCGGCGGGGAATACTATCTTTATGAGACGTATTGTCACAGCGTATTTGACGAAGCCCCCGACTACAAAGACCGACTGTTGGCATTTTTTAAGGAGTAACCGATGAGCGACAAAAAGAAATGGGAGCGTCGCTCCCATCTGTTTAGGACAGACGACTATGTGTGTCCCTATTGCGGCTTTGTTACGGATAAACCGAAGCCCGCTTGCCCGCATTGCAAAAAAGAGATTGCGGGCGTAAAATCCGACCTCGGCTGGGTAGACGAGGCGGAGATTTTCGATATTTTCGGAGGATAAAAGGAGATGACATATGAATAAAAAACGGGTATTTAGAATCGGTTTGGATTTTTTGATGATGACGATCGGTGCCTGTATTGCAGCATTTGCTATTGAGGAATTTTTGGTTCCCTGCACGATTTTGGACGGCGGTGTTATCGGTATCGGCATTATGATAAACAACCTGACTGCTGTGCCGTTTTGGCTGTTGACCCTACTGCTCAACTTGCCGTTTTTGTTGTTTGGTGCAACGCGGCTCGGAAAGGGATTTATTTTGAAATCTGCGTATTCTATGGCGGTGTTCTCTCTGTTTGCCGCTTTGTTTGAACAGCTTGTCAACGTGACGGAGGATGCACTTTTGGCGGTCTGCTTCGGCGGTTTGTTGCTCGGTATCGGCGTTGGATTGGTTATCCGCTTTGGCGGGTGCTTGGACGGTACAGAAACGGTGGCGATTTTGCTCAACCGCCGCCACAAATTGCCCGTGGGCAAAGTGGTGTTGGCGTTTAACGTTGTTATTTATGCAGTGGCCGGTGTGCTATTCGGTCTTGACCGTGCAATGTACAGTTTGTTGACGTATTTTATCACGTCGCGACTTTTGGATGCGGTGGAAACCGGATTCGAACAAACCAAAGCCGCTATGATTATCACAAACGATGCCGAGGAGATTGCGACACTGATTTTCAGCCGCCTCGGTCGTACCGTTACGCTGATGGAAGGCGAGGGGCTTGTTAGCGGGAAAAAAGTAGTAATGTATTGTGTGCTGACCCGTTTTGAATTGCGGGAACTGAAAGCCATTATCGACGAAGTGGACGCTTCGGCATTTGTGGCGGTCAGCGACGTGTCCGAAATTATCGGTAATCATATCAAACGCACCGGAGAGTTGGAAGAGTTGGAGTAATCACTCGATCCGGAACGAAAAGGAGAGGGCGTTTTTGGGGAAAACGAAAACGAAAAACAAAACCGTGACGCCGGTGTTTTCACTGCGTGCAGAAAAGGTGGCTCCTATTTCGACCCGCAAGGATTTTATCACCCTTGCGAGCGTGATTGCGGCACTTTCGGTGATGATGCTTCACACCAACAACTGCTTTTGGTGGATGAATGTGAACGACTCAAAATGGTTTGGAGCCAACATCATTGAAACGCTGTTTTACTTTGCGGCACCGCTGTACTTTATGATTTCCGGTGCCACTCTCATGAATTATCGTGACCGCTGTTCGACGGGACGGTATTTTGCCCGTCGAGCGGTGAAAATCCTTCCGGCGTTTTTTGCGTGGAACTTCATCGCTCTTTTGTATCAATCTTTCTACAAGAAAACCATTGTGTTTAGCGATGTCACCTTCGTTGATTTTATCAAAGGAGCTTTATCCTCCAAATACATCGGTATTTACTGGTTCTTGCCTGCGATTATTACCGTCTACTTGGTTTTGCCGTTGTTTGCGGCGGTGGACAAGGATAAACGCCGCAAAATCTTTACCTATTTTGTACTTGTTTGTTTCGTGTGTAATAAACTGGTTCCGCTTCTCTTGTCTGTGTTCGGGCAGGATTTTCCGTGGCCTTTTGCGGACCAAGGCTCGTGGCTCAACTATATGTTATATGCAGTTTTGGGGTATCTTATCAGTGAGTATGAAGCACCGAAATGGATGCGTTTTACGGTGTATGGGCTCGCATTGACGGCGTTACTTGCCCACGGAATCGGAACGTATATCGACTCTCACGCTACGGGCTCGGTCAGTTACCTTTATAAGGGCTATGAAAAATTACCGTCGTATGTGTATGCGGCGGGCGTGTTCCTTTTCATCAAACAGGTCAGCGTTTACGTGATGAAATACAAGCCGGTTCGGTTTGTTATCGAAAAAATGGCAAAATACACCTTTGTCACCTACCTTATGCATTGGTATCTCATGGAGATGTTCCTTGATATGTTCCATGCAACGTGGTTTACAACGCTGTTTGGGTGTGACCCGATTGATGTGCTGGTAGTGGGTGCCAATCTGTGGTATCGGTTATTGACACCGTTCCTTTTGTATGCTGTGTGTATGGGGCTTGTGTGGGTGTTACGCAAGCTGCCGCTTGTGAAATATATTGTACCGTAAGGATTTGCTATGGGAAAGAAAGACGAAAAAACCAACGTGATGCGGCTTTTGGATGCGGCAGGCGTTGTGTATAGAGAGCATCATTATGAACAAGATGCGACCAAAACCGGAGAGGAGATTGCCTTGCTTTTGGGAGAAAACCCGGCGGCGGTGTTCAAAACACTTGTAACGGTGGGGAAAAGCGGCAAGCATTATGTGTTTGCGGTGCCCGTTGCAGGGTCGCTTAATCTCAAAAAAGCCGCCGTGGCGGCAGGGGAGAAGTATGTCGAGATGATTCCCCAAAAGGCGTTGTTGCCTTTGACCGGTTATGTTCACGGCGGTTGTTCGCCGCTTGGAATGAAAAAGATGTTTCCCACGTTTTTTGACAAAAGCGTAGAATTGTTTTCCACCGTGTATTTTTCTGCCGGAAAAGTGGGATATCAGGTGGAGCTTAAAACCGAGGATCTAAAAAGCGTCTTGCCGTTTACAGCGGCGGATGTGTGTGATTAAAGGAGTGTTTCAAATGACAAACGAGACGTTGGAAGTGTTAAAAACCCGTCGAGCGGTGCGGAAGTTTTTGCCGAAACAAGTGGAACGGGAAAAACTGGATGCGATTTTGGAGGCAGGAACCTTTGCTCCTACCGCCATTGGGCGTCAGCCGGTGAAAATTATTGCGTTGCAAGACCCGAAAGCGGTTGCGGCGGCGGATGAACTTAACCGTCAGGTGCGTGGCGGTGATTTGCGTCCGTACTATGGGGCTCCTACCGTGATTTTGGTGCTGGTTACCGATGATTCGTATACGCCGGAGCTGGACGGTGCAGCGGTGTGTATGAATATGCTTAACGCCGCCCATTCGTTGGGACTTGGTTCTTGCTGGATTCATCGTTGCGGGGGAATGTTCGAGTTGCCCGAGGGAAAACAATTACTAAAAGAGTGGGGCTTTTCCGAGCATTTGACCGGCATTGCTTCGATTGCTCTCGGCTACACCGACGGTGAGGAGCCGGCTCCCGCACCCCGTAAAGAGGGAATGGTGACTGTTATCTAACATTTTTCAAAGTTTTTCACCCTTTTTTGCCCTTTGCATACGCTGATAATAAGACAAAGCGGAAAGCGAGGGTTGCGTATGTGTAAAAGCAAAACAAGTGCCGGCGTGGTTGCCGCCGCTTTCGGTGCGGGGTTGCTCGTTGCCACGGTGTTTCCGATGAAAGTGACCTTGTTCATTTTAGCGGCAGCATTGATTTTGCTGGGGTGCTCCTCCCGTCGCTAACCGCAAAAAAGGAGGGCGGAAAGATGAAAATTGTTGTGGTAAAAAGCTCGCATTTCTATGCGGCACTTCTTCGAAAATGGTTTCATATTCCGAAAATAAGTGATACATAAAGGAAAAAGCCCCACGACTGTGGGGCTTTTTATTTGACTTTTCTGATAGAATATGGTATGGTATTCCTTGTACTTTCATAAGTGTAGCCTAACAAACGTGATGTGAGGAGATACCGTATGGGATTTTTAGATATCATTTTGATCGGATTGGCTCTGTCGATGGATGCTTTCTCTGTGTCGGTCTGTAAGGGTCTTTCGGTTAAAAAGGTAGAATGGAAGCACCTCGTACTTTGCGGTGCGTATTTCGGCGTGTTCCAGTGCCTGATGCCGATTTTGGGTTATGTTCTCGGCTCTTGGTGTGTGGACTTTATCGGCAAGGTGGACCACTGGGTTGCTTTCGGGTTATTGGCAATTATCGGACTGAATATGATTCGCTCGGCGTTGTTTGACAAAGAGGAGGATAATGTGGATGCCTCCTTTGCCGTGCCGGTGATGCTGTCGCTGGCTCTTGCCACCAGCATTGATGCTCTCGCTGTTGGTGTAACGTTTTCGCTTCCCACCGCTCAAGGGATAAACATCTGGCTTTCGGCTCCGGCTATCGGCGTGATTACCTTTGTGTTGTCGGCACTCGGCGTCAAGCTCGGAAGCAAGGTGGGTGAGAAATTCGAAAAATCCGCTACGATTGTGGGCGGTGCCGTTTTGGTGCTTTTGGGACTAAAAATTCTGCTCACCGATTTGGGCGTGATTTCGCTGCCTTTTTAAGCAAAAACTTGACAAAACCCTCAAAATGCTATATACTCTATAAGCAAAGGGGATAAGAGTCATCGCATCTTTGCGGTGACTCTTTTTTTGCGGATTATTTGAATGAGGAAAGTGAAAACAATGTCCAAAAGTTATGATGTAGTCATTATCGGCGGCGGTATCGGCGGACTGATGGCGGCATACCGCTTGCGTCAAAATCAAGCGGAGCTCTCCATTGCCATTACCGAGCGTGGTAAGGCTATTGAAAAGCGAGTGTGCCCCGCCGGCGGCAACAAAACCTGTGTTCACTGCGACACATGCAGTATCACCAGTGGGTTTGCCGGTGCCGGTGCGTTTTCCGACGGTAAGTTTAATTTAGGCACCGCTTACGGTGGAACGCTCGGGGAGGAGTTAGGCGACGATGTGGCAAACGCCTATATCCGAGAGGTGGACGAGGTGCTGAATAAATACTGTACCTCCGGTGTTCCACGGGTGTATCACAGCAACGACGATTTGAAGCTTTTGTGCATCCAAAATAACCTGCGGCTGTTGGATATGAATGTCAAGCACCTCGGCACGGATAATAACTTCAAAACGATGCAAAATCTTATTGACGGCATTGCCGCCACCGGCACGGATTTGTATACCCACTTCGATTGCGAGAAAATCGAAAAGGAGGGGGAGGGCTATCGCCTGACCTACACAAACGGTGAGGTGCTTTTCGCCTCGCACGTGATTATTGCCACCGGTCGTGGTGGTGCGAATTTTGTGGCGGATTTTTGCCGTAGCTTTGATGTGCCGATGAAATCGAATCATATTGATATCGGTGTGCGTGTCGAGATGAAAGATTTGATTTGGAAACATTTTTCCGACAAAATTTATGAGCCGAAAATTCTATATAAAACCAAAACCTTCGAGGATCGTTGCCGGATGTTCTGCTTTAACCAGGGCGGACTTGTTTCGGCAGAGAACAATCACGGGATTATTACCGCCAACGGGCACTCCTTTGCCGAGGCGGACAAAAAGACGGAAAACTGCAACTTTGCGATTTTGTCCAGTATTCGGTTTACAGAGCCGTTTAATCAGCCCACGGAATATGCCGAAAACATCTCCCGTCTTGCGAATATGATTGGCAAAGGGAATGTGCTTGTACAGCGGTTCGGCGATTTGGTGCGGGGACGTCGTACCAACGACCATCGCCTGAAACAAAACACGGTAACGCCGACCCTTAAAGCCACGGCGGGGGATATTTCTTTGGTACTTCCTCACCGTATTCTCACGAATATTATCGAGACGATTTATGCTCTGGATAAAGTGGCCCCGGGTACCGCCAACGACGACACGCTTTTATACGGATGCGAGAGCAAATACTATTCCATTCGTCCCGTGTTCAAAAACAACCATTTTGAACTGGTGGATGGGGTGTATATCATCGGCGATGGCAGCGGTATCTGCCGTGGATTGTCCCAATCGGGTGCAATGGGTATTTATGTGGCGGATTGTATCACAAATTCGCAAAATAACTAAATATAGTGGATATGTGTGGAGTGGCACGGCCACTCCACACTATATTTTGAACAAAAATCCGCCTTTTTTCGTCAAAAGTAACAAAAGATTAACGGGATTTCATTTGATTTTAGCAGGTTTGACAAACTTCCACGCTTTTAGATGAAACTGTTGACAAATTTGGTCGTTTTGTGCTAAAATAATCGTGTCAAAATTGAATGATTTGCCAATATAAATTTGGATATCGAGATTACTCCGAGGGCCCAAATGTTTCTACCGTGAAGCCATAATTCACGACTATTGGTTCCCTTGTTTTTTCCGCATTATGTTGGCAAACAGACTGAGCTTTTCGGTCTGTTTTTTGTTTTTTTGGAGGGCTTGCCGTGAAAGAGTTAGAAGATAAAATCCTAAAAGAAGGCAAAGTCCTGCCGGGAGAAGTGCTGAAGGTTGGCTCGTTCCTCAACCAGCAGATTGATACCGATTTGCTTTTTGCGATGGGTCAAGAGGGGGCTCGGCTGTTTGCCGACGCCAACGTGACCAAGGTGCTGACCATTGAGGCTTCCGGCATTGCGTTGGCTGTTATGGTGGGTGCCGCTCTTCACGTGCCCGCTGTTTTTGCGAAAAAGAGCAAAACCATCAACGTCTCCGGCGACGTGTATACCACCGTAATCCACTCGTACACCCACGGTAAGGATAACGATGTCATTGTCCCGAAAGACTATTTATCTGAGACCGACAACGTGCTGGTTGTGGACGATTTCCTCGCTACCGGCACCGCTGTGGAGGGTCTTTTGGATTTGGTGGGACAAGCCGGTGCCAAGGTTGCCGGCATTATCAGTGCGGTGGAAAAAGGGTTTCAAGGCGGCGGTGATACTCTCCGTGCAAGAGGGATTCGTGTAGAGTCTCTTGCCATTGTGGAGAGTATGAGCGACCAAAGCCTTACGTTCCGTGCCCAATAACTTAGGTGTAAATTTATTTACATACATTCTAACAATTTTTCAGGAGGGAACACCAATGAAAAAAATCATCAGCATTGTTCTCGTCGCTACTATCGCTCTTATGTGCCTCGCTTTTGCGGGTTGCGATAATGCGAAGAACGAAGAGACCAGCAAAGCCGCCGAAAGCGTCGCCGATAATGCGGACCTGTCCGCTATGAAAATCGGTCTGATTTGCTTGCACGACGAAAACTCCACCTATGACAACAACTTCATCCAGGCAATGAAAGACGCTCAGAAAAACCTTGGCCTTAAAGACGACCAGGTTGTCATCAAAACCAACGTTCCGGAAGGTGCGGAGTGCTATGACACCGCTGCTGAGCTTGCGGATGCCGGTTGCAACTTCATCTTTGCCGATTCCTTCGGCCACGAGAGCTATGTGATTCAGGCCGCCAAAGAGTTCCCGGATGTTCAGTTCGCTCATGCGACCGGTACCAACTCCCAGGTCGTGAACCTGCCGAACTATCACAATGCGTTCGCATCCATTTATGAGGGTCGTTTCCTTGCTGGTGTTGCCGCCGGTATGAAACTCAACGAGATGATTGAGGCCGGCAAAATCAAGGCTGAGGAAGCCGTTATCGGTTATGTCGGTGCTTGGCCGTATGCCGAGGTTATCTCCGGTTACACCTCTTTCTTCCTGGGTGCTCGCTATATGTGCCCGACCGCTACTATGAAAGTTACCTACACCAACTCCTGGTTCGATATCGCTCTTGAGCGTGAAGGTGCCTTGGCCCTCATCAAAGCCGGTTGCGTCCTGATTTCTCAGCACGCTGACTCCGAGGGTGCTCCGAAAGCTTGCGAGGAGAACGACATCCCGAACGTCTCCTACAACATCAGCACCGCTTCTATCGCCCCGAAAACGGCGATTATCGCTTCTAAAATCAACTGGGCTCCGTACTATGAGATGGCGATTAAAGCCGTCGCTGCCGGCAAGACCTTTGACACCGACTGGTGCGGTACCATCGAGACCGGCTCCGTTGAGCTGACCGAAATCAATGAGAAAGCGGCTGCTGCCGGCACTGCCGAAAAGATTGAGGAAGTCAAAGCCAAGATCGTTTCCGGCGAACTGAAAGTGTTCGACACCGCTACCTTCACCGTGAAAGACGAAGCCACCATCAAAACCAACGAGGCGAACTTCGTTTCTGCTGACAACTACAAAACCGATGCGGATGGTCACCTGACCTCCTACATGGCGGATGCGGTTGCTGACGATGCGTTCACTCCGGATACCGACGTCATCAAAGACGGCGAGTTCTCTGAGTCCTCCGTGCGTTCTGCTCCGTACTTCAACGTCATCATCGACGGCATCACTTTGATGTAATTTTTCGAAAATCGCATACAAGGCAGGGCGAGAAATCGCCCTGCCTTATGCTCTTTTTTTCACCCCTTGTTTTTACACTAATCTCGGAGGTATACGATGGCTAACGCAGCAATTGAACTGAAAAATATCAGCAAACGCTTCGGCACCATCCAAGCCAACAAGGATGTCAATTTGACGGTCAACAAAGGTGAAATTTTGTCTTTGCTCGGTGAAAACGGCAGTGGCAAAACCACACTGATGAATATGATTTCCGGCATTTATTTTCCGGACGAGGGTCAAATTTTCATCGACGGCGAGGAGGTTATGATTCGTTCGCCGAAGGACGCATTTCGCTATAACATCGGTATGATTCACCAGCATTTCAAATTGGTGGATTTGTTTTCGGCGGCGGAAAATATCGTGCTCGGTCTGAAAGAAAAAGGCCCGTTCGATATGAAAAAGGTTTGTGCCCGTGTGGCGGAAATCAGTGAACGCTATGGCTTTGAAATCGACCCCACCAAAAAGATTTATGAGATGTCCGTCTCGGAAAAGCAAACGGTGGAGATTATCAAGGTGCTGTATCGTGGTGCAAATATCTTGATTTTGGATGAGCCTACCGCCGTTTTGACTCCGCAGGAGACGCAAAAACTGTTTTCTATTTTGCGTCGTATGCGTGATGACGGCAAAGCCATTATCATTATTACGCACAAGCTGCACGAAGTGTTGGCGTTGTCTGACCGTGTATCCGTTTTGCGTAAAGGGCATTTTATCGGCACCGTCAAAACCTCTGAGACCAACGAAGCGGAGCTTACCGAAATGATGGTGGGCAAAAAAGTGAGTTTGGACATTGTGCGTTCAGAGCCGAAAGATCCGGTGGACCGTCTGGTTGTCGGCAGTATTGATGTTATCAACCACGAGGGCGTTAAGGTGCTGGACGATGTGTGCTTTACGGCTCGTTCCGGTGAAATTCTCGGTATTGCCGGTATCGCCGGAAGCGGTCAGCGTGAGCTTTTGGAATGTATTGCCGGTTTGCAAAAAGTGAATCGAGGAAAAATATTATACAATAATCCGAAAACCGGCGAAGAAGAAAATCTTCGTGATAAAACGCCCCTCCAAATCCGTCAGCTGGGCGTGCGATTGTCCTTTGTGCCGGAGGATCGCCTCGGCATGGGACTTGTGGCGGATATGGATATTATTGATAATATGATGCTGCGTAGTTATCGAAAAGGTTCGACGGCGTTTGTGGAACGCCATGACCCGAAAGATCTTGCGGAAAATATTATTCATGATTTAGAGGTGGTTACTCCCAGTGCCACCACGCCGGTGCGTCAGCTCTCCGGCGGCAACGTCCAAAAAGTGCTGGTTGGCCGTGAAATTGCGGCGGCACCCACCGTGCTTATGGTGGCGTATCCGGTGCGTGGTTTGGACATTAACTCCTCCTATATGATTTACAATATGCTTAATGAGCAAAAAAATAAAGGCGTGGCGGTTATCTTTGTCGGTGAGGACTTGGACGTGCTTATCGAACTTTGCGACCGCATCCTGGTTATCGGTTCCGGTAAAGTTGCCGGTATCGTCGAGGGCAGAGACGCCGACAAAAATGAAATCGGCTTACTGATGACAAAATCGGATAGCCTGCAAGAGGGGAGTGACGCCGATGAGTAAAAAGGAGCAAAAAACGGTTAAAGAACCGCTTGTTCACATTACCAAACGCAACAGTATGGTGTGGTGGCAAGCGTGGATTATCCGTGGTGTGGCTATCGTGGCGGCACTTCTTGCCTGTGCTTTAATAATTTTGTTGTTGACCGGCTATGACCCCATTAAGGTGTATGCCGAAATGATTAAGGGTAGCTTCGGTACTAACCGAAAATTCTGGGCGTTACTTCAAGGAATAGCGATGCTGCTTTGCATCTCTCTTGCGGTTACTCCCGCCTTCAAAATGAAATTCTGGAACTTGGGTGCCCAAGGTCAGGTGCTTGTCGGTGCATTGGCGTGCGGTGCGTGTATGTTTTATTTTAAGAGCACACTGCCCTCATGGCTGCTCATCGTGGTTATGCTGTTTGCGGCGGTGCTTGCCGGTATGGTATGGGCCTTGATACCTGCGTTCTTTAAGGCACATTGGAACACCAACGAATCGTTGTTTACGCTGATGATGAACTACATTGCTCTTCAGCTTGTTTCCTTTGCGATTGCCTCTTGGGTGACCAGCGGCTCCGGCGTGCTCGGTCTTCTCAACTCGGATACCAACTGCGGTTGGCTTCCCGCTGTTTTCGGACAAAAGTATTTTATCAACGTGGTGTCCGTTGCGGTATTGACGGTAATTATGTATATCTACCTTAAATACACGAAACACGGTTACGAAATTGCCGTGGTGGGCGGCAGTGAAAATACCGCTCGCTACATTGGTATCAACGTGAAAAATGTCATTGTACGCACGCTGTTGTTTTCCGGTGCGTTGTGCGGTTTTGCGGGCTTCTTGCTCGTGTCCGGAACTCACCATACGGTGACCGGTACGTTGGAGGGCGGTATGGGCTTTACCGCCATCATGGTGTCTTGGCTTGCAAAATTTAATCCCATTGTGATGGTGCTTACCTCGTTCCTTATCGTGTTTTTGCAACGTGGTTCCAGCGAGATTGCCGCTACTTTCCGCTTAAATGAAAGTGTGGCAGATATTCTTACCGGTATCATCCTGTTCTTTATTATCGGTTGTGAATTCTTTATCCGCTATAAAGTTAATTTCCGTAAAAAGCATAAGGAGGGAGAAGAATGAGTTTTTTGGACACCGCCGCTACCTTTGTGAATGCGGCGATTATTCAAGGTATCCCGTTGCTTTACGGTTCTACCGGTGAAATCATTACCGAAAAAAGCGGTAACTTGAACCTGGGAATTCCCGGCATTATGTATGTGGGCGGCATTTCGGGTATTGTCGGTGCGTATTTATATGAACATTCCACCGCAACGCCGTCGGCATTTTGGTGTATTGTGATTCCGTTCTTGTTCTCGCTTTTGGGCTCGGCGTTGATGGCACTGATTTACAGCTTTTTGACCATCACGCTCCGTGCCAACCAAAACGTGACCGGCTTGGCGTTGACCACGTTCGGTATCGGTGTCGGTAACTTTTTCGGCGGCTCGCTGTTGTCGTTTTTCGACGAAAGCGGTTCGATTGCCGTTATCACGACCAGTAACTATTACAAGACAAAACTGCCCTTTGCGGATAGCTTGGGTCTGTTTGGTAAAACGTTTTTATCCTTCGGTTTTCTCGCCTATTTGGCTGTAATTATTGCCATTGTGGCGTCGTGGTATCTCAACCACACCCGCACCGGACTTAACCTGCGTGCGGTAGGTGAGAACCCCGCTACGGCAGATGCCGCCGGTATTAACGTTATTCGTCACAAATATCTCTCTACCATTATCGGCGGTATGATTGCCGGTCTTGGCGGATTGTATTTCGTTATGGACTACACCGGTGGCGGTTGGACAAACAACGGCTTTGGTGACCGTGGCTGGCTTGCCATTGCCATCGTTATCTTCGCTCTTTGGCGTCCACGTTCCGCCATCCTCAGTAGTTTCCTGTTCGGCGGATTGTATATCGTCTGTGCCTATACGGAAGGTCTTTCCAACGCATCTAAGGAGCTTATTAAAATGCTTCCGTATGTTGTGACCATCGTGGTGCTTGTTATTACCAGTTTGCGTAAAAAGCGGGAATTCCAGCCGCCGGCAAGCTTGGGACTTTCTTACTTCCGTGAGGATAGGTAATAAAATGGCATAAAGAAAAGCGGTAAGATACAGTGACGTATCTTACCGCTTTTTGTTTTAGGTGTGTAAACGTTTTTGGAAAATTACTTTTTCTTGTCCTTGGTTTTTTTCAGTGCCGCCAAGCAGTTGGGGCAAATCAACTGCCCTTGAAAGGAGATGGTATCCTTAACCTCGCCGCAAAACACGCAGGACGGGTGGTATTTTTTTAGGATAATCGAACGATCGTCGGTGAAAAATTCAATCGGGTCACCGAGTTCAATTCCGTAACGGCGGCGCATTTCCATCGGGATAACAACACGACCTTGGCGATCAATCGACCGGACAATTCCTTCTGCTTCCATGAAAAACGCTCCTTTTTTACGAATACTCTTCTTTTCAGAATGTACGTCTATTATCCCTCAAAAACCAATAATTGTCAATAGACAATATTCCCGATTATTGTGAAAGTTTTTGACACATTCTACCAATTTCGTCAACGGTTTTTGTCGTTTGTCGACGAGCCGTGTCGAAAAAACGTCACGCTCCAAACGGCGGGACGAGCATAGAATAGGAACAGAGAACAAATTAACGATTAAAGCCGCAAAAACACGGGTACACTATGGTTGCAACGGCTTGTCTATTCTATGAAAAAGGATGAAGCACTATGACGGTTAAACGAGGAGATATCTATTATGCAGATTTAAGCCCGGTTGTGGGCTCAGAGCAAGGAGGCATTCGTCCTGTGCTGATTGTACAGAACGATGTGGGCAACCGATTCAGCCCAACGGTCATTGCGGCGGCTATCACCAGTCGTCAGGAAAAGGCTCGGTTGCCGACCCACATTAGGCTCTCGTCCACAAAAAGCGGGCTTACACGGGATTCTATTGTGTTACTGGAACAAATCCGAACCCTCGACAAACGCCGCTTAAAGGAGCATATGGGGCGTTTAGAGCCGTCGGCAATGCAGCGTGTAGATGAGGCGTTGTCGGTGAGTTTTGGATTAGGCGGAATAGGATAAAAAAAGACCACTGACAACGCCAAAACGGCGAATTGTCGGTGGTCATTTTTGTTGAGTTTATAAACCGAGATGTTTGCTTCCTTCTTTAATCCGTATAAGGGCACGGGAAAGGGACGCTTCGGTCATTTTGGCTTCAAGGCGGGATTGCTTTTGAAGCAACTCCTCTTTTGCTCGGGCGGCGGCACGCTCGGCACGCTTTACGTCGATTTCGTCCGGCCGTTCAATGGTGTCGGCCAAAACGGTGACGGCGTTGTCGGCGATTTCCGCATATCCAAGTCCCACCACGGCAACCTCTTTGGTTCCGTCAGCGGCGGTAATCCGCAGCTCGCCCTCTTTTATAGCGATGACTGTGTTTTCGTGGTGTGCCATAATACCGTATTCGCCGTCCATTCCGGGGATAACCAGCAATTCCGCCTCACCCTCGAAAAAGATGCGGTCACAGGAAATGACACGCAGAGAAAAGGTATTCATAACGACACCTCCTTTGGAAATACTTACGGTTTGCCGGCGGCAATAACTTCGTCGATAGAGCCCACGTTAAAGAATGCGGATTCGGGATATTCGTCCATTTCGCCGTCGATAATCATCTTAAATCCACGGATAGTTTCTTTCAGCGGTACAAATTTGCCGGGAATACCGGTAAACACCTCCGCAACGTGGAACGGCTGGGAGAGGAAACGCTGAATTTTACGGGCACGGTTGACGGTGAGTTTATCCGCTTCGGACAGCTCTTCCATACCGAGAATGGCAATGATGTCTTGCAATTCCTTGTATTTTTGCAAAATCTCCTGAACGGTACGAGCAACGTTGTAGTGCTCCTCGCCGACAACGTCCGGCTCCAAAATGCGGGACGTGGATTCCAGCGGATCCACAGCCGGATAGATGCCTTGCTCCACGATTTTACGGGACAAAACGGTCGTGGCATCTAAGTGGGCGAACGTGGTAGCGGGAGCAGGGTCGGTTAAGTCGTCCGCCGGCACGTAAACAGCCTGCACAGACGTGACCGAACCGTCCTTTGTGGAGGCGATACGCTCTTGCAGGGCACCGAGCTCAGTGGCAAGGGTGGGCTGATAGCCAACAGCAGAAGGCATACGCCCGAGAAGAGCGGAAACCTCCGAGCCTGCTTGGACGAAACGGAAGATGTTGTCAATAAAGAGCAACACGTCCCGATGCTGTTCATCACGGAAATATTCCGCCATGGTTAAGCCCGTTTCCGCCACACGCATACGTGCCCCGGGGGGCTCGTTCATTTGACCGAAAACGAGGGCGGTGTTTTTGATAACGCCGGATTCGGTCATCTCGGTCCAAAGGTCGTTACCCTCACGGGAACGTTCGCCGACGCCGGTGAAAATCGAGTAACCGCCGTGTTCGTTGGAAATGTTTTGGATTAACTCCTGAATTAACACGGTTTTACCGACACCGGCACCGCCAAACAGACCGATTTTACCGCCCTTGGCGTACGGTGCCAGCAGATCAATAACTTTGATACCGGTTTCTAAGATTTCTACCACCGGGCTTTGATCTTGGAACGACGGGGGAGCACGGTGAATGCTCCAATACGGGGTATCCTCGGGGATGGCGTCGCCGTTGTCGATGGTTTGACCGAGAACGTTGAACAACCGGCCGAGGGTAGCGTTGCCGACCGGCACACGAATACTGCTGCCCACCGCCTCAACGGGGATGTCCTTTGACAGTCCCTCGCTGGCGTTAAGCATAATACAGCGAACCACGTGATTACCGATATGGTGGGCAACCTCCATCACGTATTCTTTGTCGTCGGTGTGGGCAACAAGAGCATCATTTAAGTTCGGCAGGGTTGTGGATTCAAAATACACGTCCACAACCGGGCCGGAAATTTGTACGATTTTTCCGCTTTGAGCGGTTTTCGGAGTACTCATTTAGGTGGCATCTCCTTTGCTTTTGAGTGCTTTTGCACCACCGATAACCTCGGTGATTTCTTGGGTGATAATGGCTTGACGAATGCGGTTAAACTGGATGTTTAAGTCACGTAAAATTTCCTCGGCATTGTCGTTGGCGGCACTCATTGCCATCATACGGGCGTTTTGCTCACAGCAAAACGATTCAATCAGTGCACCATAGATGTAGCCGGTTAAATAGTTGGGCACAATGCTTTGCACGGCGGCCATAGGCGACGGCTCAAACGTATGGCTTGAGAGAGTTTGGGGCACATCCTCCGGTTTTTCGAAATTGTCTTTCGAAAGGGGGAGAAGTCGCACAAACTCCGTTTCCATTGCCAAACTGTTTTTCATTTTGGTGTATACAATGCAGATTTCGTCAATATCGCCGCTGTCATACGCTTCCATCAATCGACCGGCAATTTCACGGGCACGGTCAAGCGACGGGTTTTGAGCGGTATACAGAAAGCTTTGTTCAACAGACACCTTGCGGGAACGGAAATACTGGCGACCGACTTCGCCCACCACAAACAACAACGGGTTTTCGCTCTCATCCATGTGGGAGAGAGCCAGCTTTAACACGTTGTGGTTATAAGAGCCGGCAAGTCCTTTATCAGCCGTAATAACGAGAATGCCTCGTTTTTTTCCGTGATTGACACCGCTTTTTTGGATATACTGGCTTTCTAAGTCCGGCATATCGTTGAAAAGCCTGGAAATCATTTGACGCACCGCACGAAAATACGGCGAGGTGTTTTCCTGGTCTTTGCGGGCTTTACGCAGCTTTGTCGAGGAGATTAGGTACATCGCATTGGTGATTTTTTTCGTATCCTCAATACTTTTGATGCGTCCTTGAATCTCACGAATGCTTGCCATGTGCTCACCCGCCTATCTTATAAACGCTTGTTTTGAATTCCTCTGCCACAGAGCGGATACGGGCAATGGTATCCTCATCAATGGATTTTTGGGTCTCAATTTCCCGCCCGATTTCTGCGTGATTTTCCTCAAAATAAGCGAGCATAGCGGTCTGGAATTTTTTGATGTTTGCGGGCTCGATATCCAGCATCACTTTGCCGGTTGCGGCAACGAGGGTGATCACCTGCTCGTGCATCGAGAGAGGGGCACACAGCGGCTGTTTAAGAAGCTCCATAAGTCCACGACCGTATTGAAGCAATTCCAGTGTATTGGCATCCAAATCGGAGCTAAACTGGGTGAAAATCTCCATTTCACGGTACTGGGCAAGAGACAGGCGAATGCTGCCTGCCGCCTTTTTCATAGCTTTGGTTTGTGCCGCACCGCCCACACGGGAAACGGAAAGACCTACGTTAACAGCGGGACGCATACCCGAGAAAAAGAGGTCGCTCTCTAAGAATATCTGACCGTCGGTAATGGAGATAACGTTGGTCGGGATATAGGCAGAGACGTCGCCCGCTTGCGTTTCAATAATGGGAAGAGCGGTAATGGAACCGCCGCCCAGTTCCGGTGTAAGGCGGCTGGAACGCTCCAGTAAACGAGAGTGCAAATAGAACACGTCGCCGGGGTAGGCTTCACGACCGGGAGAACGCTCGAGCAAAAGGGACAACGCACGGTACGCCACGGCGTGCTTCGACAAGTCGTCGTAAACAATCAGCACGTCTTTGCCGGCGTACATAAATTGCTCTGCAAGAGCGGTGCCTGCGTACGGTGCAATATACTGAAGCGGAGCCGGGTCACTGGCGGTCGCCACCACCACGGTGGTGTAGTCCATAGCCCCGTGACTTTTCAATGTGCCTACGATTTTTGCCACTGTAGAGGCTTTTTGACCGATAGCCACATAGATACACAGCACGTCTTTGCCTTTTTGGTTTAAGATGGTGTCAACGGCAATAGAGGTTTTGCCCGTTTGACGGTCGCCGATAATCAACTCACGTTGACCTCGACCGATGGGGAACATCGAGTCGATGGACAAAATTCCGGTTTGCAGCGGAACGCTGACCGATTTACGGTCAATAATACCGGGGGCGGCATTTTCTACCGGTCGGTAGCCGTCCGCTTCAATGGGCTCGCCGCCGTCAATCGGGGCACCAAGGGCATCCACCACACGGCCGAGGAAGCCTTCGCCTACGGGAATACCTGCCATTTTTTCGGTGCGAATAACACGGGAACCCTCACGGATTTGATTGTCCGAACCAAAGAGGATACAGCCCACGTTGTTCGGGCGAATATCCTGCACCATACCTTGTACACCGCAGTCAAATAAAAGGATTTCGCCGTACATAGCATGGTGGATATCACGGATAGTGGCGATACCGTCGCCCACCTTTTCCACCACGCCGATTTCTCGGTCTTCGGCGGCAAGGTCAAAGCTGGAATCGCTGGCAGAGAGGTCAAATTCCTCAATCTGATGACGGAGTACGGTCAGCAGTTTGTTTTCTTTGCCTTTTTCGCAAGAGGGGGCACCCGCCAGCGTTTTGCGAAGCTGTTCGGTACGGCCCTGCACACTCCAATCGTATTCCTGGTTGCCGCAACGAAGTTTGAAACCGCCGATAAGCGAGTCGTCCTGCACGGTTTCGAACACGACATCCGGGCGGTGATATTTCTTGTTGACAAACGCCATCAGTTTCGCCATCTGATCCTCAGAGGGGGCGGTGACGTAAGTCAGCGTAACCGTAAACGGTTCGTCGTGGTCAAGGGGAATGTTGCGGTAAACGTCCGCAATCTCAGAAAACATAGAGAGATCGCCGGCGGTTGCCAGTGTTTTTAAGTAGTCGGTAAGCTCTGCGGGAGCTTTTTCCTCAATGGCGGCACAGAGAGATGGCGTGTCGGCATCGAGAGAGAGGGTTGCTAAAAGGGTTTCCGCTTGTGAGACGGCACTTTGGGGTACGCCCAGCTCATGCAAGCGGCGGGCGTAATCAAACGTTTGTCTCGTCAAGCGAATCACCTACCTTGTCGAGGAATTGGTCATAAAGCTGCTTGTCGTTTTCGGGATTGCTTTGTGCCGCCATGGCTTTGACGGTGGCAGCCACCACCATATCCGAAATTTCCGATTCGGCAGACCGCAGGATTTTCTCTTTTTCCTGCTCGGCGACAACTTTGGCGTCATCCACGATAGAGCGAGCAGAGGACTTTGCTTCGTCCACAATGCGTTCATATTCGGCGGTAGCGTCACGGCGGGACTGTGCCATCTGCTCGTCACGGGAATCCTTCAATTCCTGCACCGTTTTGGCACACTCTGCCTGCATTTCTTCGGCAGAGGCTTTGGCATTTTCCGCATCCTTGATTTGTTTATCCGCTTCCTCTTGGCGTTTTTCAATAATGGAATTGATAGGCTTAAAGAGGAAAATGCGAATACCGACATAAAGAATCAGCAGGTTAATGACCGTAAACAGGATATTCCAAAAGCTGATATCTAACATAATGATTGTCCTTTCTGTTTATTCGGGTAAAGGGGCTTCGCTTATTTCACGAACAACAGAAGAAGGGCGATAACGAAACCGTAAATTGCGGTGGCTTCCGCCAAGGCACAACCGAGAATAAGGGATTTGCTGATTTTGCCGTCAGCCTCCGGTTGACGGGCGATCGCTTCCGTGGCTTTCGAGGTGGCAATGCCGATACCGATACCGGCACCTGCACCGGTCAAAACCGCAAGACCTGCACCAATTGCTGTAAAATCCATAATAAAAATCTCCTTTTTGAAATGATTTTGTTGATAAAATTGTTTATTCAAGACCTTCTTTAATGAACAAAGAGGTCAGGAACACGAAAACGTAGGCTTGTAACAGACCGTCGAAGAAGTCGAAGTACAAGCTGAACACCATGGGGATACCGACCGGGACGAGCGTTTCGATGAGCTTCATAATAACGAAGGCACCGAGCACGTTACCGAAAAGTCGCATACAAAGCGACAACGGGCGAATGGCAAGCTCCATAATGTTAATCGGGGTAACGATGGGGGTGGGCTGTGCAAAGCTTTTGAGCCAGCCGCCGACCCGGTTGTGACGGATGTTTGCCGCCTGAACGAGCACAATACTCATCAGCGCGAGCGCCGCCGTCACATTGATGTCCTTTGTCGGGGGCTTAAACCCGAAGATACCGCAAATATAAGTCGGATCGTAGCCATGTCGTTCTGTGA
>JAZRVH010000033.1:0-133808 GCA_045598965.1 Acutalibacteraceae bacterium
CATCTGCGGCTTTAGCTCATCTGGTAGAGCGCCACCTTGCCAAGGTGGAGGTAGCGAGTTCGAGCCTCGTAAGCCGCTCCACAAGACAAAAGACGTCAAAGCAATTTGGCGTCTTTTGCCAAATATGGTGCCATAGCCAAGCGGTAAGGCATGGGTCTGCAAAACCCTGATTCCCCAGTTCAAATCTGGGTGGCACCTCCAACAAAATCTCCTCTCGCTTTGGCGGGAGGGGATTTTGTTCTTTGCGCAGTCAGAAGGATGAGAAACGAACTCCGAACGCCGCGACCGAAGGAAGCGGGGTTCGGGAGCAACAGTCCGGGGGACTGTTGCGTTTGTGAGTGGAGAATCCTTCTGCCCCTGCCAACAAAAAACGACAAGTTTCTGTCGAAACTTGTCGTTTTTTGAACGATGTGTTCCACTTCGTGGAACGTGATGTGCCTTACGGCGTGATGTTCGGCTTTGCCGAGTGATGTGCCTGCGGGCACATGAGGGCAAACATCGCATCATTGCGACCGCAGGGAACAACATCATTTCGGCGCCAGCCGATACATCATCAGCCGCTAAAGGCGGCGACATCATTGACATTTAATCATTTCGGGCTTATAATTGATATATATGAGCGAACAAACGTACAAACCGATACAAAACGATTGCGGTGCGATCAGACGGATGCTAATTTCATCAATAAAAACAATGAAAGAAAAGAGCGAATAGAAAGATATAATCCCGACAAATCGGGATTTGCGGAGGTGTAGTGATGAGTAAGACGGTCAGAAAAATCATTGCCATAGGCGGCGGTGAAAATGGCAGGATCAATAGTAAAGGTGAAAAACTGCCTTATGAATTATCTGAAATAGACAGTGAGATTATCAGGCTGACAGGGAGGAAAAAGCCGCGCGTACTGTTCCTCGCGCACGCACAAATATCTTTTGGCTTTGAAAATGAATTAAGGTATTACGAAACAATCAAAAAAATATACGGTGATATGTTCGGCTGTGATTTCAGGTGGCTGAAAGCATCTGAACTTACAGATGATTTTGAAAAAGCACAAAACGACGTTTCATGGGCAGACATCATCTATGAAGGTGGTGGTAATACCGTTGCAATGGTAGAACTGTGGAAAAAAACAGGCTTTGATAATCTTTTGAGAGACGCTTGGAAAACAGGAAAAGTAATGTGCGGCGTATCAGCAGGCGCGATTTGCTGGTTTGCTTTGGGAAACACAGATGTGCCGGGATATAAGGAAGCAGAAGTCAATCAGATCCCGGGGTTGGGATTTATTGACGCCTATTTCTCACCACATTGTAACAAAGAAGGAAAACGCGAGAGCGAAATCAACAGTTTGAAACATATTGATAAAGTCGGGCTTTCGGTATCAAATTGCAGTGCGATTGAGATCATCGACGACCAATACCGTGTTATAAAATCAACACCTGCTGACGGAAGCTTCAGACCGTATGTTCTTCGTACATATTGGAAAAACGGGAATATGTTTGAAGAAGAGATTTCTGAAACTGCAGATTTCAAAAAACTCGATCTGCTATTAAGCATGAAAGATTGAAGAAATAGCGACAAATTCCGGTTTGTCGGGACAAACGGATTGATGATGTGCTGTTTTGGGCTATTTTGTTGTTGTAAAAACGAGCATTCTTGAACATATTGAAATAGCGTCTAAAATCTTAATTTTATACCATTTTTGCCGTTGGGCTATTTTGTCTGTTAATCACAGAAAAAAGACGATTGCTTTTGCAATCGTCTTTTTTCAACGATGTGTTCCGCAAGCGGAACGTGATGTGCCTCACGGCGTGATGTTCGCTTTCAGCGAGTGATGTGCACCTTCGGTGCGTGAAAAGGAACACATCACATCACTTTTGCCGAAGGCAAAAACATCACTATGGCAAAGCCATAACATCACTTGCCCGTCAGGGCAAACATCACTAAAAACCTTTGTGCTATTCCGTAGTCCAATCACATGAAAAAGAGCATTGCAAAAGCAATGCTCTTTTCTTGTGTTTGTGTTGATTTTTTACGACAAATGTGATAGAGTGGAAACGGCAAAATGAAGAGAAAAGGAGGGTGTGGCTATGGAGTACACCGTTGAATTCAAAAGTATAAAAGGTGTTTCGGTTGATGATGTTAAAACACGGACATTATCGGAAATGGGATTTCCGGTGGATGTTCATTTTCATAGAATAAAGCCATTTAATTCTCTGTTGAGCTCTTATGTCAGTAAATTTTCCGAGTCCGACTATGCGTTTTCCGACATATCCAAAGACTATGTCCGTGCACTCTTAGAATCACAGAGCAGAGAAACGGCGTTTTCGATGACCCTTCAAAAGCTTGCACCGTTTCATATTTCCGCAGAGGAGTTAAAAGAATCTTTACAGGTCGAATTTCTGTATGACCTTGAGCCGTGTGAAGCGAAAGAATTAGTAAACGAGTTTGTGTTTATCGTAAAGGAGTTACTGCCGCGTCGGTGTGAGGATATTTTTTCAAAGTTTGATTTTGATGTGAATTCCGCATATGAGGTTTTCTTTGACCTTGCGGTTGAACGGCTTGATTTGAGGATAGAAACCGATACGGAAAGCACCTATTACGGAGAGCTTGTACTGCTACAGGACAAAGCGGAATACAACAAATCTTTTGTGGAGGAAGGCATCCGAAAACGCTTTATGGCAGGAGAGACTTTGTGCTCTATTTATAACAACACCTGTGCCGTGAAATCGGTTATTAAGTATGCGGTGGAATGGTTGCCCTATAGTGATGAGAGAACTATAGAAACGGCACTGTTCTCGTTGTCCAAAGAATATAGCTACGAGAAATACGTGGACAAGCACGGAGAACGAATTTTTTCGCTGTATCACGGGGGCGATGCAGTGCTTTTTATCATCTATTTATCCGAAAGGTGTTGTGCGAAAATCTGCGATGATTTGTCCTATGTGGACAAGCTTTCGGAAAAATATTCTCCGTTGCTGCTTTTGGATTGGTATGCTGATAAATTTGAGGATGATTCATTAGTGTATTCCAAAATCATTCGGACGGCTTTGAAAAATCCGGAATATGCAAAAGAGTATACAAAAAACCGCATTTATGCTATATGTTTAGAGGAAATTCTCTCCAAGAGCTACTACAATTCCGGGCTTCTTTCGAGTGCTCGCCGTTGTGGCTGTTTTCTATGTAATAAAATTTTTTCTCCGCAAGAAATTCGGGATACGGATGAGCTCTTTACCGTGTCTTGTCCTTATTGCGGCAGAGATTCGGTTATTATGGATGCACAGGGATTGGATATTACCGACGAATTGTTAAGCGACTTGAAAGAGTACGTGGAGCACAATTATTTTGTAGATGATGATGGTTGGTATATATAATCTGCCGTTTTCATAAATTTTGTCGAAAATAGGGGTTGTGTTTTTCGGGGGAGTGTGGTATACTAATACCACTACATATAGGAAAGGTCGTTTTGACGATGGATATGAAAAATGTAACTGTGTTTGATCACCCGTTGATTCAGCATAAGGTGTCTATTCTCCGCAGTGTGGAGACCAGCAGCAACCAGTTCCGCACGCTGGTGGAGGAAATCACCATGCTGATGTGCTTTGAGGCTCTCCGTGACCTGCCGTTGGAGGAGGTTGAGGTTGAAACCCCGATTTGCAAAACGAAAACCAAAATGCTCGCCGGCGTGAAGCTGGCGGTGGTGCCGATTCTCCGTGCCGGCCTCGGTATGGTCAACGGTTTTCTGACGTTGGTGCCGTCCGCCCGTGTTGGTCACATCGGTATGTATCGTGACCCCAAAACGCACGAGCCGCACGAGTATTATTGCAAGCTCCCGAACAATATCGAGAACCGCCTTGTGATTGTTACCGACCCGATGTTGGCGACCGGTGGTTCGGCGATTGATGCCATTACCCTTATTAAAGAGCGTGGCGGCAAAAACATCAAATTTATGTGTCTGATCGCCGCTCCCGAAGGCGTGAAAGCGTTGACGGAGGCTCACCCGGATGTTGAAATCTATTGTGCTCACGTGGATGAAAAGCTGAACGAGAATTGCTATATCGTCCCCGGCCTCGGCGACGCCGGCGACCGTATTTTCGGTACGAAATAAGCGTATGAAAAAACAAAAGGCGGAGAGGGAGACCTCTCCGCCTTTTTTAGTTGACAGAACGGGCTCTATACGGTATGATAATAGGAGCGTTTTATGCGTTGGAGGTTAATGATGAAAAAGTGTTTGCTAAAATCTGCTGTAAGCGTGTTCCTTACGGTTTGTATAGTGCTTTCTCTGCCGCTTTTGGCGTTGGCAGATGAGGAGAGCGAGGTTGAAGCTATCGAAGGCTATGAGAAGATTGGCGATGTTACCTTTACGTATGCCGCCGCCCAGGGGGTTGCCGCTATTACGGGCGTGATGTCTGAAATCGGTGACACACTTACCGTGCCGGCATCCATTGCCGGCTATAAAGTGGTGGGTATCGGCGAAAATGCGTTTACCCAAGGGATGTTTACCACGGTAACGATGCCGAACAGTGTGACCACTATCGGCGAAAAGGCGTTCTATATGTGTCGCAATATGGAAAGCATTACGCTTTCCGATAACCTGACAACGATCGGGGATTATGCGTTTTATTACTGTGACCATTTGAAATCGCTGAAAATCCCCGACGGCGTTACCGAAATTTCCGAATATATGCTGTATGCGTGCCTTGGATTGGAAACGCTTACCTTGCCGAAGAACCTTTACGAAATCTGTGACTACGGCTTGTACGCCTGTGAAAGCTTAAAAACACTTTCTATTCCGGACAGCGTCGTGGGCATCGCCAACTACGCCATGTACGATTGCCTCGGACTTACGGAGCTGACACTTCCCAAAAGCTTGCGTGCCCTCGGTGCGTATTCTCTGTATAAATGCACGGGACTGAAAACGATAAAAATTCCTGCGGATGTGACCAGCGTGGGAGACGGCAGTTTCTTAGATTGCACCGGTATTGAAAAATTCACGGTGGATGCCGCCAACACCACGTATTGCACGAAAGACGGCATTTTATACTCGAAAGATATGACCGAGTTTGTGTGCTTTCCCCGTGGCAGAAAGGAGACGTCGTTCTCCGTGCCGGTGGGCGTGACCAAAATCAGCGGAGAGGCTCTTTCTCGGACGAAAATTAAAACGCTTAAGTTGCCCTCCACGTTACGGGAAATCGGCGATTACGCTTTTGCGGAGCTGCCGATTGTGTCTATCGAACTGCCCGACAAGTTGACAACCATCGGCGGCGATGTGTTTTGCAAATGTGCATCGCTCAAATCCGTCGTTATTCCCGATGGCGTCACCTCTATCGGTGCGGAGGCGTTCAACGAGTGCAGTGCCCTTGAAAGCGTTACGCTTTCGGCGGGACTGACAGAGCTTGGGAATTTCGCCTTTTCCGGTTGTGTGCGGCTTGAAACAATTTCGCTCCCGCCGTTGCTGGAAACGCTCGGGGATGCTGTGTTTGTGGGGTGCACATCCCTAAAAACCATTGAGGTAAACAAAAAGAATGGCTGGTTTACGGTTGTGGACGGTGTGCTGTATAACAAGAATAAAACCACGTTGGTGTGTTATCCGTCCGGTCTTGATGCCACAGTGTTTACCGTGCCGGATACGGTGGCGACGATTGCTCCTTATGCGTTTGCGGTTAACCATAAGCTGACCGCTGTTACGCTTTCGGATGGATTGACGGAATTGGGCGACCGTGCATTTGAATACGTGACCGAAATAAAGACCGTTCTGTTGCCGAAAAGCGTCGGAACGCTCGGTGCGGGCGTGTTTGCGTTTTGTTCGTCCCTTGAAAAGATTGATGTGGAAAAAGGCAATGCCGCTTTCAAGTGGGAAAACGATACCCTGCTGAGTAGCGACGGCTACAAGCTTTATTTCTATTCTCCCGCCAACAAAGCGGAGGAGGTTGTGGTGCCGTTGTCGGTGGCACAGCTGATGGACTGTGCGTTTGCCGGTAACCCGTATCTTAAACGGGTGACGCTTCTCAATGCCTCGTCCAGTATCAACAGCGATGTGTTTGACGGTTGCCGTGAGGATTTTGTGCTTTCCGGATATGACCAATCCACCGCCCATTCCTATGCCTATACCAATGGGCTCACCTTTGCGTTGACCGATGAACCCCTTCCCACCGAAACTCGTTCTGCCACCACGCCGACGCAGGCAGGCACAACCACCGCCGCTATCGAGGATACGCCGGAACCGACGGATTTTACACCGTATCTTTGGTTCGGTGTCGGGGGACTGCTGTTGTTGATTGTAATCGTTTTGGTGATGGTTCTTGCGAAAAAGAAATAACCGATAAAAAGAGCCTTTCTTATTGAAAGGCTCTTTTTTCATTTAAGAAAGGGTATTTTTGCATAACCGCCGCTTTGTTCGCATAGAGATGGAACAACTTTCAAAATGTGGACAGGGGAGGAACAGCAATGGAACGAGGAAACAATCTTTATGAGGACATTTCCAAACGGACCGGCGGAGACATTTATATTGGGGTGGTAGGTCCGGTCAGAACAGGGAAATCCACCTTTATCAAGCAGTTTATGGACCAAATGGTGTTGCCGCATATTGACAGCGACGCCGCCAGAGAGCGGGCAACCGATGAATTGCCTCAGTCGGCGGCGGGACGAACGATTATGACGACCGAGCCGAAATTCATTCCCGAGCAAGGGGTACACATCACGCTGGACGGTGCGGTGAATATGAATGTGCGGCTGATTGACTGCGTGGGGTATATTGTGCCGTCCGCTCTCGGGTATATTGAAAATGAACAACCCCGAATGGTGAAAACGGCGTGGTATGACGAGGAAATTCCTTTTAATATGGCGGCGGAAATCGGTACCAGAAAGGTGATTACTGACCATTCCACCATTGGGCTTTTGGTAACGACGGATGGCAGTATCGGGGAAATTCCACGAGAGGAATATGCCGAGGCGGAACGCCGAGTGGTGAAAGAGCTCTCGGAAATGCAAAAGCCGTATGCGGTGCTTTTGAACAGCATCGAGCCCCGTGCCGCCGAGACACGGCGTCTTGCCGCCGCTTTGGAGGAGGAATATGGTGTTCCGGTGTGTCCGGTGAATTGTACCGCTTTGTCTAAAGAGGAGATACAGTCCGTTTTGGAACGGGTACTGTTTGAGTTTCCGGTAAGGGAAATCGGGGTGGATTTGCCCCGTTGGATGATGACACTTCCCGTCACGCATCCGGTGAGACGAACCGTGTTGTCTCATATCAAGACGGCTTGTGCCTGCGGAGAAAAGATTAAAGATGTGGCACGTATGGCGGAAAAGCTTTTTGATTGCGACTATATTACGGATAGTCATGTAAACCGTGTGGATTTGGGCACGGGGCAGGCGTTGATATCCGTTGAGGCGGACAGCGAGCTGTTTTATGAGGTGCTGTCGGAGGTGACGGGTTTTTCCTGCAAAACCGACGGAGAACTTATGAAAACTATGACCATGCTGGCAGAGGTTAAGGCACGGTATGATAAAATCAAGAATGCCCTGGACGAGGCGGAGGCAACCGGCTACGGGATTGTGATGCCGTCTGCTGACGAGTTGGAGCTGGAGGAACCGGAGATGCTGAGCCAGGGCGGTCGCTACGGTGTGCGGCTTCGTGCAAAAGCTCCGTCCTTGCACATTATGCGTGCCGATATCGAGACAGAGGTGTCGCCGATTGTCGGTTCGGAACATCAATCGGAAGAACTCGTAAGTTATCTTCTTCGTGAGTTTGAGGAGGAACCGCAAAAGATTTGGGAGTCCAACATCTTCGGTACGTCGCTGTATGGACTTGTTAATGAGGGGCTGCATAACAAGCTCAACCACATGCCGCAGGAGGCACGGATGAAACTGAAAGAGACGGTGGAGCGGGTTATCAATGACGGCTGCAACGGACTTATTTGTATCATCGTATGAACGAGAAGCAAAAAGGAGAGCTGACGGTGCTTGTCACCCAATGCATTGTTTGCGTGGTGATACTGCTTTTGGGACTTTGCGTTCGTCTTGTCGGCGGAGAAATGGCGGCTCAGGCGAAAACAGGGCTGTTTGCGGCGTTGGCAGATAACACCTTTGCCGACGTGCTGTTTGACCCGCCGACAAAAACGATGACAACGCCGACAACAACGATTCAGACGACAACAACGACAACAAAAACCTCACCGACTACCACCAAGACGGAAACGTCACGAACGGTGGGGGATAAACGGTCGGTAGCGGCGAATGCACCGACGGCAAAAAATACCGAACCAACAGAGCGGGCGACGGATATACCGTCGCCTGTCTGTTATCCGCTTAAAAGCGGTGTTTTGACCTCACTTTTCGGCACACGGGAACATCCGATACGTGGCGGTCAATCCACCCACACGGGATGGGATATAGCGGCGGATGAGGGGGCTCCTCTTGCGGCAATGTATGCGGCAACGGTGGTGGAAACGGGAAGCGGCGGCAGTTATGGCAATTATGTGGAAATGCGTGTGACGAAGGAATTCTCGGTCATTTATGCCCATTGCTTGAGACTTCTTGTGAAAAAAGGGGACAAGATTAAGGCGGGGCAGACGGTGGGATTTGTCGGTTCTACCGGCGTATCTACCGGAAATCATCTGCATTTGGAACTGCTCAAAAACGGTGTTCCCGTTGACCCTACCCTTGTGTTGTCGCTTTCTGTATATGGAGGGAACCCATGCTGAAAACCGTCGTGTGCGGCATAGAGATTGAGTTTTCTGTCGGGTTTCCGGCGGTGGTGGCACTTCTTTGTATGTTGGACCATACGGGGAGTGCCGCCCTTTGTCTTTATGCCGCATTGCTTCATGAACTGGCCCATATTGCGGTCGCTTTTTGGTGTGGGTTTCGCCCGAAATCTCTTTGCTTTGGTGCGTTTGGAATGCGGATGGATTTTCCGTTTTTGCCCTACGGAGTGACAGCGGCGGTGGCTTTGGCGGGCCCGTTTTGCA
This sequence comes from Acutalibacteraceae bacterium, assembly GCA_045598965.1. Lineage (GTDB taxonomy): Bacteria > Bacillota > Clostridia > Oscillospirales > Acutalibacteraceae > RGIG426. The sequence goes on from JAZRVH010000033.1 coordinate 8,958, forward strand.
ACCTTCTGTTTGCCGCTTTTTCGGCGGTGGTGGGGTGGAACGCCTGCACGTTGGTGCATTTGGCACTGGGCGGTTTTAATTTGTTGCCGTTTCGTCCATTGGACGGAGGGCAGGCATTGTTTTCTATATTGATGAAACGAAAAGGAGAGCAAGCGGCCAATCGCACAATACACGTGCTGAGCGTGTTGATGTCGTTTCCGCTGTTCGGCTTTGCATTTTGGGTATTTATTGACAGCGGATACAACGGTTCGTTGCTGTTTTTGTGCGGATATTTGCTTTTTTTACTGTTTTTCAAAAAGAAAGATTGAAAAACGTCGAAGGATTTGATAAAATAAATGTATCTGTGAAAAGGACGGTACTGATTATGGATGCAAAATGGGAGCAGTTGCTCTTGAAAGTTCAAAAACCCGCTCGCTACACCGGCGGCGAGTTACATAGTGTAGTAAAAAACAAGGCCGACGTGGATGTGCGTTTTGCGTTCTGTTTTCCCGATTTGTACGAGGTGGGAATGTCTCATCTTGGTATGAAAATCCTCTATTCTCAGTTCAATGAACAGCCGCATATTTGGTGTGAGCGTGTGTTTGCACCGGACGACGATATGGCAGAGCTGATGCAAAAAGAGGGACGTCCGCTGTGGGCGTTGGAAAGCGGTGACAGCATCGGCGACTTCGATTTTGTGGGCTTTACACTTCAGTATGAGATGAGCTATCCCACCATGCTGTATATGCTGAAGCTCGGGAACATTCCGCTTCGCTCTGCCGACCGAGATGAATCGTTTCCTCTGGTGGTTGCGGGAGGGCCGTGTACCTGTAACCCCGAGCCGCTTGCCGATTTTGTGGATATCTTCTTTATCGGCGAGGGGGAAGAGGTGGATTTGGAGGTGCTGGAGCTTTACCGCACCCATAAAAAAAGCGGCAACTATAAAAAAGATGCCTTTTTGCGAGAAGCTGCACAAATTGAGGGGGTATACGTGCCTGCTCTTTATGACGTGACCTATAACGAGGATGGCACGATTGCCTCGTTTACGCCGAAGGACGGGGCACCCGCCACGGTGAAAAAGCGTATTATCAAAGACTTGAACACCTCGTATTATCCCGATAAATTCGTGGTGCCGTTTGCCGAGATTGTTCATGACCGTGCGGTGGGCGAAATTTTCCGTGGCTGTATTCGTGGATGCCGCTTTTGTCAAGCGGGCTTTTTGTACCGTCCGGTGCGTGAAAAATCGCCGGATGTTATTGACCGCCAATGCCACGACTTGTGCCGCTCTACCGGTTACGAGGAGTTTTCGCTGGCGTCGTTGTCCACCAGTGATTACACGAAAATTGAGGAGCTGTTGCCTCGGCTTCTTTCCTGGACGGAGACCGAAAAAACCAACATTTCCTTGCCGTCGCTTCGGGTGGACGGATTTTCTGAAGAACTTGTCAAACGTCTCAATGTTTTGCGGCGAAGCGGCTTGACCTTTGCTCCTGAGGCGGGAACACAACGGCTTCGTGACGCCATCAACAAAAATGTCACCGAGGACGAGGTGCTGGAAACGGTTCGTCGAGCCTTTGCGGGCGGATGGACGTCGGTGAAGCTGTACTTTATGCTGGGACTGCCCACGGAAACGGATGAAGATGTGGCGGGAATTGCGGCTCTCGGTCAAAAGGTTGTGGACGAGTATTACCGCAATCCGAACAAGCCGAAAGGAAAGAGCGTGTCCGTGTCTATGAGCACCGCTTGCTTTATTCCGAAGCCGTTTACGCCGTTCCAATGGGAGGCACAGGACACCCGTGAGGAGCTGGAGCGTAAACAAAAGCTGTTGCTCGGTTCGCTTACCAGTAAGAAATTGACTCTCAGCTATCACGATGCTCCCACAAGTTTGTGGGAAGCGGTGCTGGCGAGGGGCGACCGTAAGCTTTGTGCGGTGCTTGAAACCCTTGCCGACGGCAATGCCCATTTGGATGCCTGGTCGGAGCATTTTGACCCCGAACAATGGGAGCGGGCAATGGAAGCACACGGCTTGACCGCCGGTTTTTATGCCCACCGCAATCGCTCCAACGACGAGCATTTGCCGTGGGATCACATTGATATCGGTGTAACAAAAGAGTTCTTGATAAAAGAACGCCAAAAGGCGTATGAGAGCAAAACTACACCGCATTGCCGCTTGCAATGCTCCGGCTGCGGTGCCGCTTGTTACGGGGAGGGTGTGTGCTTTGAACGAAAATAAGAATTTCGAAACGGTGCGAATTGTGTTCGAAAAAACCGGCACCGCCCGCTTCATTTCTCATTTGGATTTAAACCGCACGATGACCCGTGCTTTGCGGCGTCTCTCGTTGCCGCTGTGGTATACTGAGGGCTTCAACCGCCGTCCTTACTTAACCTTTCCGTCTCCGCTGTCGCTCGGGAGCGAGAGCGTTTGCGAACGGATGGATTTTCGCCTGTGTGAACCGGTGGATTTGGCGACGTTATCCGCTCGGTTTAACGAGACACTGCCCGCCGGATTGCGGGTGATTTCTGCCGCTCCCGCCGTGATGAAAGCGGGGAAATTAGGCTTCGCCTCGTATGCGTTGACACTTGATTTGCCCGCCGATACGGTGGAGGCGTTTTTGGCACAGGATAGCATTCTTGTGGAAAAGAAGACGAAAAAAGGGGCATGGAAAGAAATTGAAATTCGCCCGGCATTAACCGATTCTACGGTGACCTCTTGCGACGGGGGATGTGAATGGCGTGTCACGCTTCCCTGCGGAGGAGAGGATACGGTGGTCAATCCTGCGTTATTGCATAAAGCGTTAGAGGCGTATGTCGGCCACGAAATCGGTATGAAAATCTTGCGTACAGCCCTTTTGGCGGCGGACAAAACGGATTTTTGCTGAAAAAATCGAAAAAAGTGAAAAAAACACTTGCATTTCGAGAAAAGCTATGATAAACTATTCTGGTGTTTGAATGTCTGCCCCTTTGCAGACCCAATCAACGATAAAAGCAGACGGTCCTCTGCCCGCATTTTGAGGCAAGAACGGCTGACATTTTAGGAGGAACAAAAATGGACGCTTTGAAACAAATCGCCGCTGACAGCTTGAAAGCTGAACCGGCACAATTCGAAATCGGCGACACCGTTCGTGTCGACGTGAAAATCCGTGAGGGCGATCGTGAGAGAATTCAGGCCTTCGAAGGTACCGTCATTGCCCGCAAAGGCAGTGGCGTGGGCGAGACCTTTACGGTTCGCCGTGTGTCTTACGGCGTCGGTGTGGAACGTGTGTTCCCGCTGCACTCCCCGAACGTGGCTGGCGTAAAAGTCATTCGCCACGGTAAAATTCGCCGCAGCAAGCTGTATTACCTGCGTGATCGTGTGGGTAAGGCGGCCAAGGTGAAAGAACGCTTGTAATACTCACAAAAGAGGGGTTGTTTCTTTTTGAGACAACCCTTTTTTTACATTTTCAAAAGGAGGTGTCCGGCTTGGCAAACACAAAAAAACGCCGCAGTTTCGGCAAATTTTTAGTCGACTGTGTGTATAGCGTTGTGTCCTTTGCCGCATTGGTGATGCTGATGTGGGCGTTTGTGTTTTCCTTTGTGTTGCGTACCGTTCAGGTGGACGGGTTTTCTATGCAGGACACTCTCCAAAACAAACAACGGATGATTCTTACTCGCACGCTGTATACGCCTAAGCGAGGAGATATTGTGGTGGCAAACCGCATAGATACGGTGGAAACCGCTCGTGTCGGTGTGTCCACTTATCGTGAACCGATTATAAAGCGGGTTATCGGCGTCGCCGGTGACGTGGTTGAGGTTACGCCGGACGCCGTGTATGTCAATGGTGCCAAGCTGTCTGAGCCGTATGTTCACTATGAAAACACCCATCCCGGCATCACCTATGTGCCGAAGGGGAGCGTTTTCGTGATGGGCGACCATCGCAACGCCTCTACGGACAGCCGCCACAACGGGCCGGTGAAATTGGAAAATGTTATGGGCCATGTGGTTGCCCGCATCAACACATTGACAGATTACGACATAATGGAGAAGGTTACCTATGCGAACGTTCCCGCAGCTCCCACAAAGGAACTGGTGGACCGAGCCATGGGGGAATCTGCCCAAAAGGAGGTAGACCGCAATGAGTGATAAACCCGTGATTTTCGAGGAGGAAACTGCCGGTAAGGTGTTGGTTTCCGTTTTATATGACGTGCTGGATATTGTGGTGCCGGCACTGTTGGTCGTTTCGTTGATTTTCCTGTTTTTCCTGCGTACCGCCGGTGTGGACGGTGACTCGATGAACGATACGTTGCAAAACGGTGACCGTCTGCTGATGACGAATTTTCTCTATGAGCCGCAACGGGGCGATATTGTGATTGTCAACCGTTGCCACAAGGGAGATGTCGAACCGGAAGAGCCGCTGATTAAGCGTGTTATCGGCGTGGAGGGGGACACCGTGCGGGTGGAACCGACGGCGGTGTATATCAACGACAAAAAGCTGGATGAGCCCTATGTCAACTACCTGAATTTGCCCTATGGCGTGACGGTGACCGTGCCTAAAGACCACGTGTTTGTGATGGGCGACCACCGCAACAACTCCCGTGACAGCCGTGAATTCGGTTGTTTTTCAGAGGAGGAGCTGATGGGAAAAGCGATTTTCCGTATTTTCCCCACGGCGAATTTCGGCGGGGTTTATGACAATCTTCCGCTTTCGTAAGGAGGCAGTTTATGGAACAGCAAACCTCCCAAATTCAATGGTTTCCGGGGCACATGGCACGTACTCGCCGCAAAATCACCGAAAGCTTAAAGCTGATTGATATGGTGGTAGAGGTGCTGGATGCCCGTATTCCGTTGTCTTCCCGCAACCCGGAAATGGATACGTTGACAGCGGGAAAGCCTCGCCTCGTGTTGCTCAACAAGGCGGATTTGGCGGATGAAGCCGCCACCGCTCGATGGGTATCGTATTACGATAAACACGGTGTAAAAGCCCTGCCCGTAGACTGCAAAAGCGGTCGTGGACTTTCGAAAATTACGCCGCTGATGCGAGAAACGCTGAAAGACGAAATCGCCCAGTGGCAACAAAAAGGAATGGTGGGGCGTTCGGTTCGTGCCATGGTGGCGGGAATTCCCAATGTAGGCAAATCCTCTTTCATTAACCGCCTGGCAAAAGGCGGAAAAGCAAAGGCGGAGGATCGCCCCGGCGTTACCCGTGGAAACCAATGGTTTGGACTGGATGACGGCGTGTTGCTGTTGGATACTCCCGGCGTGCTTTGGCCCAAGTTTGAGGACCAGACCGTGGGGCTTCATTTGGCATTTACCGGTGCCATTCGAGACCAAATTCTTGATTGCGAAGAGCTGGCGTGCGAGCTTTTGGGTATCTTAAAAACCGAATATGCCGACCGCCTTTCTGAACGCTTTAAACTGGATTCTGTCGAGGATTGGCAGCTGCAGGAAAACTATGAGCTTTTGGAAACGATCGGCAGAAAACGGGGGATGCTTGTGTCCGGCGGCGAGGTAAATACCGAGCGTGCCGCCAACACGTTACTGGACGAATATCGAGGCGGAAAATTGGGACGAATTTCACTGGAATTTCCGCCGAAAGAGGTCTGATTTTTGTATGACAAACGTAGAATTTGATAGTGCGGTGCGTGCCGAGGGATTTTTAACCCTTTGCGGTATTGACGAAGCCGGACGAGGCCCGCTTTGCGGCCCGGTATATGCGGCGGCGGTGATTTTGCCGCCGGATGTGGAGATTGCGGGACTTAACGATTCCAAAAAGATTTCCGAAAAAAAGCGGGAAGAGCTTTTTGACGTCATCTGCAACACCGCTGTGGCCTATGGAATCGGTTTTGCCACGGTGGAGGAAATTGAGGAGATAAACATCCTTCAAGCCACGTTTCTCGCCATGAAACGGGCGTATGAAGCAATGGGGATGAATGCGGATTTGGTGCTTGTGGACGGGGATAAAATCCCGCCTGCTCTTTTGGCAAAGACCCGCAATGTGATTAAAGGGGATGCTTTGTCCGCCTCGATTGCGGCGGCGTCCATTTTGGCAAAGGTCAGCCGTGACCGGGTGCTGTATGAGCTGGACGAACAGTATCCTCAATACGGCTTTGCCAAGCATAAGGGTTACGGGACGGCGGCACATTATGAGGCACTTCGCCAATTCGGCGTTTCGCCGGTGCATCGCCGCAGTTTTCTTAAAAAGTTTTTGGCAAGCGACAACCACGGCAATGCGGTATAAAATTTGAAACGGGGAGAAATGTGCGATGGCAGGAATCTCCAGAGGAGCGGCGGGAGAAGTAATCGCCGCTCGTTTTTTACGGGAAAAAGGCTACGATATTTTGGCGGTAAACAGCCGTTCTCGCCTCGGAGAGGTGGATATTATCGCCGCCGACCAACGGTATATTGCCTTTGTTGAGGTGAAAACCCGTGATGAAAACGGGATGGAGGAGTCTCCTCGTGAGGCGGTAACACGTGAAAAACAGGAAAAAATCAAAAAGACCGCCGCCTTGTATTTACAGCATAATCCCACCACCTTACAACCTCGTTTTGACGTGATTGAGGTGGTCACAACGTCCAATGCCGCTCCGCTTTCAGCAAAGCGGGTGGAGCATTTGGAAAATGCCTTTGAAACGGGGGATTTACGTGCCGCTTTTTGACCTTCACTGTGACACGTTGACGGAATGCGTATGCAAAGGCGAAAACCTTTACAGCAATAAATTGCACTGGGATATCTCTCGTGCCTTGTCGTATGCTCCCTGCGTGCAGGTGCTGGCGATTTGGACGCCGGATACCCAGCGAAACACGGCGGCTACCACCGCCGCTTTTCAAGCGGTGGATGCCGCATTTGAGGCGGAAAAATGCTATGCACCGAGGTTTCGGCTTTGGCACAAAGACGAACCTTTCCCCGTTATCGGCGAGAACCAATGCCTTGGTATTTTGGGGCTGGAAAGTGCGGCACCCCTTGCGGGAAGTATGGAGCGATTCGAAGAATTTGCCGAAAAAGGCGTAAAGGTTATCACCCTTACGTGGAACGGAGACAACGAAGCGGCCTCCGGTGTGGAGGGAGAGGCCGACCGTGGACTTACCCCATTCGGGAAAGCTCTTGTAACGGGTATGGAACGACGGAAAATCACGGTGGATGTCTCCCATTTGAACGAACGTGGTTTTTTTGACGTATGCGAACGAACGGCGTCACCGTTCATAGCCTCCCATTCGCTGTCACGTGCTGTGTTTAACCATGAACGCAATCTCACGGACACGCAGTTTTGTGAAATTGTGCGACGAGGGGGAGTGGTAGGGCTCAACCTCTGTGCCGCTCATCTCGGGAAACAGAGCTTTGAACAATTCGAACGCCATCTTTCTCATTTTCTCGATTTGGGTGGCGAAAACACGGTGGCTCTCGGCTTTGATTTGGACGGCACAAACCTGCCTCGTGAATGGAATGGCGTGGCGGTTTGTCGGGAGATTTTTGCGTATTTGCTTGAGCGAGGGTATGCAAAGGACTTGCTTTTGCGGCTTTTTTTCGAAAATGCCCGGTTTTTTTTTCAAAAAGTGTAAAAAAACGGTCGGTTTTCATTTGACAAACCGGCCGTTTTGTATTATGATATTACAGATGTCTATTTATTTTGTTTTAATTATATTCAGGAGTGACAACTATGCAGTATCAAAGCACACGCAATAAGGATCTTCGTGTCACGTCGGCACAAGCCATCGCCCGTGGCATTTCTGCCGATAAGGGCTTGTTTGTACCCACGGATTTCCCCTCGATTACCCTTGATGATCTTACAAAATTGAGCGGCGAATCCTATGCGGCACGTGCTAAGTTTGTGCTTGGCAAGTTTTTGACCGATTTCTCTGAGGAAGAGGTCGCCGACTGCGTGGACAGTGCCTACACGGACAAAAAGTTCCGCAGTGCCGCCGTTGCTCCGCTTAAACCGCTTCACGATAATGCCTATGTGCTCGAGCTGTGGCACGGGCCCACCTGTGCCTTTAAGGATATGGCTCTCCAAATTCTGCCGCACTTTATGCGTTACTCGGTGGCAAAAGCCGGTAACGGTGAGGAGGTTGTGATTTTGGTGGCTACCTCCGGCGATACCGGTAAAGCCGCTTTAGAGGGCTTTTGCGACGCTCCCAACACTCGCATTTTAGTGTTTTACCCCGACCAGGGCGTGTCTAAGATGCAAAAATTGCAAATGGCGACCCAAGAGGGACAGAACGTGGGCGTGTTTGCGATTCGTGGCAATTTTGATGACGCACAAAACGGCGTGAAAACGATTTTTACCGACAAAGCGACCGGCGACCTGCTCGCCGAAAACGGCAAAAAATTCTCTTCTGCCAACTCCATTAACTGGGGTCGCCTTTGCCCGCAAATTGTGTACTACGTTTCTGCATATTGTGATTTGCTGAAATCCGGTGCCCTGAAAGCGGGAGAGCCGATGAACGTGGTGGTGCCCACCGGAAACTTCGGTAATATTCTCGCCGCCTATTATGCGAAAAAAATGGGATTGCCCATCAAAAAATTGGTGTGTGCCTCCAACCAAAACCGAGTGCTTACCGATTTCTTTGAGACCGGCACCTATGACCGCCGCCGTGAGTTTTATACAACCACGTCTCCGTCGATGGATATTCTCATTTCCTCGAACCTGGAACGCCTGCTGTTCGACTTGAGCGACGGCGACGACAACGAGGTGAAAACGTGGATGGAGGCTCTTGTATCGGACGGCAAGTACACCGTTTCCGATAAAGTGCGTGCCGCTTTGGACGACCAGTTTGCCTCCGGCTGCTGTGATGAGAAAAAGACGGCAAAGGTTATTCGCAACACCTTTGAAAACTACCATTACCTTCTTGACACCCATACCGCCGTGGCGGTGGGTGTGTGTGAGGATTACCTTGCCCAGACGGGGGACAAAACCCCCATTGTCGTTGCCTCTACCGCCAACCCCTACAAATTCCCTGCCAGCGTGTTGACGGCTCTTTGCGGCGATGCCCCGGCAGACGATTTTGATTGTGCCGATATGTTGGAGCAAAAATCCGGTGTTGAGATGCCGGCACCTCTTAAAACGCTGAAAGGCAAAGCGGTGCGGTTTACTACCGTGTGCGAGAAGACGGAGATGCGTGCCGAGGTGCTTTCCACCCTCGGCATCTCGGAGGAGTAACGCAATGGCACTTTTTGCAATCGCCGACCCGCATCTTTCTTTTTCGGTGGATAAACCGATGGATGTGTTCTCCGGTTGGAGCGATTACGTCACCCGCTTAGAACAAAACTGGCGTGCTCTTGTGTCTGATGAGGATACGGTGGTGCTTGCCGGAGACATCTCGTGGGGAATGTCGATGGAGGAAGCCCGAGCGGATTTTGCGTTTTTGGATGCCCTTCCGGGAAAGAAATTGATTTTTAAGGGCAATCACGACTATTGGTGGACAACTCGTCGCAAGATGGACGCTTTCTTTGAAGAAAACGGGTTTTCCTCGCTTCGTGTTGTCCATAACGATGCCGTAACGGTAGATGATACATTTGCCGTGTGCGGTAGTCGTGGCTGGTTTTTCGATGCCGGCGAGGAGGATAAAAAAGTTATCCTGCGGGAAGCGGGACGGCTTAGAACCTCCATTCAAGCGGCAAAGCAGACCGGGCTTACGCCTGTTGTGTTTCTTCACTATCCGCCGATTTACGACGGAAAACAGTGCGACGAAATTTGGCAGGTGCTGAAAGAAGAAGAGATTGACCGGGTTTTTTACGGTCATCTTCACGGTGTCGGTATCCGTCACGCCGTCACCGGCGAGGTGGAGGGAATTCACCTTACGCTGATTTCCTGCGACGGATTACAGTTTACGCCGCTTCGCATTTTTGCGACGCCGGAAGAATAAATACGTTACATTACCACAAGTGTTTGTGGAAAAAATATCAAAAGAACTCAGGAGGATGTATCAATGAGTTTAGTCAAAGCAGAAAAAACCGAAAACGCCAACCGTGTCAAGCTGGAAGTCAGTGTTGACGCCGCCACCTTCGAGCAAGCGGTAAACGCCGCTTACCGCAAAAACGTGAAGTCGATGAACATTCCCGGCTTCCGTAAGGGCAAAGCTCCCCGTGCCTATATCGAAAAGATTTACGGTGCCGAAATCTTCTATGAGGATGCGATGAATGCCGTGTATCCGTCCGCTTTGGATGAGGCGATTGCCGAAAGCGGTTATGCGTTTGTGGAGGATAAAATCGACTTAGACGTGACGTCTGTCGGCAAAGAGGGTCTTAACTTTACCGCTGTTATCACCGTGAAGCCGGAGTGCAAAATCGACGGCTATAAAGGCCTGAAAGCAGAGAAAGCTACCGTGTCCGTGTCTGACGAGGACGTGGAGGAGGAGCTCAAAAAGTTCCAAGACCGTCAGTCTCGCCTTGTGTCCGTTGAGGATCGTGAAGCGAAGCTGGACGATATCGTGATGATTGACTATGAAGGCTTTGTGGATGATGTGGCTTTTGCCGGCGGCAAAGGAGAGAACCAATCTCTGACCCTCGGCTCCGGTCAGTTCATCCCCGGCTTTGAAGAGCAGATTGTGGGCAAAAAAATCGGCGAGGAGTTCGATGTGAACGTCACGTTCCCGACCGAATACCATGCCGAGGAGCTCGCCGGTAAAGAGGCGGTCTTCAAATGCAAGCTTCACGAGATTAAAATGCGTGAGCTGCCGGAGCTTAACGACGATTTCGCCAAAGATTGCAGCGAGTTTGATACGCTGGACGAGTTCAAGGCGGACGTGAAAGCCAAATTGACCGAGGCTCGTGAGAAAGAGGCGGACGGTGCGTTCGAGAACGCTCTTGCCGAGCAGCTCGGTGATTTGCTTGAGGCGGATATCCCGGCGGCGATGATTGAGAATGCCATGGACAATGCGGTGGAGGATTTTGCCCAGCGTCTGCAAATGCAGGGTCTGTCTTTGGATATGTACTTGCAGTACACCAACATGGAGGCGGATGCGTTCCGTGAGACGACTCGTGAACAGGCAGAGAAACAGGTGAAAGTGCGTCTGGCTCTTGAAACCATCGTGAAAAACGAAGGCATCGAAGTTTCTGCCGAGGATATCGAGGCGGAGTATAACAAATTTGCCGAGATGTATAAGATGGAGGTCGCCCAAATCAAAGCGGCAATTCCGGAGAAAAATCTGCGTGAGGATTTGACGGTGGAAAAAGCGATGGCGTTTGTGAAAGAGAATGCCAAAGTGGGCAAACCGGCGGCGAAGAAATCTACCGCCAAGAAAGCGGACGCCGAGACTGCCGAAAAGAAACCGGCGGCGAAGAAGTCCACCTCTACGGCGAAGAAATCTACCGCCAAGAAAGCGGACGATGAGACTGCCGAAAAGAAACCGGCGGTGAAGAAGTCCACCTCTACGGCGAAGAAATCCACCGCCAAGAAAGCGGATGCTGAAACTGCCGAAAAGAAACCGGCGGCGAAGAAGTCCACCTCTACGGCGAAAAAATCCGCGGCGAAAAAGACCGAGGAATAAGTTTTTCGAATGAAATCGGGCAATGTTGCCCACACTCTTTATGACTTTTCGGAAAGGACGATAGCTATGAACGAACGAATGAGCAGTCTTGTGCCCTATGTTGTGGAACAAACGGGTCACGGCGAGCGGAGTTATGATATTTTCTCTCGCCTGCTGAATGACCGTATCATTATGCTGTGCGACGAGGTGAACGAGAACAGTGCGTCGCTGGTGGTGGCTCAGCTGTTGTACTTGGAGGGGCAGGACCCGGACAAGGATATTCATCTGTATATCAACAGCCCCGGCGGCAACATCAAAGACGGTATGGCGATTTATGACACCATGCAGTTTATCAAGTGTGACGTGTCTACCATCTGCATCGGTATGGCGGCGAGCATGGGCTCGTTCCTGCTGGCGGCAGGTGCCAAAGGCAAACGAATGGCGTTGCCCAACAGTGAGATTATGATTCACCAGCCGTTGGGCGGTACGCAGGGTCAGGCGAGCGATATCAAAATTCAAGCCGACCACATTTTGTATATCCGTGGCAAGATGAACAAGATGCTTGCCGAAATGACCGGTCAGTCCATTGAAACGATTGAAAAAGACACCGACCGTGACAACTATATGTCTGCGGAGGAGGCCGTGAAATACGGTCTTATTGACAAGGTGATTGAAAAACGTGCGTAATCCCCATTTTTGAAAGAGGTGAAACCGAATGCCGAACGTGGATAATCCCCAAAACATCGCCTGTTCTTTCTGCGGCAAAACGCAGGACGACGTGTCCCGCTTGTTGGCGGGCCCCGGTGTGTGTATTTGTAACGAGTGCGTCGGGCTGTGCTATGACATTTTAGTGGAAGAATTTGGCGAGGTCCCGACCAAAAAACGTAAAACCGCTCAAAAGGCGGAAGCGGATTTCGATTTGCCCAGCCCGCTGAAACTCAAAGAGGGACTGGATGAATACGTTATCGGACAGGACAGAGCCAAGGTGACCCTTTCGGTGGCGGTGTATAACCATTACAAGCGTATTTTCTGCAAAAGCGAAAATGCACCGGAGTTGGGCAAAAGCAACGTGTTGCTCCTTGGCCCAACGGGCGTGGGAAAAACCGCTCTTGCCCGTACGCTTGCCAATCTTTTGGATGTGCCGTTCGCCATTGCGGACGCCACCACGCTTACCGAAGCCGGCTATGTTGGTGAGGATGTGGAGAATATTCTCCTGCGTCTTATTCAAGCGGCGGACGGTGATGTGAAAAAGGCGGAGAGAGGTATCATTTATGTGGACGAAATTGACAAGATTTCCCGCCGCAGTGAAAATCCGTCGATTACCCGTGACGTCTCCGGTGAGGGTGTACAACAGGCACTTTTGAAAATCATTGAGGGAACCGTGTCCAATGTGCCGCCCACCGGCGGACGCAAGCATCCTCAACAGAACTTTATTCAAATCGACACCTCCAACATCCTGTTTATTCTCGGCGGTGCATTTTCGGGTCTCGAAAGCATTATTGCCAAACGGGTTGGAGGCGGCTCTCTCGGCTTTGAAAACCAGGTGCTGTCCAAGTCCGATTTGACCTCCAGCGAAATGCTGCAAAAGGTGACGGCACAAGACCTCGTGAAATTCGGCATCATTCCGGAGCTTGTCGGTCGTATGCCGGTTATCACCACGTTGGAGGCGTTGGAAGTGGAGGCAATGGTGAAAATTCTTACCGAGCCGAAGGATGCCCTCGTGAAGCAGTATGAATATCTGTTCTCGCTTGACGATGTGAAGCTGGAATTCACCGACGGTGCTCTAAAAGCCATTGCCAAAAAAGCACTGGAGATGGATACCGGTGCCCGTGGTCTCCGTTCTGTGATGGAGGGAATTTTGACCGACCTTATGTTTACCGTTCCGTCCAATCCGCTGATTTCTAAAGTGGTGGTGGATGAGGATTGCGTGACGGGCAAGGGGAAACCGAAATTAACGGAGGATCCCACCCGCAAAGGGAAAACCGCCCGTTCACCCATTAAACGTCAGCAATCCCGCCGTGCAACGGCGTAAACAAGTAATCGTAATTTGTTAGAGGAACCAATAATGAGCATACAAACAAACGTTGCTCGTGTGAAGACACTGCCCCTGCTTGCTTTGCGGGGGCTTGTGCCTTTTCCGGGCGTTATGATACATTTTGATATTGGGCGGGAACGTTCGATAGCCGCTTTGTCCGAAGCAATGGAGGGCGACCAGGAGCTTTTTCTCGTTATGCAACGGGATGACCGAGTGGAGGAACCGTCTATAGATGACCTCCATACTGTTGGTGTGGTGGCACACATTCGCCAGATTATGAAGCTGCCGAAAAACGGGCTTCGAGTGGTGGCGGAGGGTCTGTACCGTGCTACCGTGACCGATGTGCTGGCATCCGACCCGTGCTTGCGGGTGCAAACGGTGGAAAAGCGTAGCCGTGTCCCGCTGGATGAGGCAAAACGTGAAGCGTTGTCTCGCACACTTGTGGAATCGTTTAACGACTATGCGGCGTTGTCTCCTAACATCTCCGCTGAAGCCTTTGACCATATTTCCCGTCTGCGAGAGGATTTGACGGCATTATGCGATAATATTGCGTTTTTGCTTCCGCTTTTGCCGGAGAAAAAACAGATGCTGTTAGCCCAGTTGCTTACAGCAGTCCGTGTCCATAACGTGCTTTCTATGCTGGAACGGGAGAAAACCGTGGCCAATCTGGAGCTGGAAATCCATAACCAAGTGCAAGAGCGTATGGATGAAAACCAACGGGATTACTACCTCCGTGAACAGATGCGGGTGATTTCCGATGAGCTGGGGGACGAGGATGACCCCCTGCACGAAGCGGAGGAATACCGTGCGAAAATCCATGCGTTGTCCCTTTCGGACGAGGTGCGTGAAGCGTTGCTGAAAGAATGCAAAAAGCTTTCGAAAATGCCGATTGGCTCTCAGGAGGCCACGGTGGTACGCACCTATCTTGACACGTGCTTGGATCTTCCGTTTGATAAAGAAACGGTTGACGATACCGATTTGAAACGTGCCAAAACCGTTTTGGAGCGTGACCACTACGGACTTTCGGATGTGAAGGAGCGGATAATGGAGCTTCTTGCCGTCCGCCGTCGCAATCCAACCGCAAAGGGTCAGGTTCTGTGTTTGGTAGGACCTCCCGGTGTGGGCAAAACGTCTATTGCCAAATCGCTTGCCGAGGCGATGGGACGGAACTTTGCCCGTGTCTCCTTAGGCGGCGTGCGGGATGAGGCGGAAATCCGTGGACATCGCCGTACCTATATCGGTGCTATGCCGGGACGAGTGATAACGGCTATTCAAAAAGCCGGTTCGAAAAACCCGCTTCTTTTGTTGGACGAGGTTGATAAGATGGGGGATGACCATCGAGGTGACCCGGCGTCCGCTTTGTTAGAGGTGCTGGATTTTGAGCAAAACCACGCCTTTGTCGACCATTATATTGACCTGCCTTTTGACTTGTCCGATGTGATGTTTGTGACCACCGCTAACGATGCATCCGCCATTCCGGCACCGCTGTTTGACCGGATGGACGTGATTACGATTGAGGGCTATACCGAGCAGGAAAAGCTACATATTGCAAAAGAACATCTGGTGAAAAAACAGTTGAAGGCGAACGGAATGGAAAAGACAAAGCTCCGTTTTTCCGACAGCGTGTTAAAGGCACTTATGGAGGGCTATACCCGAGAGGCCGGTGTACGTACTTTGGAACGTACGATTGGAAGAGTGTGCCGTAAAATGGCGTTGAAAGCCGAAAATGGCGAGCCGTGTTCGCTTTCGGTGAAGCAGTTAGAGTCGCTTTTAGGCCCTTGTCCGTATAAACCGGATCGGTTGCCGGAGAAAGACGAAATCGGCGTTGTCAACGGTCTTGCGTGGACCAGTGCCGGCGGTGAACTGCTTCCCATTGAGGTGGCAATTCTTCCCGGAACGGGTAAGATTGAGTTGACCGGTTCTTTGGGTGATGTGATGAAAGAATCGGCGAAAATTGCGGTTAGTGTTTGTCGTGTAAATGCACAGAAATACGGCATTGCCGACGACTTTTATAAAACCAAGGATATTCATATCCATGCACCGGAGGGTGCTGTGCCCAAAGAGGGACCCTCGGCCGGCATTGCCATGACCACGGCGTTGGTGTCGGCATTGACTGAAATTCCCGTGCGTCGTGACGTGGCGATGACGGGCGAAATCTCGCTTCGGGGAAATGTGCTTCCCATCGGCGGGTTAAAAGAAAAGATGATGGCGGCATACGCCCGCAAAATGACAACGGTGCTTATTCCGAGGGACAATTTGCCCGACATCGCCAAGGTGGATGATGAGGTAAAAGCGGGTCTTTCGGTGAAACCGGTGTCGCATATTGACGAGGTGTTGTCGTTGGCACTTACACACTCGCCGAGAGCGGGAAAAACGGCGAAAAATCGAAAACCGCATACAGCGGCTGTGACTGCTACGCAACAACGAATGAAAGGAACGCATCTATGAAGCTGGAATCTGCGATGTTTGAAACGTCGGTAGGGCTTAAATCCCAACTGCCGGCGGATACGTTGCCCGAAATTGTGTTTTCGGGACGTTCCAACGTGGGAAAATCCACCCTTATCAATACGCTTTTACGTCGCAAAAACTTGGCACGTACCTCGGCAACTCCCGGAAAAACCGCCACCATCAATTTCTATAAATTGGATACTATGCGGTTTGTGGATTTACCCGGTTATGGCTACGCCAAGGTGGCGAAAGATGAAAAACGCCGTTGGGGCGAACTAATTGAGGGGTATTTTGCCGCCGAGCGTGATTTGCGGCTCGTCATTCAGCTGTGTGATATGCGGCACGACCCCACTGCCGACGATTTGCAAATGATTGAGTATATGGCAGAAAACGGGTTTCCGTTTTTGGTTGTTCTCACCAAGGCGGATAAGCTCAACAAAACCGAGCGAGCCGCTCGCCTTGCGGCCTTTGACAAGTGCTTTGCCGATTTGGAAGGGCTTACCGTTGTGCCGTATTCGTCGGTAACAAGCGAGGGACGTGAGCAGCTGTTGTCGATTATTCGTGAGGTTTCTGAGGACGAATAAGTTCCTGTTTTGGAGGATGTTTTTATGATGATTTCTGGAAATTTGGGTGTGAATTTTGCCGGTCATTTAACGGTATCCGGCGTGGACACGGTGAGTATTGCCAAGGAATACGGCACCCCTCTTTATGTTATGGATGAGCAGGTTATTCGTGGCAATTTACGTTCGCTGAAAGAGGCGATTGACCGTTCCTGCGAAAACGGGGGACGTGTGGCGTTCGCCAGCAAAGCGTGCAGTTTTAAGGAAATATATCGCATTGTTGCCGATGAGGACTGTGGCACCGATGTGGTATCCTGCGGCGAGATGTACACTGCCATGCAAGCGGGGATGCCGATGGAACGTGTGTATTTCCACGGTAACAACAAAACGGATGCGGATTTACGCTATGCACTTGAAAACGGCGTCGGACGCATCGTCGTGGATAATAAAGACGAGCTTTCGGCTCTTTCGGGAATTGCTGCCGAAATGGGGAAAACCGCCGACATTCTTTTGCGAGTTACTCCCGGTATTGACGCCCATACCCACAGCTTTATTCGCACCGGTCAAATTGATTCGAAGTTTGGATTTACGCTGGAGACGGGCGAGGTATATGAGGCGGCGAAAACGGCGTTGGAAGCCGCCAATATTCGTCTTTGCGGACTGCATTGTCACGTTGCATCCCAAATTTTTGACGAAGAGCCGATGATTCACGCCGCCGAGGTTATGGTGGGCGTAATGGTGGAGATTAAAAACCGATTTGGTGCCACCCTGACCGAGCTCAATTTGGGCGGCGGTTTTGGTATTGCCTACACAAGCGAGGATCATCCGAAGCCGGCACACGAATATATGGAGCTGGTTGGAGCAGCGGTGACCAAAACTGCTCATGAAAACGATTTCCCGACCCCGTTTGTCATTGTTGAGCCCGGTCGTTCGATTGTGGCGGCGGCGGGCTTAACGCTGTATACCGTGGGCGGGGTGAAACGTATCCCGCATGTTCGCACGTACGTTAGTGTGGACGGGGGAATGACCGACAATCCTCGATATGCGTTGTATCAGGCACCGTATACCGCCGTTCTTGCGGAAAATGCGGCGGGGGAGCCTGTCGAAACCGTAACCATCTCCGGGCATTGCTGTGAAAGCGGTGACCTGTTGCAGGAAAATGTTCCGCTCCCGCCCGTCAAACGAGGCGACTTGTTGGCATTTCTTACAACCGGTGCCTACAATTATTCGATGTCTTCAAACTACAACCGGTATCCGAAGCCGGCAGTGGTGATGGTAAACGGCGGTGAAACCCGTGTGGTGGTGCGTCGGGAAACCTTTGAGGATGTTGTGAGAAACGATTTATAATCAGCGATACGTTTACGTTTTCAAATTGAAGCGGAGGGGTGTATATGAAAAAGACACTTTCGTGGTTGCTTTCTCTTGTGATTCTGTTGACATCTTTACCATCATTTTTGGTATACTCGTCTGCGGAAGCGGAGCGACAACCTCATGACAAACAGCCGCTTGGTGACGTAAACGGCGATTATTATGTAAACAGCAAAGATTTGCTGTTGCTTCGACAATATGTGGCGTTTGAAAACTTGTTCATAGATACGGTTCACGCCGATATTTCCCGAGATACCGTCATCAATATGAAAGACGTGTTGGGCGTTCGTATGACGATTGCCGAATTGCGGTTGCCCACCACCATCTTTTTGGCGGATAATGTGCCGGCCTACGGCGATAGCCCGTTTGTGGTGATTCACGCCGACGTCCCGCAGTTTTCTTCATCCGAAATTACCCGAAGTGCCTATGAGACCTATGCCGATTTGGATGGACTCGGTCGATGCGGTATGTGCGTTTCCTGCGTCGGACAAGAGCTGATGCCTACCGAAAAACGGGGCGATATCAGTTCGGTCTATCCCACCGGTTGGGTGCAGGGAAAATACGATACTGTCAGCGGTGGCTATCTTTATAACCGCTGTCATCTTATCGGGTTTCAGTTGACCGGGGAAGACGCCAACGTGCAAAACCTGATTACCGGCACCCGATATCTGAATAACGACGGAATGCTGCCTTTTGAAAACGAGGTGGCTGACTATATCCACAAAACGGGAAATCACGTCATGTACCGTGTTGAGCCGATTTTTGTGGGCAATGATTTGCTTGCCCGTGGTGTGCAAATGGAGGCACGTTCGGTGGAGGATAATGGTGCAGGTATCAGCTTTAATGTGTTTTGCTATAACGTCCAAAAGGGCATTACGTTGGATTATGCAAGCGGCGGCAACCACTTAAAGGTTACGACGACGAGGTCGACGACCGTGACCACCAAAAAGCCGACGACGACCACTCGGCGAACGACAACCACTACTAAAAAGGTGACCACCACTAAAAAGGTGACCACCACTCGGCGGACGACAACCACTACCAAAAAAGTGACCACGACCCGCAAACCGACCACGACGAAAAAACCGACAACAACCCGCAAACCGACGACCACGAAAAAAATCACACCGACAGCGGCACCAACCGTTGTGCAAGGAAGATATGTGTATAGTGCAAATTCCAACACATTCCATTTACCGAATTGCTCGTATGTCGGAAGGATAAAAGAATCGAACCGTGTGGTCACGAATAAAAGCAGAGACGAGATGATTGCGGCGGGCTTTAAGCCGTGTAAGGTTTGCCACCCGTAAAAGATACATCGCTTTGCAAATTACAAAAAGAAATCCCATAAGGTCAAAGACCTTATGGGATTTTTCATACTATTCGTAGTTTGCGGGGATTAAATGCCCACGTGAACGAGGTCAGCCATTGTATAAAAACCGGCAGGCTGATTTACAAGAAATTCTGCGGCGGACAAAGCACCGCTGGCAAAAGATTCTTTCGATTGGGCGGCGTGGGAGAGGGTTATCACCTCATCGTGGCCGCAGAATAACACGTCGTGCTCGCCCACAATGGTGCCGCCACGAACAGCGGAATAACCGATTTCGTGAGGGTCACGTTTTTGTCGGACAGCATGGCGGTCAAAGGTAGGTTTGGGCTCATAGGGAAGAACCTCCGACACGGCTTTTCCGAGAAGCAACGCCGTCCCGGAAGGGGCATCCACCTTTTGGTTATGGTGCTTTTCAACGATTTCCACATCGAAGCCGTCGCCGAGAATGCCGGCGGCGACTTTGCACAATTCTGCCAGCACGCTGATGCCGAGAGACATATTGGCACTTTTGAAAATGGCGGTATCTGTTGCGGCGTCGTTCAGTAACTGCTCATCCTGCTCTGAAAGGCCGGTGGTTGCCACTACCAACGGCAATTTTTTTGCCCGTGCATACCGCACAATGGCGGGAAGACCGCTGGGATGAGAAAAGTCGATAATTACATCCGCCTCCACCGCACAGTTGTCCGGATTGGCGAATACGGGAAAACCGGCGTGGCTTTCCACGTTGATATCCACACCGGCGACCACCTCGCAGTCACAGCGAGCGGCTACCAGATTGGTGACGACACGGCCCATTTTTCCGTTACAGCCGCAAAGGAGAATACGCATTTCCATACGTCCTTTCTTTTAGGTTCAATTACGCTTTCAAAAGCCCGTATTTGTCGAGAACCGCACGAAGCTTGTCACGATTTTGGTCGCTGAGACCCACGAGCGGCAGGCGAACGTCGCCCACGTTCCAGCCCATCATATTCATGGCTTCTTTAACGGGAATGGGGTTGACGTCGCAGAACAGCGTGTTGGCGAGTTCCAAATATTTAAGCTGTAAATCACGGCTTTCGTCCGTTTTGCCCTCAAACCATTTGGCACAGATTTCGTGGGTTTCCCGAGGGATGACGTTGGACAGCACCGAGATAACGCCTTTGGCACCGAGAGCCAACATGGCAACAATTTCATTATCGTTGCCGGAGTAGATGTCAATGTCGCAACGGGAGGCAATTTCCGCCACCGAAGCCAAATTGGCATTCGCTTGTTTAAGGCCGACGATGTACGGGTTTTTGGCAAGCTCCACTACTGTGTCAACGTTGATGTTGACACCGGTACGAGAGGGGACGTTATAGAGAATGGTGGGCATTTTTACCTTGTTGACGGTGTTTTCGTAGTGGGCAATCAGGCCCGCTTGAGAGGTTTTGTTGTAGTACGGCGTGACGAGAAGCAGGGCATCCGCACCCATGGCTTTCGCTTCCTCCGACAAGTGGATACCGTAAGCGGTATCGTTGGAGCCGGTGCCGGCGATAACGGGAACACGGCCGTTAGCTTGTTCCACGGCGGCTTTCATAACCGCAATGTGTTCGTCGTCATCCAGGGTGGACGATTCACCGGTAGTGCCGCAGGTGATGATGGCGTCGGTGCCATTTTGGATTTGGTCCTCAACGAGCTCACGATACAGCTCAAGATCCACCGAGCCATCCGCTTTCATGGGGGTCACAATAGCGACACCGGCACCGGTAAAAATAGTTTGTTTTGACATAAGGTATTCCTCCGTTTCAAATGGGATATAGATACGGCTTGATAGGTTAGGTTAGATATATTTTTCAGCACACAGAAGCTCTGCGAGAAGAACGGCACCGCCGGCCGCTCCACGCAGGGTGTTGTGGGACAGACCGACAAATTTATAGTCATACTGGCTGTCCTCACGCAGACGACCGAGGGAAATCGCCATGCCGCCTTCCAAATCACGGTGGAGATTGGTCTGGGGCATATTGTCCTCCTCAAAGTAGTGGAGGAACTGTTTCGGTGCACTCGGAAGGTTCAATTCCTGGGCACGACCGCTGAAATTCTTCCAGGTGTCGAGGATTTCCTCTTTGGTGGGTTTGTTTTCAAAACGCACAAACACAGCGGCGAAGTGACCGTCGGTCACCGGCACACGCAGACATTGAGCGGTAAACGCCGGGGAAGTGGCGGGGACGATTTTATCGCCCTCGATGGTGCCCCAAATTTTCAGCGGCTCTTGTTCGGATTTTTCCTCCTCGCCGCCGATGTACGGGATGACGTTGTCAATCATTTCGGGCCAGCGTTCAAAGGTTTTGCCGGCACCGGAAATCGCCTGATAGGTGCAGACGGCGGCTTCTTTCACGCCGAATTTGGACAGCGGGAACAGAGCCGGTACATAGCTTTGAAGCGAGCAGTTGGATTTAACGGCGATAAAGCCACGTTTTGTACCGAGACGTTTTCTTTGTGCCTCAATTATTTTGATGTGGTCGGCATTGAGCTCCGGCACCACCATCGGCACGTCGGGGGTAAAGCGGTTGGCACTGTTGTTGGACACAACCGGGCACTCCGCCTTGGCGTAGGCTTCCTCTAAGGCACGGATTTCATCTTTTTTCATATCCACGGCACAGAAAACAAAATCCACCTTGGACGCCACTTCCTCCACGTTGGAGGCATCCATCACCATCATATCCGCCATGGAAGCCGGCAGGGGAGTTTTCATAACCCAACGGTCGCCGACCGCTTCTTTATAGGTTTTGCCTGCACTGCGGGGGCTTGCCGCTAAGGCGGTGACGGTAAACCACGGATGGTTTTCGAGGAGGGTCGCAAAACGCTGACCAACCATACCGGTGCAACCGATAATACCAACTTTGTAATTCATAGAAATAACACTCCTTTTATTATGCGGGCGTGTGCACGCATAAATATAATTTATACCCAAATATATTACCACCTAAAATAGGGATTTGTCAAGCAATTCCGCATTTTCTGAAAAATAAATTTGCAAAATGAAAAAAGATGCGGTACAATAGAAGAAACCATAGAAAAAAGAGAGGCAAAAACCGTGAAAACCAGTGACTTTTTTTATGAATTACCCCCCGAGAGAATTGCTCAAACACCGATAGAACCCCGTGACCAAAGTCGGCTGCTTGTGATGAATCGGGATGAGGATACGCTTACCGATACTCACTTTTATGAGATTGAGAACTATTTAAGACCCGGCGACACCCTCATTCTCAATGACAGCCGTGTCATTCCTGCCCGTCTTTACGGTAATCGAGAGTCGACCGGTGCACGGGTGGAGCTGTTGCTGCTCAAGCCGCTCGGAAACGATATGTGGCAAACGCTTGCTCGTCCCGGAAAACGCATCAAGGAGGGGGATACCCTTGTGTTTGGTGAGGGAAAGCTGAAAGCCCGTGTCTGCGAGGCGGACGGTGCCGAACGTGTGGTGCAGTTTTCTTATGAGGGGCAGAACTTTTATGCGTTGCTGGAAGAAATCGGTCAAATGCCCCTGCCACCGTATATCAAGGAAAAGCTTCAAGACAAGGAACGGTATCAAACCGTGTATTCCCGTGAGCTCGGGTCGGCGGCCGCCCCCACTGCCGGGTTGCATTTTACCACCGAGCGTCTTGAATCCATAAAGAAAATGGGGGTAGACATTGGATTTGTCACTCTCCATGTCGGGTTGGGCACGTTTTCACCTGTAAAGGTGGATGACATTACAAACCACAAAATGCACAGCGAGCATTATGAGCTGTCCGCAGAAACCGCTGACCTGATTAACCGCACAAAAGAACGGGGAGGTCGGGTGATTGCGGTTGGAACGACCAGTTGCCGCACGCTGGAGAGCATCGGGATGAAAAACGGCAAAATTGAGGCAGCAGAGGGGTTTACGGATATTTTCATTTATCCGGGCTACCAATTTTCCGTATTGGATGGACTGCTCACAAACTTCCACTTGCCGGAAAGCACGCTCATTATGCTTGTAGCGGCTTTTGCGGGATATGACCGCACGATGAATGCGTATAAACACGCCGTTGATGAGGAGTATCGCTTTTTCAGCTTCGGTGATGCGATGTTAATTCTGTAAAGTTTGTAAACTTTACATACTGGAATTGAGGAAACATACATGGAAATCATAAAAACAATCGCCAATGCCCGCCGAGGTGTGTTCGAAACGCCTCACGGCACGGTACAGACTCCGGCGTTTATGAATGTTGCCACCTGCGGTGCTATCAAAGGGGCACTGGATACGGAGGATTTGCGTCAAATCAAATGTCAGGTAATGCTGTCCAACACCTATCATTTGCACGTGCGTCCCGGCGACAAGCTGGTACATGATTTGGGAGGATTGCACAAGTTCTCCGGCTGGACGGGGCCGATTCTCACCGACAGCGGCGGGTTTCAGGTGTTCTCGCTTGCGGGACTTCGCAAAATCAAAGAGGAGGGCGTGACCTTCCAGTCTCACGTGGACGGCAGAAAACTGTTCATCGGGCCGGAGGAGAGTATGCAAATCCAGTCAAACCTTGGTTCTACCATTGCCATGGCGTTTGACGAGTGCGTGGAAAACCCCGCCGCCTATGATTATGCCGCAAAGTCCTGTGCCCGCACCACCCGCTGGCTTGATCGTTGCCAAAAAGAAATGGCACGGCTGAATGCGGGGGATGCCATCAATAAACAACAACTGCTGTTTGGTATCAACCAAGGCTGTACTTACGA
This sequence comes from Acutalibacteraceae bacterium, assembly GCA_045598965.1. Taxonomy (GTDB): domain Bacteria; phylum Bacillota; class Clostridia; order Oscillospirales; family Acutalibacteraceae; genus RGIG426. The sequence continues at coordinate 32,821 of JAZRVH010000033.1, forward strand.
CGATTTACGAGTGTCCCACATGAAAGAAATCGCCTCAATGGGACTGGACGGTTATGCGATCGGCGGTCTTGCGGTGGGGGAACCTACCGAGGAGATGTATCGTGTCATTGAGGCGGTTGAGCCGTTTATGCCTACCGATAAACCTCGTTATTTGATGGGGGTCGGTACGCCGGTGAACATCTTAGAGGGCGTGTATCGTGGCGTGGATTTGTTCGATTGCGTTATGCCTGCCCGCAACGCTCGTCACGGGCACGTGTTTACGTGGAGCGGACGGCGTAATATGTTTAACGAAAAGTATGAACGTGACCTTTTGCCGATTGATGAGGAATGCGATTGTCCCACTTGTCGCCGCCATTCCCGAGCCTATATTCGCCACTTGTTTAAGGCGAACGAGATGCTTGCCATGCGGCTTTGCGTGACCCACAACCTCTATTTTTACAATACGCTGATGGAGAGGATTCGTGCAAGTCTCGACGATGGCACATTCCCCGAATTTTACGCTAAATACCGTGAAATTTTGGATAAAAGAGTATAAGAAAAACACGCAACCGTTTCGGTTGCGGGTTTTCGCTTTTTCTCTTAATGCTCGTGGCAGCAGCCACCCTCGCAGGAGTCCGGAATTTCGCCCACAAATGGGGTTGGGTCGATGCCGAGGCGAGTATAATAGTCCGCAATGGCGGCTTTAATCGCCTGCTCTGCCAAAACCGAGCAGTGAATTTTGTGTGCCGGCAGACCGTCCAGTGCTTCTACCACCGCTTTGTTGGTCAGCTTGAGTGCCTCGGAGAGGGGCTTGCCCTTAATGAGCTCGGTTGCCATAGAGCTGGTGGCAATCGCCGACCCACAACCGAAGGTTTTGAATTTCACGTCGGTGATGACGTCATTTTCCACCTTGATGTACATTTTCATAATATCGCCGCACACGGCGTTGCCCACTTCGCCCACACCGCTTGCGTCGGCGATTTCGCCCACGTTGCGGGGGTTTGTGAAGTGATCCATAACTTTTTCGCTGTATACAGAGGCCATTTCAATTTCCTTCTTTCTCTCGTTTCATCATATCTTCCCACAGCGGCGACATCGCCCGCAGGCGGTCAACCACTTCGGGAACAGCGGTCAAAATGGTGTCGATATCGTCGTCGGTGATGTCCTCGTCAATGGTGAGACGAAGGGAACCGTGGGCGACTTCGTGTTTGAGCCCGATAGAGAGTAACACGTGGCTCGGGTCAAGGGAACCGGAGGTGCACGCCGAGCCGGAGGAGGCACAGATTTCTTTGGCATCCAGGTAGAGGAGCAACGATTCGCCCTCCACGCCCTCAAAGCTCATATTGACGTTACCCGGCAGACGTTTCTCCGCATCGCCGTTTAAGCGGCTGTGGGAGATTTTGGAAAGACCGGCAATCAATCGATCCCGCTTTTGGCAAAGAGCGGGGGTGACGGTTTCCAATTTATCGCAGGCGATTTTCATAGCTGTCGCTGTGCCGATAATGCCGGCGGTATTTTCCGTGCCGGCACGGCGATTGCGTTCCTGAGCACCGCCGTCGATAAGGTTGCCGAAGCGAAGCCCACGGCGGCAGAGGAGAGCCCCCATGCCTTTCGGCCCGTGGAATTTGTGGGCGGAAAGGGAGAGCAGGTCGATGTTCATCTCTTTGAAGTTGATGGGCAAGTGTCCCACCGCTTGCACAGCGTCGGTATGGAACAGCACACCTGCTTCACGGCACACCGCTCCGATTTCGGCAATGGGCTGTACGGTGCCGATTTCGTTGTTGGCGAACATCACAGACACGAGTGCTGTGTCCTCACGAATGGCGTTTTTGACGTCCTCCACGTGAACGATACCGTTGTCATAAACGGGGAGCAACGTAACCTCGAAGCCTTGTTTTTTAAGGGATTTCAGCGTATGCAGTACGGCGTGATGTTCAAACGCAGTGGAGATGATGTGTTTCTTTCCTTTTTTCGCCATTTCGGCGGCAACCATTTTAATGGCCCAGTTGTCTGCTTCGCTTCCGCCGGAGGTGAAATACACCTCGCTTGAAAGACAGCCGAGACAAGCGGCAATCTGCTCACGGGCATCCGCAATGGCGTAACGGGAGGTTTGACCGAAGCCGTAAAGGGAGGAGGCGTTGCCGTATTCCTCGGTGAGGTAAGGCATCATGGCCTCCAAAACCTCCGGCAAAAGCCGTGTGGTGGCGGCGTTATCGGCATAAATCATTTTTGCCATTATTGTTCATCTCGTTTCATAGGGATTTTTACCGAAAGATAATATACACCAATTTAGTAGAAATTGCAAGACCCTACGGATAAAAAAGTCAAGGTTTTTGCAAAAATTTCTGATATGCCGCCACGGCAAGCCGATCACAGCGTTCATTTTCGGGATGACCGTCGTGCCCTTTTAACCACACAAAGCGAACGGTGTGGGTATCGAGGAGCGAAAGGAGTTTGTCCCATAAATCGTCGTTGAGGGCGGGTTTCTTATCTGCTTTTTTCCAACCGTTGCGTTTCCAATTTTGTGCCCAGCCCTTTTGAATGGCGTCAACAACATATTTTGAATCGCTGTATACGGTGACGTCGCAGGGCTCTTTTAAGGCGGCAAGCCCTACAATGACCGCCGTCAACTCCATACGGTTGTTGGTGGTGGATACTTCGCCGTCGGACATTTCTTTTTCGTTGCCGTTGTAACGCAAAATGGCTCCATAGCCGCCGGGGCCCGGGTTGCCGGAGCAGGCACCGTCCGTAAATAAATCCACGTGTTTCATCGTTGTCGCCTCCTTAGTGTCGTGATTTTTCCACTTCATTATACCAAAAAATTCCCCACATACAAGAGGGAAGCGAAAAAAATTCTGCGGCGGCGTTTTTCGACACGGTAATAATTGACAAAATCATAAAAAAGAGGTATACTAACTTATGTGTTTGCGTAATTAAAGAGATATTTTGTCTTTTCTGAAAATATTAGGAGGAACTTCGTTGAAAAAACAACAAAACACACGGACGAATTCGTCCGAACAAAAAACAAAGAAACTCGCAAAAAAACCTGCCAAAAAGCCGAATACGGCGGCAGATATGCGGAATGGTAAAACGACGAAACCGTCGTCTCAAAAACCGAAAAAGAATCCGCCGGCAAAACCGCTGTCGGAGAAAAAACAAGCTGTGAAAAACCCGGCTCAAAATAAACAATCGGCGAAAAAACCGAAAAGCCGTAAAGAAAAGATTCCTGCCGCTCCCGTGAAAATCACCTTTCTCGGCGGCTTGAATGAAATCGGCAAGAATATGACCATGTTGGAATATGACGGCGACGCCATTATCATTGATTGCGGAATGACATTTCCCGAAGCGGATTTGCCCGGCGTGGATGTGGTGCTTCCCGATTTTTCCTACGCCGTGCAAAATAAGGACCGCATTAAAGGCATTGTTTTGACCCACGCCCACGAGGACCATATCGGTGCATTGCCGTATTTCCTCAAGGAGGCGAAATTGCCGGTTTACGGTACAAAATTGACACTGGCTCTGGTTAATTCCAAGCTGACCGAGTTTGGACTGGATAAAACCACCGATTACCATGAGGTGACAGCGGGGCAGACGGTGAAGCTCGGAAAGCTTTCGGTCGAATTTATCAACGTCAACCATTCCATTCCCGATGCGGTGGCGTTGGCAATAAAAACGCCTCAAGGCACGGTGGTGCATACCGGCGACTTCAAAATCGACTGTACGCCCATTCACGGCAAGATGATTGACCTTGCCCGCTTCGGCGAACTGGGACGAGAGGGCGTACTGGCACTTCTTTGCGATTCTACCAACGTGGAACGTTCCGGCTATACTCCCACAGAACGTATGGTGGGCGACAGCCTTGCCAATCTGTTCCACAAAGCCCAGGGAGACCGTATTATCGTTGCCACGTTTTCCTCGAACCTGCACCGTATCCAGCAGATTATCGACTCCGCCGCACGTGAAAAACGTAAGGTGGCGATTTCCGGCCGCAGTATGGTCAACTTTGTGGCGATTGCCACCGAACTCGGCTATTTGAAAGTGCCGAAAGGGATTTTGATTGATATGGAGGAAATCCGCAATTATCCCGCTTGTAAACTGGTGATTATCACCACCGGAAGCCAAGGCGAACCGATGTCCGCTTTAACCCGTATGGCATTTTCCGACCACCGTCAGGTGGAGGTGGGATCTCAGGATACGATTATCATTTCCGCAACGCCGATTCCCGGCAACGAAAAATCTGTCAGCCGGGTGGTCAATGAATTGATGCGTCGTGGATGTGACGTGGTGTATGAGAAAATGTATGATGTACACACCTCCGGCCACGCCTGCCAAGAGGAACTGAAAATCATTCACGGGCTTGTCTGCCCGAAATATTTTATTCCCGTTCACGGTGAACAGCGGCATTTACGCAAACACGCCGCTCTTGCCGTGTCGATGGGAATGTCCCCGAAAAATGTACTCGTTTCGGATATCGGACAGGAAGTGTCCCTTACCCGTGATAAAATGGAAGTGACCGGCACTGTTCCCGCCGGCCGATTGTTGGTGGACGGTCTCGGTATCGGTGATGTAGGGAACGCTGTATTGCGTGACCGCACAAAGTTGTCGCAAGACGGTCTTATTGTCGTAGTTGCTTCTATCGACTCCATTATCGGCGACTTGGTTTCCGGCCCGGATATTGTTACCCGTGGTTTCGTTTACGCCAAGGAAGCGGAGGAGCTGCTGGATGAGATGAAGCACGTTGCCCGCAAAACGCTGGAGGATTGCTGTCGCAGTCACAGCCGTGATTGGCCGATGATGAAAAACCGTGTGCGAGATGAGCTTTCTCGCTACGTGTTCCAAAAAACCAAACGAAATCCCATGATTTTACCGGTCATCATGGACGTGTAATTGAACAAGAGCAAATAAGGAGGAAAACACAATGAAAGTCGTTTTAATGCAAGATGTGAAGGGCCAGGGCAAAAAAGGAGAGTTGGTCAACGTTTCCGACGGATATGCCCGTAACTATCTGTTTCCCCGTAACCTCGCCACGCCGGCAGATGCCAAAGCGATGAGCGAACTGAAAAACCGTGAATCCTCGAAGCAGTATCATGCGGAAATGGCACTGAAAGAGGCGAAAGAAGCCGCCGAAAAGGTGGAGGGCAAAGAAATTCGCATTGCCGCCAAAGCCGGTGCCGCCGGCAAGCTGTTCGGTGCGGTGACCTCCAAACGAGTGGCGGAGGAGCTGAAAACGCAATTTAGCCTTGATGTAGAGAAGAAGTATATTCAAATGGAGGATATCAAACAGTTTGGTACCTATCCGGTCAAGGTGAAATTTCATCAGGAAGTTTCTGCCACGTTGAACGTGACCGTAGCGGAGGGATAAGTATGCCGAAGGATGTGCAAGCCTATTCCGATGGGCTGAACCTGCCGTACAGTTTGGAAGCGGAGCAGGCGGTTCTCGGTTCGATTTTGATTGACGCCGACAGCATCAATCAAGTGGCGGATATGCTAAAGGTCGAACATTTTTATCTTCCGGAGCATCAGGCGATTTATCGTGTGATGATTCAGAAGATGATGACCAACGAGCAAATTGACTTTGTTACCGTTTTGGAGGCTTTGAAATCGGAGGGCTTTTTTGCCGGAAATGAGGGCAAAGAATACCTTTTGAAGCTTGCCCAAATTGTGCCGTCGGTTGAGAGCGTTACCCGTTACGCCGAAATGGTGCGTAAAAAAGCGGATGTACGCAAGCTGATTGATGCTTCTCGCAAGACGTTGGACGAGGCGATGGACCCGTCGGCGGATTTTGACGATTTAATCAATGTGGCAGAACAGCGTGTGTACGATATTCGCCACGACCTTTACGATGGCGGCTTGACGCCGATTGCCGCCGCTATCGAGGCAAACTATGATTTGTATAACCGAATGTCCATTCCGGAGGAGCGGGCCAAATTGGTGGGAATCCCGTCCGGTATGCCGGAATTGGACAGCTATACCACCGGTCTCAACCGTGGCAACCTGATTATTATCGGTGCCCGTCCCGGTGTAGGTAAAACGTCGTTTGTGTTGAATCTTGCCCGAAATGTGGCGATTGAGCAACACCGCACGGTTGCCATTTTCAACTTGGAAATGAGCAAGGAGGAGATGGTGAACCGTTTACTTTCAGCAGAGGCAAAGGTGCCGTCAACACGGCTTCGTGTCGGCAATTTAGTGCCGGCGGAGTGGTCTCGTTTGGCGGCGGCGGCAAGTATTTTGTCTGCGGCTCCCATTTATCTGGATGACAGCACCAATGTTACTGCCCAGGACGTGAAAGCCCGCTTGCGTCGAATTCCCAATGTGGGACTGGTTATTGTGGACTATCTCGGTTTGATGGAATCTCCGAAAAAGACGGAAAACCGTGTGCAGGAAGTGGCGGATATTACCCGTGGCTTCAAAATTCTTGCCAAAGAATTGAACATTCCCGTTGTGGTGTGTGCACAGCTTCGTCGTGAAGCCGCCGGTCGTGATCAACGTCCGTCCTTGGTGCACTTACGTGAATCCGGTTCTATTGAGCAGGATGCCGACCAAGTGCTGTTCCTCTATCGAGAGGAGATGGCGGCCAACCCCGGTGACGATCCGTCGAAAATCAATTTCGGTACCGCCGAGGTGATTGTGGCGAAAAACCGTCATGGACGACTCGGCACGGTTCCGATGTGCTTTGACGGCGAGTTTACACAGTTCAGAAGCCAAGCTCCCGTGGAGCAGGAGGCTCAAAATGCCGACAATCCATTCTGATTTGCTCGCTCGCTTTTGTGCGTATGCGGAGAAAAACCGTTTATTCAAAAGCGGGGAAGCGGTGACGTGTGCCCTATCCGGCGGAGCCGATTCCGCCGTGCTGTTGCATTTGTTGGCAGCGGCAAAGGAAACGCTTTCGTTGGGTGAGATTTCGGCGGTTCATGTGCACCACGGATTACGGGGAGAGTCGGCGGATGCCGACGAAGCGTTTTGTGCCGCTTTGTGCAAGGCGTGGAATGTTCCGTTTTCCGTGTGCAAGGTGGATGTTTCCGCCGCCGTTGAAAAAACGGGGGAAAGTGTGGAGCAAGCCGCTCGTCGGTTGCGATATGATGCCTTGTTTTCCGTTTCAAAAAGCGGGGCGATTGCTACGGCTCATACGGCATCGGATAATGCCGAAACGGTGCTTTTGCACGTAACACGGGGCAGTGGACTTCGTGGACTTTGCGGTATCGAGCCTCGCCGTGATCGTCTGGTGAGACCGCTGTTGTTCGCCACTCGTGCGGATGTGGAGACGTACGCCGCCGAGCAGGAGATTGCGTTCGTGACGGATGAGACCAATGCCGATTCCACGTTTTCCCGCAATCGTGTGCGTGCTCAGGTGATGCCGACCCTTAAATCCATCAATCCCCAAGTGGAAACGGCGGTTTTACGCCTTTGTGAGACACTGCGGGAGGATGAGGAATGCCTTTCCGACCAAGGCCAGCTTTTGCTGGAATGTGCGGAATTTGAGGAGCGTCCCGGTGTGTACGACCGTGAGGTGCTGAAAGCGGCACCGCCCGCCATTCTTCGGCGAGCCGTAAGGCGGATGCTTCCCACGGCAGTTGATGTAGAAAAATCCCATTTCAGTGCTCTGTGCCGCCTTGTGTTTGAGGAGGGAGCTGTGACGCTTCCCGGCAGAGTAACCGTAAAAGCCGAAGGGGACGCCCTTTTTGTTGCTGAGGAGGAGACGTGCTTGCCGCCGTTTTCCTTTCCCGTGGAGGTGGGCGTGCCGTTTGCGGTAGGGGAGCAGACCTATGAATTGCGACTTTTTTCTGCAAAAGAGTTCGAAAAATGTCGAAAAGTTTACAGTTTGTTGTTACATTCCTTTTGTGATTATGCTACAATCAAAGGCGTTCTTACCGTACGCAATCGCTGTGACGGTGATGAATATCGCCCGGTGGGACGTGGAACAAAAACGCTGAAAAAGCTGTTTAACGAGGCGGGACTTTCGCTGTCTGAACGGACAAAAACGCCCGTTTTATGCGATGAAAACGGCATTGTGGCGACGTTCGGCTTCGGGTTTGATGAGCACACGAAAGTGACCGAAAAAACCGAAAATATCCTTGTGTTTGCCAAGACGGAAACGTTTTTACAAATAGACAACAGTCACTACTAATCGAAAAAGAGAGGGTTTCAAAATGAACGGAGAACAAGATGTAGCCTATACACTGGTTTCTGAGGAAAAAATTAAATCTATCGTTGCCGAGGTTGCGGCACGTATTTCTGCGGACTATGAGGGGAAAAATTTATTTATCATCCCCGTGCTGAAAGGCTCCTTTATTTTTGCGGCAGACCTTGTGCGTGCACTTTCTATTCCGTGTAGTGTGGATTTCCTTTCGGTATCCAGCTACGGTGCCGGCACCAAAACCTCCGGTAACGTGCGGATTATGAAAGATATTTCCTGCACGCTCGAGGATAAAGACGTGCTGATTGTGGAGGATATTCTTGACTCCGGAGTAACGCTGTCGTTCTTGTGCGAGCTGTTTAAGACCCGCAAACCGAAAAGCCTTAAGGTGTGCACGCTGTTCGACAAGCCGGAGCGTCGTCGGGTGGATTTTACTCCCGATTATGTGGGCTGCTCTGTGCCGGACGAATTTATCGTCGGTTACGGTCTTGACTACGACGAGCATTATCGTAATCTGCCGTTTGTCGGCGTGTTGAAACCCGAAATTTATGAATAAATGAAGTTTTTGCCGTCGGCAAAACGAAAGGAGGGGTTTTCTTGAATTTTAACGAGAACCCGAACAACGAAGAACATCAAGGTCGAAATTGGTTGCTGCTTATCGGCATCCCGCTGCTGATTATTATCGGCTTGTGGGCATTGACCAATTCCGGCACGACAAAACAGGATAAAACGTATTCCGAAATCGTCGGCTATTTTGAGCAAAACCAGGTGGAGGAATTCACGCTCAGTCTTGACAACTCCTCTTTGAAGCTGTTGCTGCGTGAGGATGTTCGCACCGACGTAAACAAAGATAAAAAGGTGGACGACAAGGACATTTTGACCTATAAAGTCCCCAACCTGAACATCTTTGTTGATTCTGTCGTGTACGATATTGTTAACACGAATAACCGTGACAACGACAAAACCAACGATGTGAAATACGACATTTTCCCGCAACGGGAGGTGTCGTGGGTTGCCAGCATGATGCCGACACTTATCGTTATGGTGGTATTTGCCCTCATTGTGTGGTTTATGATGAAGCGGTCGATGGGCTCTATGGGCGACGGAAAAATTGCCGGTTTCGGCAAGGCTCGCATCAAAAAGCCGTCGGACGAAAAACGCAAGGTCACGTTTGATGACGTGGCAGGTGCGGATGAGGAAAAAGAGGATTTGCAAGAGCTTGTGGAGTTCTTAAAATCTCCCAAGCGATTTGAAGAGCTCGGTGCCCGTGTGCCGAAAGGCGTGTTGCTTATCGGCCCTCCCGGTACCGGTAAAACGTTGCTTGCCCGTGCTGTGGCGGGAGAAGCAGGCGTTCCGTTTTTCTCTATCTCCGGTTCGGACTTTGTGGAAATGTACGTCGGTGTCGGTGCTTCCCGTGTTCGTGATTTGTTCGACCAGGCGAAAAAAAATTCCCCCTGCATTATCTTTGTTGACGAGATTGATGCGGTGGGTCGTCAGCGTGGTGCCGGTCTCGGCGGCGGTCACGACGAACGTGAGCAAACCTTAAACCAGATGCTCGTGGAGATGGACGGTTTTGGTGCCAACGAGGGCGTCATTATGATTGCCGCTACCAACCGCCCGGATATTCTTGACCCGGCATTGACACGTCCCGGCCGTTTTGACCGCCAGGTGGTGGTGAACTATCCCGACGTGAAAGGCCGTGAGGAAATCCTTAAGGTTCACGCAAAGAACAAACCCATTGCTCCCGACGTTGACCTTAAGGTTATCGCCCAATCCACCTCCGGCTTTACCGGAGCTGACCTCGAGAACCTGTTGAACGAAGCGGCACTTCTTGCCGCTCGCCGCAAAATTCACTCCATCACGATGGAGGAAATCGAGGAGGCTACCGTCAAGGTGGTGGTGGGAACCGAAAAACGCAGTCATGTGATTTCGGAGGAAGATAAAAAAATCACCGCTTTCCACGAGGCGGGTCACGCCGTGGTATCCTATTATTCGCCCACCCAAGACCCGGTGCACCAGATTTCCATTATTCCCCGTGGCCTTGCCGCCGGTTATACCATGAACCTCCCGCAGGAGGATCGTACCCACATGACCAAAACCAATATGTTGGAGAGCATTCAGGTGCTTCTCGGCGGTCGTGTGGCAGAGACGCTGGCGTTAGAGGATATCTGTACCGGTGCCTCCAACGATATTGAGCGGGCGTCTGAAATGGCACGTAAAATGGTGACCAAATACGGTATGAGCGACAAATTGGGGCCGCTGATGTTCGGTGAATCCGAGTCTGCCGGTGTGTTCCTCGGTCGTGATTTGGGTCACACCCGCAATTATTCGGAGGATACCGCCGGTCTCATTGACAGCGAGGTAGAACGCATTATTACCGAATCGTTTGAGCTTGCGAAACAAAAGGTCGGTGACCACATGGATAAACTCAACGTGATTGCTGAGTACCTTATTGCTCATGAAAAAATGGACGGTAAAACATTCTATGAGCTGATGGGGGACAAACCTGCTTCCGCAGAGGAGACTCCCGCCGTTTCCGAGGAATCCGAGGAAAACGCATAATCGTATTTTCAAATTGGAAAAAGCCCGCTTTGCGGGCTTTTTTTACTGTTATTTTTAATGTTATCTTGTAATACAAAAATCATTGTGGTATACTGTAACCGTATATGATTTTGGGGAAAGGAGAGAGCAGTATGGACCACTTTGAACTGGTATCCGACTATACGCCTACCGGCGATCAGCCGGAGGCGATTGAGCAACTTGTAAAAGGCATTAAAAGCGGAATGAAAGAGCAGACGTTGCTTGGCGTTACCGGCTCGGGAAAAACCTTTACCATGGCGAATGTCATCGCCAAAGTCAATCGCCCCACGCTGATTTTGGCACATAACAAAACGCTTGCTGCTCAGCTCTGTTCCGAATTTAAGGAGTTTTTTCCGCATAATGCGGTGGAGTACTTTGTTTCTTATTACGATTATTATCAGCCGGAAGCTTATGTGCCGTCTACCGATACGTACATTGAAAAAGATTCCGATATCAACGATGAAATCGATAAATTGCGTCATTCGGCGACTTCGGCATTATCCGAACGACGAGACGTTATTCTTGTTGCCAGTGTGTCTTGTATCTATTCGTTGGGCGATCCTATTGATTATCGCAGTATGGTGATTTCGCTGCGTCCCGGAATGAAAAAAAGCCGAGACGAATTGATTGAAAAATTGGTGGGCATTCAGTACGAACGCAACGATGTGAATTTCACTCGCAATAAGTTTCGTGTTCGGGGAGATATTGTGGATATTTTTCCGGCATATTCTCAGGATTCCGCCATTCGGGTGGAATTGTTCGGCGACGAAATCGACCGGGTATGTGAGCTGAATCCGCTGACGGGGGAGATAAAAAACACCTTAAGCCATGTGGCGATTTATCCCGCTTCTCACTACATTATTCCTCCGGAAAAGATGGAGACCGCTATCGGACGTATCGAAAGAGAACTGGAGGAACGGGTGGAGGTTTTCAAAAGCGAAAACAAGCTTTTGGAGGCACAACGCATCCTTCAACGCACCCGCTACGATATCGAGATGCTTCGGGAAATCGGTATGTGCAAGGGGATTGAGAATTATTCGGCGGTGTTGTCCGGCAGAAAACCGGGAGACCCGCCTTGCACGCTTTTGGATTATTTTCCGGATGATTTTCTGTTGTTTGTGGACGAGTCTCATGCGACGCTTCCGCAGGTGCGGGGTATGTACGGCGGTGACCGAGCACGGAAAGAGTCGCTTGTGGAATACGGGTTCCGTTTGCCCAGTGCTTACGACAACCGTCCTCTCAATTTTGAGGAATTTTACGGACACGTGGGACAAGCGGTATTTGTCAGTGCTACGCCGAACGAGTTTGAAAAGGAACACAGTGCCCAGATTGTTGAACAGGTTATTCGTCCTACGGGATTGTTGGATCCGGAAACCTCGGTGCGTCCCGTGGAGGGGCAAATTGATGACCTGCTCGCTGAAATTCGGGAACGAACGGAGAAAAAAGAACGGGTGCTTGTGACGACACTCACCAAAAAAATGGCAGAGGATTTAACCGACTTTTTGCGTAATGCCGGTGTCAAGGTTCGCTATATGCACCACGATATTGACACCATCGAACGGATGGAGATTATCCGTGACTTGCGTCTCGGAGAATTTGACGTGCTGGTGGGTATCAACCTGCTTCGAGAGGGTCTTGATTTGCCGGAGGTGTCTCTCGTCGCCATTTTAGATGCGGATAAAGAGGGGTTTTTGCGTTCGGAAACCGCTTTAATACAGACGATGGGTCGTGCCGCCCGTCACGCACAGGGAAAGGTTATTCTCTATGCGGATGAGGTGACGCCGTCGATGGAACGGGCACTCACGGAAACGGCACGCCGCCGTAAAATCCAAGATGACTACAACCGGGCACACGGTATTGTGCCGCAAACCATTGTCAAAGACGTGCGGGATGTGCTGGAAATCAGCGGCAAGGATACCGTGCGAAACGAAACCGGCCGCAAACTGTCCCGTGCCGAACGGGAGGCGGAAATCGTGAAGCTTAAAAAAGAGATGAAAAATGCGGCTCGTCTTTTGGAATTTGAACACGCTGCATGGCTTCGTGACCGGATTAAAGAATTACAAGGAGGCTCGTGATGTCTGACGAAAAACAATTACGTATCCGTGGTGCACGGGCACATAACTTGAAGAATATCGACGTGGATATTCCACGGGACAAGCTGGTGGTGATGACCGGGCTTTCCGGCTCGGGAAAATCGTCGCTGGCATTCGATACGCTGTATGCGGAGGGACAACGCCGCTATGTGGAAAGCTTGTCCTCCTATGCTCGCCAGTTTTTGGGACAGATGGAAAAGCCGGATGTGGATGAGATTGAGGGACTGTCGCCCGCTATCTCCATTGACCAAAAAACCACCTCCAAAAACCCTCGTTCCACCGTGGGAACGGTGACGGAAATTTACGACTACCTGCGTCTTTTGTATGCCCGTATCGGTGTGCCACACTGTCCGATTTGCGGAAAAGAGATTTCCCAACAATCCGTAGACCAAATTGTCGACCGAGTGATGGCACTTCCCGAGGGCACGAAAATTCAATTACTGGCACCTTTGGTGCGTGGCCGCAAGGGACAACACCAAAAGGAGTTTGAACACGCCCGCAAAGAGGGCTTTGCCCGTGTTCGGGTGGACGGAGAAATTCACGATTTGTCCGAGTCGTTTGATTTGGATAAAAACAAAAAGCACGAAATCGAAGTCGTGGTTGACCGGTTGGTGGTTGGCGAAAATATCCACAGCCGTTTGGCAGATTCGGTGGAAACGGCATGCACGTTGTCCGGTGGTCTGTTGGCGGTTGACGTTATTGGCGGGGAGGAGATGCTGTTTTCTCAAAACTACGCTTGTCCCGACCATGGCGTCAGCGTTGAGGAATTGGCACCCCGTATGTTTTCGTTTAACAATCCCTTTGGGGCGTGTCCGACCTGTACGGGTCTCGGCGTTTATATGTCTATTGACCCCGAGCGTGTATTTAAGGATAAATCGCTTTCCATCAATCAAGGGGCTATTTCCACCAGCGGTTGGAACTATTTAGAGGGCGGCACCATGGTACAGATGTACTTTGAAGCGGTGGCAAACGCCTATGATTTTTCGCTGGATACTCCCGTCTGCGATATCCCGCAGGAAAAACTGGATGTACTGCTGTATGGTACCAACGGCAAAAAAATCAAAATGATTCGCCGTCAGGAATACGGAACGGGCGAATATATGGCACCCTTTGAGGGAATTGTCAACAATTTGGAGCGTCGGTATAAGGACACAAAAAGCGACTGGATGCGGGAAGAGCTGGAGACGTATATGCAGCAAATGCCCTGTCCCGATTGCCACGGTGACCGGTTGAAACCCGAAAGCTTGGCGGTAACGGTCGGCGGACTTAACATTATAGAATTTACCCGCCTTTCGGTGACCGAGGCGTTGGATTTTCTTTCGAACCTTAAACTGACCGAGAGAGAACATGCGATTGGCGACGGTATTCTGAAAGAGGTGCGGGAGCGGCTTGGGTTTTTGAAAGGTGTGGGACTGGAGTATTTAACGTTGTCTCGTGCTTCGGCAACGCTTTCCGGCGGCGAGGCACAGCGTATCCGTTTGGCAACCCAAATCGGCTCGTATTTGATGGGCGTTTTGTACATTCTTGACGAGCCCAGTATCGGCCTTCATCAGCGAGATAACGATAAATTGCTGGCGACCTTGAAACGACTGCGGGATTTGGGAAATACCCTTGTGGTCGTAGAGCACGACGAGGATACTATCCGCTCTGCCGATTATGTGGTGGATATCGGACCCGGAGCAGGCGTCCATGGCGGTAACGTTGTGTTTGCCGGCACACCGGAGGAGCTTTGCCATTGCGATGCATCCGTTACCGGCTTGTATTTGAGCGGCAAACGCACGATTCCGGTGCCGCAAAAACGTCGCAAGGGAACAGGCAAAAAGCTTATTGTTCACAAAGCGTCGGAAAACAACCTAAAGGACGTGAATGTACCGTTTTTAATGGGAGCATTCAACTGCGTTACCGGTGTGTCCGGCTCGGGAAAATCCTCTCTCGTCAATGAGGTGCTGTACAAGGCTCTGGCGGGAAAGCTGAACCGTGCATTGACTCACCCGGGAAAACACGAGTCCATCACGGGTGTGGAATATCTCGACAAGGTAATCAATATTGACCAGTCGCCGATTGGACGTACGCCACGTTCCAACCCGGCTACGTATACCGGTGTATTTAACGACATTCGCAATTTGTATGCACAAACGCCGGATGCAAAGGCTCACGGCTTCCAACCGGGACGATTTAGTTTTAACGTCAAGGGCGGTCGATGCGAGGCGTGTACCGGCGACGGTATTCTCAAAATCGAAATGCACTTTTTGCCGGATATTTACGTGCCTTGCGAGGTGTGCAAGGGAAAACGCTATAACCGTGAGACGTTAGAGGTTAAATATAAAGGGAAAAGTATATATGACGTTTTGGAGATGACTGCCGAGGAAGCGGTGGAGTTCTTTGCGGATATTCCGAGAATTGCCCGCAAGCTGAAAACGCTTGTGGACGTGGGACTTGGATATGTAAAACTGGGACAACCGGCGACAACTCTTTCCGGCGGCGAAGCCCAAAGGGTGAGGCTGGCAACCGAGTTGTCCCGTGTAGCTACCGGCAAAACCATTTATATCCTTGATGAGCCCACCACCGGATTACACACAGCGGATGTGGCACAGCTGCTCACCGTTTTGCAAAAGCTGGTGGATGCCGGAAACACGGTCGTGGTGATTGAGCACAATCTGGATGTAGTGAAATCTGCCGATTACCTTATTGATTTGGGCCCTGAGGGCGGTGATCGTGGCGGAGAAGTGATTGCAACCGGCACACCGGAACAGGTGGCAAAAAATCCACAATCCTATACGGGACAGTATTTAAAAAAGGTTCTAAAATAAAAATCCCCGCAAAACAGTGTTTTGCGGGGAAATGAACTCAAAATGCGTTTTATCGCTCGCCGTTTTCGGCGAAAATGTGGGCGAGAGTAGGTGTCTCTCGCATAGAGATAAAATCGTTATCGGCAATCACGATATGGTCCAACAGCTTAACGCTGACAGCGGAAAGCATTTTGGCAAGCGTGACGGTACTTTCGATATCCGCTCGGGAGGGAAGTGCATGACCGGAGGGATGGTTGTGTGCGATTACGGCGGCAGTGGCGTTGTCCGCCAATGCCTGTTGTAACACGAGACGGGTGTTGATTTCGGTAGCATTTACGGAGCCTTTTGTAATCACCGAACAGTTGAGAACTTCGTGGCGATGATTCAAGGATATCAGCATCACAAGCTCGTTTTGTTCGTTCCAGAAACGGGGCAAAAGGAATTGCCCGAACTCCTCCGGTGTGGAAAGCTGGATGCCGGCGGGATGTTGTTCCTCGCCGCACTTGCGAACAAAGTGACCGCAGAGGAATAGAAGCGATGCGGCGTTGTCGCCAATGCCGTTGACGGTTTTCAGTTGAGCGGGGCTTGCCTGCAACACACCGGAGACACTGCCAAAGCGGTCGAGAAGTGCGTGGGCAACGGGGTTGACATCTCCACGGGGAATGGCGTAAAACAGCAAATATTCTAAAAGCTGGATATCGTTGAACACCTCGGGACCGTGACGGTTAAACTGCTCACGCATTCGTTGGCGGTGGTTTTTATGAATGTTGTTGTCCATGATTCACACCCCTTTCGTGAGGTTTTTATCAGTATAGCACAGTTCTTTGTTGAAAACAAGACTAAAAAGGAGGGAACGTCTTGAAACTTGTTACAGTGGGGAAAAACGATGCCGGACAACGGCTTGACAAATTTTTGTGCAAGACGTTTCCGAAATTGCCTATGTCACGTATCTATAAAGCGGTGCGGTGCAAGGATATAAAAGTCAACGGCAAACGTGCCGAAATTTCCACCCGCCTTTGCGAGGGCGATGTGGTGCGTGTGTTTGTGCAAGATGAGTTTTTAGAGCAGACGGCTGTGGAAAAGCAGTGGGCGTATGAATTTATGCAAGCCGGAAAAGAGCTTAGCATCGTCTATGAGGACGGAAATGTGATGCTGCTCAATAAACCCGCCGGACTTCTGGTTCATCCCGACAAAAACGAGTATGGGGACACGCTGATTGCTCGTGTACAGCGGTATTTGTATGAAAAAGGGGAGTTTGACCCCGACGACGAGCAATCGTTTACGCCGGCTCTTGTTAACCGTATCGACCGCAACACGGCGGGAATAGTGATTGCCGCTAAAACAGCGGCGGCACTGCGTATTCTTAACGAAAAATTGAAAAACCGAGAAATTGAAAAGTATTATCAATGTCTGGTGTTTGGGAAAATGCTGAAAAAGGCAGACACGCTTACCGGGTATTTAGAGAAAAACAGCGACCAAAACCGTGTCTATATATCCGACAAAAAAACGCCGGATGCACGGACGATTGTGACAGCGTATACGGTGCTTTCCGAGAAAAACGGAATTTCTCTTTTGGAGGTGCATCTGCTTACCGGTCGCACTCACCAAATTCGTGCACATTTAGCCTCCATCGGTCATCCGCTTTTGGGCGACGGAAAATACGGCAAAAATGAGCAAAATAAAAAGGTGGGTATGACCAAGCAAGCCCTTTGTGCATACCGCCTGAAATTTGATTTCAAAACGGAGGCGGGTGAGCTTTCCTACCTAAATGGGCGGGAATTTCGCTTAGATACCGTGCCTTTTTTGGCGGATTTTGAGGCGGGAAAATTCGGAAAATCGAAAAAATAACGGGGGAGAACCTTTGTTTTTTTGAAAAAATGGGCAAAATAGGCAAAAAAATCCCCCAAAATGTGCGATTTTTGAGAAAAATTGCAAAAAAATGCTTGCAAAATCGGCAAAAATATTGTAAAATACCAATATGTGAGGAGATACTATGTCACTCTCTTATCCAAAAAAAGAAAAATACTCCATTGACGACCTTTTGGCGATTATGCGGGATCTCCGCTCGCCGGAGGGGTGCCCCTGGGACAAAGAACAAACCCACGAAAGCATTCGTCAGAATTTCCTGGAGGAGACCCACGAAGTCATTGAAGCTATCGACAACGGCGACGTGAACGGTCTGCGGGAAGAACTCGGCGACGTGCTGATGCAGGTGGTTTTCCACGCCATTATGGAGGAGGAGCAACAACGCTTCACCTTTGACGACGTGGTAGACGAGCTGTGCAAGAAGTTGATTGTTCGTCATCCCCATGTGTTCGGCGACGTGAAAGCCACCAACGAGGCGGAGGCTCTCAAAAGCTGGGACGCAATGAAGCGTGCCACCAAGAAAACCAACGCCCAGTCCGATTTGCTCAAAAACGTTCCGAAAACACTTCCGGCACTGATGCAAGCCGAAAAGGTGCAAGACCGTGCTCGCCGTGTGGGCTTTGACTATGATGGGGTGGATGATGCCCTCGAAACGCTGGATAGCGAGGTTTCTGAGCTTCGGGCAGAGATTGTTTCCGGAACAAAGCAAACCCAAGAAGATGAACTGGGCGATGTGCTGTTTTCGGTTGTCAACGTGGCACGGTTTCTTCACATTGAGCCCGAGTTTGCCCTCGGAAAAAGCGTTGAGAAATTCGTCCGTCGTTTTTCGGCTTTGGATGGCCTCGCCGCTGAAAGAGGGATTGACGTTCCCGCCGCCTCGCTCGATACGCTTAACGAGCTGTGGGACGAAGTAAAGCGTGCTGAATAAGTTTGGTTTTTAGCGGTTTCCGCTGAGAATAGAAAATTTATATGGAGGAAAAAAGTTATGAACAAAGTTGAACTCGTTGCTGCTATTGCCGAGAAATCCGGTCTTTCCAAGAAAGACGCTGAGAAAGCTCTCGCTGCGACTCTCGATTCCATTGTTGCCGCTGTGAAAAAAGGCGACAAAGTTGCTCTCGTTGGCTTCGGTACCTTCGAGTCTCGCAAACGTGGTGCTCGTGTTGGCCGCAATCCGCGTACCAAAGAGACCATCAAAATCCCTGCGTCCAAAGTGCCGGCTTTCAAAGCGGGCAAAGGCTTCAAAGACGCTGTCGCGAAATAATTTTTGCAAGAGCGAGGCTGCCGCTGTTTCAACGGCAGCCTTTTCTTTTGCATTTAGGAGACGTTATGAGATTAGATAAATACCTAAAAGTATCCCGCCTCATCAAACGGCGTACCATTGCCAACGAGGCGTGCGATGCGGGACGAGTGCTGGTGAACGATAAGCCTGCCCGTGCCTCCTATGACGTGAAAGTGGGGGACGTGCTGTGTATTCAGTTTGGTGCCCGAACGGTGAAAGCCCGTGTGCTTTCGGTAAAAGAGACCGCTCAAAAACAGGATGTCGCCTTGCTGTATGAATTGCTGGATGACGGCTCAAATTCTGCGGAAAATTAACAAATCCTTCATAGAACTGTTCTGTTTTTTTGGTATACTGAAAAGGAATAAAGCGATAAAGAGGAGAACACAATGTTTGGATATGTCCGGATTTTTAAGCCGGAACTGAAAATGAGTGAATACGACCACTATAAAGGTGTGTATTGTACACTGTGTAAGCGATTGGGTAAGCGGTACGGAACGATTGCCCGATTGACGCTCAGTTATGATTTCACCTTTGTGGCTCTGATATATGCGGCACTCGCCGACACGTGCGTGGGATTTCAAAAAGGGCGATGTGTCTATAATCCGCTGAAAAAGTGTCTCTACTGCGGCGACACGGCGGCGGTGGATACGGCGGCAGATTACGCCATGCTACTTTTATATTACAAGTTATGTGACAACGTGGTGGATGAGCGTGGTCCAAAACGTCTCGGTGCAAAGCTGCTTCGAGGGCTTTTGACCCGTGCCCACAAAAAAGCGGCGTCACTTCATCCCAACGAGGAGGAATGGGTTAAAACCTATCTCGCTCGTCAGCAGGAACTGGAAACCCGAGAGGTTTCTACCGATGAAGCGGCAGAGCCGACGGCGATTTTAACGGGAAAACTGCTTTCGTCAAACGCCAAAGAGGAGACGACCCGACGGATTCTTGATCGGCTCGGGTATTGCATCGGTCGGTTTGTGTATCTTGCGGATGCGGCAGACGATTTGGAAAAGGACCGCAAAAAAGCCGGTTTTAACCCGTTGATACCGCTCTATGAGCAAGAGGGGCAGGCGGGCGTCAACGCCTTTGTCTGTGCGTCGCTTACCGGCACAGTGTCCGAGGCAAAGGCGGCGTATGAGCTCTTGTCTATTCGCCGCTTTGACGGCATTTTACGCAATATTTTATGGCAAGGGTTGCCTGCGGTTATTCGTACTCTCGTAAAGGAGGAACCTACTAATGAAAGATCCGTATGAGGTGTTGGGAGTGGCACGAGGTGCCAGCGAGGAGGAGATTAAATCCGCCTATCGTGAACTGGCTCGCAAGTATCATCCCGATCAATACGATAACAATCCGCTTTCGGATTTAGCCCAGGAGAAAATGCAGGAAATTAACGAGGCGTACGATACCATTATCCGTGCTTTACACGCTTCCTCTTCCGGCTATCGTGGCTCTCGCCAGAGCGGACAGTATGAGGATGTTCGTGAGATGATTGAAAACGGAAGAATTGCCGATGCCGAGACGCTTTTGAACGGCGTTCCCGTGGATACCCGTTCGGCGGAATGGTATTTTTTGAAAGGGGCCGTTTTGCTTCGCAAAGGCTGGTTTGACGATGCGTACACCTGTGTGAGTCAGGCGTGTGCCATGGACCCCGGAAATACCGAATACCGTGCCCAAAAGGCACAGATGGACCAGCGTCGAGGAACCGCCGGCACCGGTCAACGAGCGGGAACCGTGGGCTGCTGTGGCAACGATTGTGATGCGTGTACCGTGTGCGAAACGCTGTACTGTATGGATTGCTGCTGTGAATGTATGGGCGGGGACTTTATTTCCTGCTGTTGATAAAACCACAAGGGGGAGAGGGAATGAAACAAAGTGCCAAAATTGCCCTGTGCGGCGTGCTCGGAGCACTTGCTGTCGTGTGTATGATGCTGACGGTTATTCCCGTTTCCACCTTGGCACTGACGGCACTTGCCGGAATTATTCTGATGCCCATTTCTCTTGAAGCGGGAACAAAATGGGGTTTTGCGGCGTATGCGGCATCCGGTGCGTTGACGTTCTTTATTGCACCGGATATCGAGGCAAAGTTGTTGTTTTTAACCTTTTTCGGATATTATCCCACGTTGAAATTGCTCATTGACCGTATCCCCTCAAAGGTGCTTTCCTGGACGTTGAAGCTGCTTATTTTTAACGGAGCGGTTGTGGCGGTGTATCTGCTGTTGATGGCGGTGGGCGGCTTGGAGCCGGACGAATTCGAGGTGTTCGGTATCAATATGCCTCTTGTGTTGCTGGGGCTTGGAAACGTCGTGTTTGTCATCTACGATTTGGCGTTGGCGGGACTTGCGGATATCTACAAAGCTCGGTGGCATCGTGTGTTTATGCGTGTTTTTAAGTAAAGTGAAAAAGCTTTACGCAGATGTTAACAATCCACAAAAACATTGATATAATGCGGATTTTATGAAAATAACCAAAGCGTTTTATGGGCGGGAGTTGCTTGTATGACAAGGGACAATACTTTACAAGTGATTGTGGTAGGCGGCGGTGCCTCCGGATTGGTTTGTGCCGGTTTTGCGGCACAAAATGGCTGTCGTGTTACGGTTTTAGAGCGTAATGACCGTCCCGCTCGCAAGGTGATGATTACCGGCAAGGGACGGTGCAATTTAACGAATGCCACCGAGCCGGACGATATGATTAAAAACGTGCCCGGGAACGGACGGTTTTTGTACAGTGCCTTTCATCGGTTCACCTACCGTGACACTATGACATTGGTGGAATCGATGGGCGTGCCGCTCAAGGTGGAACGGGGTAACCGTGTGTTTCCCGTTTCCGACAAAGCGGTGGACGTGGTGGATGCTCTTCAAAAATTTGCCAAATTCTCCGGTGCAAAAATCGAAAAAGCCCGTGTTGCCTCGTTGATTTTAGACGAAGGCGTTTGTAAAGGCGTTGTGGATGAAACGGGACGTCGTTTTTTTGCAGATCGGGTGGTGATTTGCACGGGAGGCGTGTCGTATCCCACCACCGGCAGCACCGGCGACGGCTACGATTTGGCACGGCAGGCAGGGCACACGGTAATTCCTCCGCATGGCTCGCTTGTGCCGCTCGAATGTGCAGAGCCGTTGTGCGAGAAGGCCCAGGGCTTATCTCTCAAAAACTGTGGATTAACCGTGCTGGATACCGCTCGCAAAAATAAAGTGGTATACACCGATTTTGGCGAGATGCTGTTTACCCATTTTGGCGTATCCGGCCCCATGATTTTAAGTGCATCTGCCCATTTGCGGGACATCACCGAGGGGCGATATCGGCTACTGATTGATCTGAAGCCGGCATTGTCGCCGGAGCAGTTGGATGCTCGCATTTTACGGGATTTCTCCGAAATGCAGAATGCCGATTTGAAAAATGCGTTACCGAAGCTGTTGCCGAGTAGTCTTGTCGAACCGTTCTTGGAGCAGATGGGGATTGCCGGCACCACCAAATGTCACAGCGTCACCCGTGAACAGCGGGAAACGCTTCGCACGTGCATCAAGGCGTTGCCGCTGACGGTTTTACGTTCACGGCCCGTGGCGGAAGCGATTGTGACTGCCGGTGGCGTTTCGGTGAAAGAGATTGACCCGAAAACAATGGCATCCAAGCTTTGCGAGGGCTTGTTTTTTGCCGGTGAAGTGCTGGATGTGGATGCGTATACCGGCGGGTTTAACCTGCAAATTGCCTTTTCAACCGGTGCGGTTGCCGGTCAATATATTGAAAAAACGGAATCTTGAGGGGGATGTTTAAGATGAACGAATGTGTAGCGATAGCGATTGATGGGCCTTCCGGTGCGGGAAAAAGCACCATCGCCAAACGGTTGGCGGCTACCCTCGGCTTTGTGTATGTGGATACCGGTGCGATGTATCGTACTGTGGGATTAGCGGTGCTTCGTCGTGGGATTGACGTGGAGGATAAGGCGGCGGTCGTTGCCGCTCTTTCGGATATTGAGGTGTCCATCGCTTATGTGGATGGCACCCAGCGTGTGTTGCTTTGCGGCGAGGATGTCAGCGACAAAATCCGTACGCCGGAGGTTTCTATGGCGGCATCTACCACCTCCGCCATTCCTGAGGTACGCCGGTTTTTGTTTGAAACCCAACAGAAATTGGCACGGGAGAACAACGTGATTATGGATGGCCGTGATATCGGTACGGTGGTTCTTCCGAACGCCAAAGTGAAAATTTTTCTGTCTGCCTCGGTGGAGGATAGAGCTCGCCGCCGTTTTGACGAGCTGAAAGAAAAGGGAATGGATGTTCAATTCGAGGACGTTTTAGAGGATATGAAACAACGGGATTATAACGATTCCCACCGTGATGTAGCACCGCTGAAACCCGCTGAGGATGCGGTTTTGGTGGATACCACCGGCAACACGTTGGAACAGTCGGTGGCACTTCTTGAGTCCATCGTGAAGGAGAGACTTTGATGGCAGACGAATTGACGACAAAAGAAGAACAACGGGAGCAGATTGCCGTCGAGGAGCAAAAGGAACGGCTTTCTCGTGTTGAGGAATACGGCAAATGGGGCAAGTTTGGACGGGTGTTAAAAGCGATTGTTCGTCCGATTTTCCACCTGCTGTTTCCTTTTAAGGTGACGGGGCTTGAAAACCTCCCGACAGATGACCGCCCGCTGATTGTGTGCTGTAACCATATTTCTATGATTGACCCCGTGTTTTTGTTGCTCGCACAAAAGCAGGCAGATATCTTCTTTATGGGGAAAGAGGAGCTGTTTCGTTCGGGATTTCTTGCGTGGCTTCTCGGTAAGCAGTGCGGCTCGTTTCCGGTGTCCCGTGGAAAAGGGGATATGAACGCTCTTGCACGGGCGGAACAGCTGATTGCGGAACGCAAATGGATGGGGATTTTCCCTGAGGGAACTCGTTCAAAAACGGGTGAACTCGGTCGGTTTAAGTCCGGTGCGGCATTGTTAGCCGCCAAGACGCAGGCGTATGTGTTGCCGGTGTCAGTGACCACTAAGGAGCAAAAGGTGAAAGCGTTTCGCCCGGTTACGGTGTCCTTTGGTGTGCCGCTTTCGCCGACGGATTTGGAGCTTGTGGGTGAAAAACCGAACCTACGTGTAGCCACTCGCACCATGACGGCGTCGGTGAAGGCGTTGATGGAGGGTGCCGAATGAGCGTTGAACTTGCGAAAACCGCCGGCTTTTGTTTCGGCGTAAAACGGGCAATGGAGATGGTGGAAAGCCTGCTCGCTGACGGAAAACGGGTATCTACCTTAGGGCCGCTTATCCACAATCCTCAAACAGTGGAATCGCTCAGGATGCGGGGCGTTTCAATTGTGGACAATCCGGCGGATACTCCTGCGGGTGCGACGCTTGTCATCCGGTCTCACGGCGTTGGACGAAATGTTTACGAGCAAATTGAGTCGCTTGGGCTTACGTTGTGTGATGCCACCTGCCCGTTTGTGGACAAAATCCACCGCATTGTGGAGGAACATTCAAGGGACGGAGCGGTCGTGTTTATTGCCGGCGACGAAAATCACCCCGAGGTTCAGGGAATTCGTGGTTTTTGTAAAAGCTCCTCGTATGTGATTGACAGCCCCGAAAAACTGCAAAAATTGTTAGATGACCCCGAAATTGTGGGGGAGAACCCGCCTGTTTTGGTCTCTCAAACCACTTTTCAGAAAAAAGTTTTCGAAAATTGCAAAAAAATTGCAAAAAAACACTATACAAATCCGTTTGTATTTGATACAATATGTAATGCGACTGCGAATCGGCAGCAGGAAGCCGTGCAGTTGTCGCAACGCCATCCCGTGATGGTGATTGTCGGAGGACGCCAAAGTTCAAACACCGCAAAGCTACGTGATGTGTGCGAGCCGTTTGCGTCTGCGTATCTTGTCGAGTCGGCAGCAGAGCTGTCGCCCGCTTGGTTCGTGGGGGTTCGGTCCGCCGGTCTTACTGCCGGTGCTTCGACGCCTGCCGATATAATTAAGGAGGTACAGTCAACCATGTCCGAAATTTTGAACGAAGAAAAAAACATCCCTGCAACGAGCGAGGCAGACGCTCCGAAAAAATCCTTTGATGAAATGAGTTTTGAGGAGGCGTTGGAAGCGTCCTTCACGAACTTGACGAATAATGACGGAAGAGTGAAAGGCACCGTTGTCGGCATCAACCCGAGCGAGGTTCAGGTTGAGGTCGCCGGTCGCAAACAAACCGGTTACATCCCGGTGGACGAGCTGAGTGCCGAAGGTGCTGATCCGGCTTCTCTCGTCAAAGTCGGTGACGAGTTGGATTTGCTTATTATGCGTACCAATGACCAGGAAGGCACGATCACCCTCTCGAAAAAACGTGTGGACGCTCTGAAAGGCTGGGACGACATTGTCGCCGCCGCCGAGTCCGACGAAATCCTTGAAGGCAAAATCACCAACGTGGTTCACGGCGGTGTCATTGCGGTGGCGAAAGGTGTCCGTGTGTTTATTCCGGCATCCCATGCGTCCGCTGCCCGAATGGAGGATCTCTCTCCGTTGGTGGGTACCGATGCCCGTTTCCGCATTATCGAAGTGAACACGCAACGCCGTCGTGCGGTGGGTTCTATCCGCAAAGTGTATCGTGAGGAGCGTAGTGCCAAATCGGAAGCTCTTTGGGCGAGCATTGAGGTGGGTGCCACCTACAAAGGCATTGTGAAATCCATGACCAGCTACGGTGCGTTCGTTGACCTCGGTGGTGCGGATGGTATGGTTCACGTGTCCGAGCTTTCTTGGAAACGTGTGAAACAGCCGTCGGACGTCCTTTCCATCGGTCAGGAAATCGAGGTTTATGTTAAAGCCCTTGACCTCGAGAAACATAAAATCTCCCTCGGCTATCGCAAAGAGGAGGACAACCCGTGGACCAAATTCACCACGAATTATCAAATCGGTGACGTGGTGAAAGCTAAGGTCGTGAATATGACCGAGTTTGGTGCGTTCGCCCAGATTATTGACGGTGTGGACGGTCTTATCCACATTTCCCAAATCTCCAACCATCGTGTGGAGAAACCGCAGGATGAGCTGAAAATCGGCCAAGAGGTCGACGTGAAAATCATCAATGTCGATTTCGACAAAAAACGCATCAGCCTTTCTATTCGTGCCCTGCTTCCCGAAGCAGTAGCGGAGGAAGCTCCGGTCGAGGAAGCTGTCGAGGCTCCGGCTGAGGAAGTTGTTGAGGCTCCGACTGAGGAGGCTGTTGAGGCTCCGGCTGAGGAAGTTGTTGAAGCTCCGGCTGAGGAAACCGCCGAATAATTCTTGTCTATTAAGAAAGTCCCGCAGATACAAAGGTGTCTGCGGGACTTTTTGTTGCGTTTTCGCTGTGAATGTGCTATACTGATAGGTAGAAATTGCACCGCCCAAGCTCTTTTTGCGTATGGTAGCGAAAAGGGGATGAGGCGATGAGCTATTCAAAAAAAAGGCGAGGACTTTTTTCAGATTACCGATTACTTTTGGCGGTATTGTTAGTGATTGTTTTTGCTGTCATCGGTATCGAAAATGCGGTGTCGACGTTGCTTTTTTCCTATAGCGAACATGAGGCGAACACTCGTGCCCAGGAAATTTTTGCCAATGCCGTGTTGTCTTTGTGTGAGGAAAACGCCGTGTCTTCTGCGGTGCAAAAGGCAGAGGACGATGATTCGGTACAATGGTTTTCGGGAAACACGTTGCTTCAAAATCAGGTGCAGGCAAAACTGGCGTCAGCGTTGTGTGAGGCGTTCGAAGGGGAACATCGAGTGAAATTTTCGGTTCCCGTCGGAACGCTTATCGGGGATTCGATTTCCTCCGGGCGAGGGCCGTCGATTTCGTTTTATGCGGCGTTGTGCGGCTCGCCGACCGTTACCCTAAAAGACGATTTTTCCTCCGCCGGTATCAACCAAACCTATCACACCGTCACCGCAGAGGCCCAATTTACGCTATTGCTGACGGCACTCGGAAAACAGCACGAGTCGGTTATACGGTTGTCGGTTCCGCTGTCGCAAACGGTGATAGTAGGGGATGTTCCGTCGTTTTATGCGGCGTTTTAGTTTTAATGAAATCCAAAAAGGGAGAGGATTGTTATGAAAAACAAAAAAGTACTGTGGCTTGTTTTGGGGGCTGTGGTGTTGGTTGCAGCGGCGGTGATACTCTGCGTTGTGTGCTTCGGTAACAGCGGAAAAACCCCCGAAACCAGCGAGGTATCCCGTCCCGCCGTTACGTTTAGAATAAACGAGAAAGCCACGGCAACGGGCACCCAAAACGGGCAAAAAACGTCCGCCGACAACACGAACGAAACGGCGACAAACACGGCCTCGGACGAAACGAAAATCACGTCAAATCCACGAGCGAATACTTCTGAAAAAGAGCTTCGCAGTATGGGTATCGGCGGTGGAGAATTTTACTATGCGATTGGATATAAACCGGGCGACAATGCCACAAAAAATCTGGTTGCGTCCGCTATTCAGATGATGGACAAAAAACAATCGTTACGTCTGTATGGCCAGCGTTGGTTTTCCGGTCAAGTGTATCCCCGAGACGAACGCCGTTCGGTTTCGATAACCGTGGACGATGTTCTTTTGAAAAGCTACATAAAAAACGGTATTACGGTCGGTGTGATTGACGGCAATGCACCGGTTGCGTCGTTTGACGAAAACGGACAAGCAGTCGGGTATGAAATTGACGTGGCAACCGCCAGCTTCGCCACGTACGACATTACGCCGAAATTTGTGCCGGTTACGATGGAAAATGCCGCCGAAAAGCTGAACAACGGTGAGGTAAACTTGATTTGGGGAGGCCTTCGTGACGGTGCGGTGAACGGTCTTTTGTATTCCGACATAAACGAGTGGAATTTGGAAAATGAAATGAGCTATTATACTCCTAAAGGCACACGCTATAAGGGAGAAACCGATCTTTTGGACACCGAGGGAAAAATGGGTGTGGTGAAAGATACGCTGTGTGCTCGTTTTGTAATTGACCGCTTGAACTCTGCCGGCTATGTCGATAAAATTATCGAATACGCTACGACAAAAGAGGCATTTTCGGCACTGGAATCCGGCGAAGTATATGTGGTGGCGTGCGACTATCTATCGGTGTACGCCATGTGGAAACAGAGCTGACTCGGTGACCGATTATGTAATTGACGGATGATGTTTTATTATGGTATTATAATAAAATCAGCAACTACCACTTGAAACCAACCATTTTAGGAGGATGTACTTATGAAGAAAACGTTCATCACCCGCTTGCTCGCCATTGTGCTTTGTATGGCGATGCTTGCAACCGTTACGCCTATCGTGGCGATAGCGGAAACGACCATCGACAAGATGGTGTACGAGGCAAATCTCGATTACGATGATTTTTTCTATATGATGGATTTTAAGTTGGAATTGTCTGTTTACAGCGGCACAACCGATTTTGGGCACGATATCGTTTGGACGGATATTACAGAAGTTCGCCGTACCGATGACCCGACGAAACCGCTGGACGAGTGGGTAGACCTCTATAATGAGGACGTGAACTCTTTCGAAAAGGGCTATACATATAAAGTGCTGATGTCCGCAACCCTTTCCGAATCGTATATCTTTGACGAGGGACTTTCCATAGAAAGCATAGCGGGCAACCCCTCCGTCTTCGAGTGGGGCGGCAATAACACGCAGGTGTTTTTCTGGGTGGACGTGAATCTTTCTGACCCGCCGGCTTCCAAACCGCTGACTGTGTCGGTGGAAATGAACAGCATCCCCTACGGCGGCGACATCATCAGCGACGTCGGAAATGACTTTACGATGACCTGCAATGCGGATGAAGCGGATATTTTGAGCCGTTACTTTGGCTTCTGTGCGGTCAGCGACGACCCGTTTGCACCGATTGACGATTGGGAGCTCTGCGGCGACAGCGATAAATTCGAGGCGGGCCGCAGCTATGCTTTCTGCTACGTTATCGCCTTGGATTCTTATGTGTATAACGCCAAGACGGTGCTCGACACTGCTACGATTACCATCAACGGCAAAGAACCGGATATGGTGGATTTGAATTCCGGGGGCGGCACCTATGTTCGCATGTACGTGGTGTTCCCGAATATTGAGGGCCTGCCGGAGATGCCGTATAACCTCATTGTGGGCGACACGATTGTGACCGCCGACAATGCCTCTGACATTTTCGGTGACGGCACGGCGGCGTACGACAGTGCGACCAACACGCTGACGATTGACAATGCCGATATTACCACCAGCTACGAGTGGCACACGCAGGCACACAACTATTCTTCGATTTTTGCGAACGGCGACTTAAACCTCGTGGTGAAAGGCGACAACAAAATCACTTCCGAAGCGACGGATGCGAACTTTATTGATGCAATTCACGTGAACGGCAACCTGACGGTTTCGGGCGACGGCGGTTTGACCGTTGTCGGCGGCAAATCGAACGGCACGGTGGCACTCTACAGCAATGGCAGCGTCACGATTTTTGCCGAGGGCGACTATTCTTTTGTGGGCGACGTGTTCGGTGCGATGGTTTACGATTTGCTTTTGTGCCCGAACACCATCGGAGCTACGGTGACTTTTGAAGGCACAAACGGACAGTCAATGCTGTGTAACGCTAATGCCGATTATTATGATTTTGACATTGTCGGCGACGGCGAAACCATTTTGTATTTTGACCAGTCGAAGAAAAACCTGACCTTTACCGCGGTCGCTAACACCGATTACGGGCTGACTGTCGGCGACGTGACGGTGGACGAAACCAATAAAAACGATATCTTCGGCGACGGTACGGCGTCGTATGACCCCGATGCCAAAACGCTGACCCTTAATAACGCCACCATCGACACGTGGAGTAGAGTAAACGGCTGGTCGGATGCGATTTGCTCAAAAAAACCGCTGACCGTGGTGCTTGTCGGCGACAACGTGATAGATATGACCTTTGCCGAATACACAGAAAACGGCTATGGTGCAGCCATCGAGAGCTATTGGGACGTGACGGTGACCGGTGATGGCAACTTGACGCTGAAAGACGATAAAATTGCGGACAACTTTGACCTAACCGGCATTTATGCCTGTTACAATCTCGATTTCCAAATCGACGGCGACTTCACCATGGATGCTGGTGTCAAGTCGGGTAACGAGATTTCCGTGCTGTATGCGGGCAACAGGTCGGTGACCTATTCTGCGAAGAACACGTCGATTTCCATCGGTGATGTGTATTATGCCAATCTGTTTTATGGCTACCACGACGTGTCGATTAAAAACATCGACAACTTTACGCTGACGACGGGCGAAACGACCAACGGCACCGAAATGGTGTATGCAATTCAGGGTAAGGTGTTTATCGAAAACTCCGGCACGATGACGATGACCTCCGGCAAGTCGCAAACGGTCAACTACGGCTTTAGTTGCGGCGACTGTATCATCCTCAACGACGGCGACTTTACGCTGGATATCGGAGATGCCAATGACACTGCATACGGCATTGGCTGCCGGGATTTGAGCGTTGTGAGCGGCAAGGCACTGACTCTTAAAACCGGCAATTCCGACATGGGCGGAAGTCAGACGTTGAATGCGACCGGCATGGCGACCTTTATGTGCAGTGGCACAGTGAACGTGGAAGCCGGCTCCGGCTACGACCAGTTGTATGCTCTTATGGCGAATGACATTCTGCTTACGGGCGATGCAAAATACACCTTTACGACGGGTGATTCCTCCGACTTTTGTACCGATGGCCTTTATGCCTACAATTCGGTGCGTATCGCAGACGAAGCGGATGTGACGGTGAATATCGGGCTTACGAACGGCTACGGATACTATTCGTACGCTATTAGCGGCACCGAAGTGGTGATTACCGATGCCGCAACCGTGGATGTGACGGCGGCGGGTGCCCCGAACGGTGCGGTTTTCGGCGTGCAGGGTCATTGGTCGACGGAGATTAGCACCTACGGTAACGTGAGCGTGAAAGCCGGCGATGAGTCGGATGTTTCTGTCGGCATTATTTCGAATGATGTCACCATCAGCGGCACCGGCGAGGGGAACTCCATTTATGTTGAGGGCAAAGACGGGGCGTTCAGCTCACTGCCGACATTCAGCGAAAATGCGTATGCGATTACCGGTGCGAAAGGCGACGAAACCGAACTGAAAGAGATTGATATCGAAGACTTTCTTGCGTATGCAAAGGTGAAGCTGACGGCTTCGAATACCGAGCCGAGTGAGACGGAGCCTACAGAAACCGAATCCACGGGTACTGAACCGACCGGCACCGAACCCACCGGTACTGAGCCGACGGGTACTGAACCTACGAGTGTTGAGCCGACCGGTACGGAACCTACGAGTGTTGAGCCGACCGGTACGGAGGTTGAACCCACGGGTACCGGCACTGAGCCGGAAGAACTTCTCGGCGACGCTAATGGTGACGGAGCGGTCAATATGAAAGACGTGTTGACACTTCGTAAATACCTTGCCGGTATGGATGTTTCTTACAACGCTTCCGAAGCCGACGTGAACGGGGATGGCGACGTCAATATGAAAGACGTGCTCATGCTTCGCAAATTCTTGGCGGGCCTCATCACAGAGTTATAATTCCGTTATAAAAGAACGGGCAAAGTGAACCTTGTAATCACTTTGCCCGTTTTTGTTTTCTTTCGTTGACAAACGGGGGAAAATACAGTATACTGTTCTTGCTCGTTTATCTAAAAACAAGGAGAATCATTATGAAAACAGTAAAAATTCGTTTTTTGGCACTTTTCTCGGCAGTGATAATGTTGATTGTCGCTTTGCCGCTTTTTTCGGTGTCTGCCGAAAATGAATTGGTGGTTACCGTTATTTACGGCGACGCCAACGATGACGGCAATGTGAATATGAAAGATGTGTTGTTGCTCCGTAAGTTTATTGTGGGGACGGGCGAGCCCGCCAACTACGACGCTGCGGATGCCAATAACGATGCGGATATCAATATGAAAGATGTGTTGGCGATTCGCAAGCATATCGCCAATCTTATCGTTTTGCCCACCCGTCAATATACCATTCCCACCACGACGGTGACGACAAAACCGACCACAGTGCCGACCACGAAACCGACGGTTCCCATGCCGTCGAACGCACGGGAGGACTGGGACCCGAAATCCGGCATTGATTATGAAGATCCGGCGATTAACTTTATCGAGGGTACCTCTAAGACGCTGGGCGTTTGGTGGTGGGTGCCGCAATATAACGACAACAGTATCCGCTCGTATATGGATCTGTTTAAGAAAAACCAGGTAACTGAGATTTACTACGAATCCTATTCCATGCTGTATGGCGGTTCCGGCACCCGTGCACAGCTTCACCATTTTGTGTCCATTGCCGCCGAATACGGAATTCGTGTTGCCGTCTTGTACGATGACCAGGGTTCCATTTACGGAAGCGGCCCGTTTAATCGCTGTGTGGACGGTTTCCTCTCCTATAAGAGCGAATTCCCGGACGATGACCTGTATGCGTTGCATTGCGACGTTGAGCCGTCGAAAGCACAGCTGAAATACTATGTGAAAAACTTCATTCCGCAGGTTGCAGAGGCCCGTGCCAAGGGTGTGCCGGTGGAACTGGATGTCGCCTGCGGTTGGGAGGCAGACGGTCGTACGATTGAGTACAACGGTGTGACCGGCATTTATAACATTCTCGCCGCCAACTGCGACACGCTGTGCATGATGTCTTATCGTGACAAATCGTCGGATATTTACGGCTGTGGTATGAACATCATTCCCGCCGCCAAGCAGTACGGTACCAAAGTGGTGTTTGGTATTGAGCTCGGTAACTCCGGCGAAGGTGACCAAGTCGATTTCCACGATGAGGGTATTTATACCGCCTGGTCGGAGCTGTATAAGC
Organism: Acutalibacteraceae bacterium; assembly: GCA_045598965.1. Lineage (GTDB taxonomy): Bacteria > Bacillota > Clostridia > Oscillospirales > Acutalibacteraceae > RGIG426. Next base: position 65,348 of record JAZRVH010000033.1, read on the forward strand.
TGAACAAAAAGGTGGATAACAAGGGCATTGAAGAGGATTTCGCCGTGGGATATGCGATTCACTCGGAATCCACGATGAGAGGCCTGCGTACGCACTGGGGCGACTATCTGAACTAAAAACTATATCCCGCCTTGATATTCAAGGCGGGATTTTTGTGGGAGAAACGCTATGAGAAAACAGCAATTAAAAGGAAGTGCCATGCTGACGCTTTGTGCTATGATTTGGGGCTCGGCATTTGTGGCACAAAGCACCGCTATGCAATATATTGATTCGTTTACCTTTCAATCGGTGCGTTCGTTTTTGGGGGCATTGGTGCTGCTTCCGTTTGTTTTGTTGCGTCGAAAAAAAGGTGTGGCAACAACCTGCGACAAAAAGAAGTTTTTGAAAGTGGGCCTTGCCTGCGGTGTTACGCTGTGTGTGGCGTGCTGCTTACAGCAATTTGGCATTTATGTGAACGATTTTATGGCAAGCCTCACCGGCACGGCAACGGAGGGTGCGGTAGTCGGTAAAGCGGGATTTGTTACCGCTTTGTATATTTTGCTTGTGCCGCTGTTCGGTCTGTTTTTTAAGAAAAAAGTGGGTGCTAAGGTTTGGCTCGGTGTAGGACTTGCTTTGTGTGGACTGTACCTCTTATGTATGACCGGAAAAACCCACCCGGATTTAGGGGACATTCTTGTATTTGGCAGTGCGGTGTTTTTTGCGATACAAATCCTCATTGTCGACCGCTTTATTGACGAGGTGGATGGCGTAGAGCTGTCCTGCTTTCAGTTCCTTGTCGTGGGCGTTCTTTCCGGGATTGGAATGATTGCCTTTGAGCACCCGTCCATTCACGCCTTGTGTAACGCATGGGTGGAAATTCTCTATGCGGGAATTTTGTCCAATGGCGTTGCGTATACCTTGCAGATTTTAGGGCAAAAATATACACCGCCGACGCTGGCGTCCATGCTGATGAGCCTCGAATCCGTATTTGCGGTGTTGGCGGCCGCCTTGTTGCTTGGACAAATCCCCACAGTGGTGCAAATTTGCGGTTGTGTGGTGATGTTTGCCGCCATTGTGTTGGTACAGTTGCCGGAAAAGAAAAAAGAATCCTAATATCGCCGAAAAAAGTGAAAAAACACTTTACATTCGGTACGAGATATGGTATCCTTTTGCTTGTTATTTTTGCAAACAAGAGGGGATAGCCTTATGAGTGCAACAAAAAAATGGAAGAAAGTTCTTGTTATCACTGCATCGGCCGTTGTGGCGTGTGCCGCTATCACACTGCTCTTGATTATCGTGATTATTCCGAATGTCAAATACAATGCGGCAATGAAATTGTATGATGAAGAGTTCTATGATGACGCATACGAGGCGTTCAAGGTGATGGATTACAAGGACAGCAAGGACAAAGAGGTCGAGTGTCTTTACCAGAGCCAAGCACACATAACACAAACACTTTTTGACCTAAGGAAAGACGATATTATCAAGTTCGGTCAGTATGAGCAGGACGGCAACGTGAAAAACGGCAAAGAGGAAATCGAATGGCAGGTGCTGGACGTAAAAGACGGCAAGGCTCTTGTTGTCAGCCTTTATGCTCTTGAAGCGAAAGCATATAATTCGCCGTGGAAAGACGTGACGTGGGAGACTTGCACGCTTCGTAAGTGGCTGAACGACAGTTTCTTAAGCACTGCATTCGGCCCGCAACACCAAAAGTTCATTCCCGCCGTGACGGTGCCTGCCGACGCAAATCCAAATTATAAAACGAATCCCGGCAACGATACAAATGATAAAGTGTTTTTGTTGAGCTTGAAGGAAGCGGAAACGTATTTCCCCGATGGCTATGAAAGACGTTGCGAAAAGAGCGAAAAAGTGCATCGTCTCACGGATGACGAGTCCTGCCACAGTGAATGTTGGTGGTGGTTGCGGACACCCAGTTCTCGCCAAAACGAGGCGACCATTGTCAGGGGATACGGAGTGACCAGCGATTTCAGCAACCTCCCTGTTTGTAACTCCTACGGTGCGGTTCGCCCCGCAATGTGGATTGAATTTAAAAAAATATATGATTAACAAAAAGGCCGTCTTTGACGGTCTTTTTTTCTGTCTTCTCGCATATAGGTATACAAAATCCACTGTGAAGGGGAGACAAGCGATGGAATTTAATAAAAAAACAAAATCAGTTGTGACTGCCGCAACACTTTTGGACGCTACCGAAGAAAAACCGGTAGATGCGGATGTGGTGCTGCCCGATTACTGTGCAGATGTGGCGGCTATCCTTTGTTGTGAGTTGACGCCGTCGGTGACGGCAACCGGCTGGAACGGTGATAAGTTGACCGTTGACGGGATGGTAAATGTGCGGGTGTTGTATTTGGACGAGGAACGGCGTTGTATGCACACCTATGAGGTCAGCCAGGCGTTTTCAACGGGATTTATTACCGATGGCCGACAGGGCGAAACGGCGGTTTTGGTGACGACAGAGACAGAATATCTCCATTGTCGTGCGGTGAGTCCCCGCCGATTGGATATCCACGGGGCGTTTTGCGTTCACGCAACCGCTGTCGGTACGAAAGAACAACAAGCCCTTGCCGCCGTTGAGGAGGAGTCTGTCTATGTGCAGACAAGAACAGTGACGGCGTGTGTGCCGGCAGGAAATGCCCAAAAACCGTTTTCTGTCAATGAGGCATTAACCGGCGGCGAGGGGATTGAACGGGTGTTACGAAGCACTGCGGTGCCGACCGTCAGCGAGGTAAAAGTGTTGGCGGGAAAAATCATCGTCAAGGGCGACCTTACGGTGGATGCGTTGCTTTTGCGTGACGGACAAACCGGGCAAACAGAAGAAAAGCATTTTACGTTACCGTATAGCCAGATGATGGATTTGGCGGGCGTGGACGAAACCGCCACGGTGGATGCGTGGGCGACCGTTTTGTCCCATTCGCTTCGTTTGGAGGAGGATGGCGGCGAAAAAGCCCTTTGTTCCCACACGAAATTGTCGCTTTCCGCACAGATGTGGAAAGAGGAATGTGCCGACGTGATTACCGACGCCTATCATACGGCGATGCCGGTGTCGACAGAAAGCGAGGTTGTGACGGCAAGGCGACTTTTGAAGGTGTCCGATGAGCCGTTTACGCTGAGTCAAACGCTTCCTTTGCCGGAAAATGTGGCAAGCGTGTTATCGGTTTTCAGTGAGGCAAAGCCAATATCGGTGGAGGTTTTGGAAAACCGCTGTACGCTTTGCGGAAGACTTATGGTGCATTTGCTTTCCACGGATGACGAGGGACAGGTGCAGTATTATAACCGGTCGGTAGATTTTTCAAAGTCGTTTGAAACGGCAGGGGACTTGGAGGAAATGACTTTGTTGACGCAATCGACCGATGCCACCGTTGAGACAAAAGGTCAGCTGACGGTTCACGTGGCTTTGTGTGCCCATCGGCGGCAATATGATGAGGTGACAACAACCGTTCTCTCTGCTCTTGCGGGCGACGAGAATGCCGCTTATCCCGCTTGTGATGCGGCGGTAAAAATGGTGTATGCCGATGCGGGCGAGTCTTTGTGGAGCGTGGCAAAGTCCGCCCATACATCCATAGAGGCGTTGAAAGCGGAAAATGACCTCAATGCCGATGTGTTAGAAAAACGCACCATGCTGCTTGTGCCGCTTACATGAAGAAAACGGGTTTGGAACAAACGTTCCAAACCCGTTTTTTGTGATTTTATTCGTCTTTCGGCTTGTCGCCGGTGGTTTTATTGAGGATAAATACCGAGGCCGCCAACAGTCCCAGAACAATGAATACACCGACAAGACCTTGACCGATAATCGACAAGACGGTGGAAAGAGAGGTCATTAAAAGCATATCCATTCCTCCTTAAAGCAACCCGGAAACGAGGTGAAGCATAAGTCCGCCGGCAACAACCGACGCCACCTGACCGGAGACGTTGACACCGATAGCGTGGGGGAGCAAGAAGTTTTGATTATCCTCTTCACGTCCCAGCTTGTGGACAATACGTGCCGACATGGGGAACGCCGAGATTCCGGCGGCACCAATCATCGGGTTGATTTTTTCTTTTAGGAACAAATTCAGGAATTTGGCAAACACAACGCCGCCCGCCGTATCAAAGATGAATGCCACCAGTCCGAGCCCTAAAATGAGCAGGGTTTCCCACGTGAGAAAGGCTTCGGCTTTCATGCCGACTGCCACGGTGATGCCGAGGAACAGCGTGACCAAATTCGCCAAAACGTTTTGGGCGGTTTCGGACAAGCTGTTCAGCACGCCGCATTCACGAATGAGGTTACCGAACATCAGAAAGCCAATAAGCTCCACGCTGTCCGGGGCGATTACGCCGGTGATAATGGTTGCCAAAATCGGGAACAGAATGCGGGTGAGCTTGCTCACCGATTGAGGGGCATACGGCATACGGATACGCCGCTCATTTTTTGTGGTGAGGAGTTTGATAATCGGCGGCTGGATAATGGGAACCAACGCCATATACGAATATGCCGCCACGATGATAGCGGGCAGGTATCTTGAACCAAGCTCCTGTGCTACCACGATGGAGGTGGGGCCGTCTGCCGCACCGATGATGGAGATAGATGCCGCATCCCGCAGTTCAAAGCCGCAAAGGCTTGCCATGGCAAAGGTGAAAAAGATGCCGAACTGTGCCGCTGCTCCGAAAAGCATCAGCCTGGGGTTTGCCAGCAGAGGGCCGAAATCAATCATAGCACCGATGCCGATAAAGAGAATAAGCGGCAAGAGCTCTTGGGATTTTACGCCCACGTCATAGAGGAACGTAAGGTTGTGCAACCCGTCGGCTAAACCAGGCAGGTTGACAAGAATGGCACCAAACCCGATGGGCAAGAGCAAGGAGGGTTCCATTTCCTTTTTGATGGCGAGGAAAATAAGGATTCCGCCGATGACCCACATAGTCATAAGCTTCCACCAGCTGCCATCTGAAAACATGGACAGAAAGTTTTGGACAAGGGGTTCAAAAAACGTCATTTAACACACCTCAAAATAATTGGTTCATTGTAAGGCCGGTAATGAGTTTCGGATAAAAATAGGTGGATTTTTGGGGCATTTTTTCGCCCTCACGTGCCACAGCACTGATTTCGGTGACACGGGTGGGGTTTAAGATGAAGCAGGCGTCTGCACCGTTGTCGGTAAGGGCTTTTGCTTCTGCCGCGTCACGGGTATAGGTGAGTTTGCCTCCCGCCGCCATCGCTGCTTTGTCGATGCCGCAAAGGCGTTCGAGAAGCAGTGAGTGGAGGAGTGTGACATCTAATTCACGGAGCGATTTAGAGGCGTTCGGAAGCAGGGCTTTCATCTGCTCTAAGTCGGACACCTTGAGCAAAGCGACACGGGTGCCGTCGTAATAGCCGAAAGCCTTTTCGCCTGCCGCATAGATTTGGGCAAGACGGGGCTCAATATCTTCAAACTTGTCGAGGGAAATTACGTCACATACAGCGGCGGCATCTTTCAAGAATTTTTCACGGTCGAAGCCCTCAATGTTATGGATAACACGATGGGTGGGGAACACCACAAGCCCGTCGTTTTGCATTGCACAAAGGAACATCATTACACGGTCGGAGGAGCCGGTGTTTGCCCCTTCGGCACGCAGGTGGTCACGGTAACGCAGAGCGGTTTCATAGCGGTGGTGGCCGTCGGCAATGTAGAGCTTTTTGTCCTCAAACAGTTGGCACACGGTACGCACATCGTCGCAATCCGGCACAGCCCACAGCGAGTGAATAACGCCATCGGCATCGGTGAAACGGGCGGTAGGCTCTTCGTTGCAAAACTTGTTGAGAATAGCGTCCACCGTGCGGTCGGGATCATCATACAGAGAATAGATTTGGCTGAAATTGCAGCCGGTGGCACACATCAGGTCAAACCGATCTTGCTTGGCTTTAGAGAGGGTTTCCTCGTGAGGAAGCACCACGCCCGCCGAAAACGGCTGAAGCTCCACGGTGCAGGTGAATCCACGCAACGTGTACGGCTTGCCGTGGGCGACGAATTCCTCTTGGTAGATATAGAGCGAGGGGGTATCGTCTTGTTTCAGTACGCCGGATTCCAACCAGCATTTTAATGTTTCGCCGGCAACCGCATAGGGATTTTCTCCTTCACGGGGAAGCTCCAAACGAATAATGTTTTTCTCGTTTCCGGCAAGAAACATACGACGCTGTTCGTCCGAGATAATGTCATAAGGTGGGCAGCACAACTCGTCAATGTCGCCGGCACCGGCGGTAAAGCGGAGAGAACGAAAGGGGGCAATGTTGGCCATAGAAAGATTCCTCGATTCTTTATAAATATTTTACAGAAACACCCTTATATTTTAGCGGCTTTTCTTTCATTCGTCAACACTTTTTAACGGAATTTGAAAAAATGGCACAATTCTTGTCTTTTTGGCAAAAAATGATTGCTTTTTTTTGCGGAATATGGTACAATTTACCCGTTCTAAATTTTATCAAAAAGGTGGTAAAAAACTATGGGAACTCTCAAAGGTGCTTGCATCATCGGTCAGTCCGGCGGTCCGACCTCCGTCATTAACGCCAGTGCTTACGGTGCCATTAAAACGGCATTGGAAAGCGAGGAAATTACGGCGGTCTACGGTGCCCTCAACGGCATCAAAGGCGTGCTGAACGATAACCTCATCGATATGTCGAAAGAGGATCCGGAGGAACTGGAACTCCTCAAATTCACCCCGTCCTCGGCTCTCGGCTCCTGCCGCTATAAGCTGAAAGACCCGGATGATGACGATACCGATTACAAACGCATTCTCGAAATCTTCCAAAAATACAACGTCCGCTATTTCTTCTACAATGGCGGTAACGACTCGATGGATACCTGCAACAAAATCTCCAAATTTATGTTGCAAAACGGCTATGAGTGCCGTGTAATGGGTATTCCGAAAACCATCGACAACGACTTGGATGGCACGGATCACTGCCCGGGCTACGCTTCCGCTGCGAAATATATCGCCACCTCGATGATGGAGATTTATCGTGACGCTCGTGTGTATGACACCGGTATGATTACTGTGGTGGAAATCATGGGTCGTAACGCCGGCTGGCTGACTGCCGCCGCCGCTCTTGCCGGTGCCAAAGGCAACGGTGCGGACCTTATCTATCTGCCGGAAGTTGACTTCGATATGAACTCTTTCCTGGAGAAAGTCCGTGAGATTTACGACCGCAACGGCAAATGCATTGTCGCTGTGTCCGAGGGTATCCACGATAAAGACGGCAAATATATTGCCGAGTACGCTACCTCTTCTGCTCAGCAGAAGGACAGCTTCGGTCACGCTCAAATGGGCGGCTTGGCGGCATACCTCGCCTCCGTTGTGCAACGTGAGACCGGTGCGAAAGTCCGTGGCATTGAGCTCAGTCTTCTGCAGCGTTGTGCCGCTCACTGTGCTTCCAAAACCGATATTGACGAGTCCTTTGCTTCCGGTAAAGCCGCTGTCGAAAACGCCATTGCCGGTGTGACCGACAAAATGGTCGGCTTTGAACGCTCCACGGATGAGAACGGCAACTACAAATGCAACATCAAGCTGTTCGACCTCACCGTTGTTGCGAATACCGAGAAAAAGGTTCCGCTGTCCTGGCTCAACAAGACCCAAGACGGCCTGAACGAGTTGTATGTCGATTATGCACTTCCGCTGATTCAAGGCGAGACCGAAATGGTGAAAGAGGATGGCTTGCCCCGCTTCGCCAACCTGAAGAAAGTGCGTGTCTAATCGCTAACACCAAAAACGCCCATCAAACGATGGGCGTTTTTTCTTAAAATTATGGAAAAGGGGCGAGATGTTGAACTATACGTATATGGTTTTGTGTAAAGATAATACCCTTTACACTGGATGGACCAACGATTTGGAAAAACGCCTTGCCGCTCACAATGCCGGAACGGGGGCAAAGTACACGAAAACCCGTCGTCCGGTTACAATGGTGTATGCCGAGGAACACGATGAAAAGCGGGATGCTATGCGGCGGGAGGCACAAATCAAGCAAATGACCCGCTTTGAAAAAATACGGCTGATTTCTTCGCTGCAAAACATTCTGAAATAGCCAACAAAAAACGCCTTGTCTGTTGACAAGGCGTTTTACTTTACACACAAAATGATGAAAATGAGAGGTTATCCCCAGATGCTGACGTCGTTTTCCTTATCCGTTTCGGTGAGGTGGACGACCACTTTTTCTTCACGGGCAGACGGAATGTTACGTCCCACGAAGTCGCCTCGTATGGGGAGCTCTCGGTGGCCACGGTCAACAAGAACCGCCAGTTGGATTTTGGCGGGACGACCGAGACGCATAATGGCGTCAATAGCGGCACGGGCGGTGCGACCGGTATACATTACATCGTCCACGAGAATCACCACTTTTCCGGCTACGGAAAAAGGAATATCCGTTTCGCCGACTCGGGGTTCCGTTTTTTGCAAATCCAAATCGTCCCGATACAGCGTAACGTCTAATTCGCCCACCGGAACCTCGGCACCGTCGATACGCCGAATGTTGTCTGAAAGACGTTTGGCAATGGGAACGCCACGGGTTTTTACGCCAATAAAGCAGAGGTTATCCGTGCCGTGATTTTTTTCTAAAATTTGGTGGGATAGGCGTACAAGTGTACGGTCCATATCGGCACCGTTCATCAGTTGGGCTTTCTTTTGCATTTTGCGTCCTCCTTAAAATGCCCAGTCTCCGTTTTCGAAAATCGGGACAACTGTGCCGTTTTCGGTTTCGGCGGTAATGGACAAATCGGCACAGCCAATCATAAAGTCCTCGTGGATAATGGAATCGTTGACGCCGAGAGTGTGACATTCCTCCAATGTGCGGTTTTCAAAATTGTCTACACAATCCGCAAATCCCATACCGAGAGCCAAGTGGCAAGCGGCATTTTCGTCGAAAAGTGTGTTGTAGAACAGTATGCCCGACTCACGAATGGGAGAGTGAAAGGGGACGAGGGCACATTCTCCCAAATAGGCGGCACCGTCGTCCATGGAAATCAGCTGTTTTAAGAGCTCCTCGTTTTTTTCGGCGTGGCATTCTACCGCTTTTCCTTTTTCAAATCGCAGGGAGAAATTTTCGATAAGCTCGCCACGGTAGGAGAGGGGCATTGTGGCGACCACGGTGCCTTCCGCTTCGCCTCGTTTTGGGGTTGTAAAAACCTCCTCCGTCGGCATATTCGGGTTGAATCGTATACCGGATAAAGTTTTTTCTTCGCCACCGGCAAAACGGCTTTCCGGCATAAGTCCCACGGTGAAATCTGTGCCGTTTTTGGCTTTGTAGTGCAACGTTTTAATGTGAAGTTGATTGAGGTATGCTGAACGGCTCGCCAAATCACGATTGTGTTGCTCCCAAGAGGCAACCGGGTCATCGGTGACACGGGCGGTTTTAAGAATGGCATCCCACAGCTTGTTTACCGCAACGGATTTCCGGTCGTTCGGAAACAACTTTTTCGCCCACGCTTCACTGGGAACGGCGGCAATACACCAAGGATACTTGTTTTCCATCGTGTCACGGATGGGTTTAATGATTTTGTACCGTTCTTTAGTGGCTTTGGACTGCTTTTCCTGATTCATTCCCCGCAGACCGTCCGGGTCCTCGGACAAAAGATAAATCATTACCGGCAGTGTTTCGGCACGATATTTAAGCTTTTCAACCTCCCACGGGGCTAACGTGCCCAGTGTTTTTTGAGACTGATGGCGGACGTGTAGCTTCTGAAGCGGCTGATAGTGCCAATCTACCTCCACTTTGCGGGCACCTGCACGATAGCATTCCTCGACCAACATCTTGACAAATTCCGGTTGGTCGGTTTCGGCGGAAATCACAACGTCCATTCCTTTTTTCACGCCGCCGCCCATCGTGGCAAGTAGCTTTGCGTAGTTTCGCAATTGTGTTTTGTTCAAGAAAGTCACACCTTTTTCGCATTTTTTGATAGTATACCACTTTTTTGCGGCAATTTCAACGGAAATGAGGAAAGTTTTTGTAAATCTCTTGCATTACCTGTCGTCATCTTGTATAATAGACATAACGAAAAATGTAAAAAAACACAACCGAAAATAAGGAGTGCTGTTTCTATGAAAAAAATCGGCGTAATACTGCTTTTGCTTGTGTGCTGTGTGGCACTGTTGTTGTGCTCCGGGTGCAAAAAGAAAGACCCGAAAAACTCTGAAACGTCGTCGGCGGGCCAGACCGGCTCTTCCGATGTGGGAAATGCGACGGGAGCGGAGACGTCCGGTGCGGTGATCTCCGGGAATAACCAAAACGGCGATAACGGCAACGGCGGTTCCGGCTCCGGCGACAATAAAAACGGCGGACAGAAAGCGAACGAAAACGGCAGCTCTGCCGACGAAAATTCGAAAGTGGAGTTCAACAGTGTGGAGGACGAGGCGATTGCCATCGCTAAGGCGTTGCATGCCGCCGACGAACGGGGCGGATTGACCGAGGATTCCGAAGCCTACGAAAGTGAGCTTTACAGTGTGGGGGCTCCCACGCAGCCTGCCAATGCGGCGTCCTCGGGTGAAATGCAGATAAACGGCGAAAAATGCAAGGTATATACCACGTCCGATGGACAAGGTCACACCGAATTGATTGCGGAATCGGAAAGCGGAAAATGGTATTACAAAGACGAATACGGCGATTACATTCCCGTGACGCTGATGAGCGACGGAACGCTGACAGTGGGAGATTTGCCGTTGGACGGTGAGTCGGTTTTGGATATTGCCGAGTGGATGCTGCAAAAGTTTACCGGCGATGCTTCCTGTGTTGTGGAGCAATCGGGTAACGGCCTTGTCAATGGTGTTGATTGCGATTTTTATGTGGCAACCAATGCAAAAGGCAACGTTCTCGGTGCGATTGCTCACGGCCCTGACGGCGAGTATTACTATCGTGAAAAAACCGGATTTCTCTATCGTCTTATCGGGCGAGAACTCGGGAAATATTGGTTGGCGGAGCCGGTCAGCGAATTCTCTAAATCGGCTTTGATTGTCTATAACGAGGTGTCCGGCAAAACGGCGGACAGTGCCACTTCCAACGAATCCATTGTCATCAACAACCAGGCCGCCACGCAGTATGCCATCGTCCGTGGCGGTAAAACCGTGGCGAACATTGCTGTGACTACCGACAATATGTGGTACTATGACGACACGGCAAAAGGCAATTATCACCGTGTAAAATGGACAGTGGACGGGGCAACGGCGTCGTAATCGTATGACAAAATCGGTATCGGAATTAACCTTGTGTGCCGTTTCGTGTGCGGTGTTGTGTGTGCTGTCTCCGTTTGTCATTCCCGTTGGCGTTATTCCGGTGACACTGGCCACCTTTGGAGTGTACACGCTCAGTGCGGTGTTCGGCTTAAAACGGTCGTGCGTGGCGATAGGTGTGTTTTTGCTGATGGGAGCGGTAGGAGTGCCGGTGTTTTCCGGCTTCCGAGGCGGGATTTCTGTCTTGATAGGGCCGACCGGTGGCTTTCTTTTTGGCTACTTGCCCTGTGCCGCCACGGTGGGGGTTGTGTCTGATCGCACCTCATCCCGATGGGCACTGTGTCTTTCTATGCTCTTCGGAACCGGGCTTTTGTACCTTTGCGGAACCTTGTGGTATGGGATTACGGCACACGTGTCGGTGACGACGGCACTTTCCGTCTGTGTTGTGCCGTTTTTGGTGTTTGACGCACTGAAAATCACAGCGGCAACGGCACTTTCGTCGAAGCTTAAATCAGTCTGGAAATCTGTAAAATAAATGCACACGCAGGGGCGGTTGCTCCTGCGTGTCGTGCGTTAAAATGCGAACGAAAGGGGGAAAGCTTGTGGAAAAATCGTTGACGTTTACCGTCCCCGAGGAGTACGACGGTGAGACGGTCCAGAACTTTTTGCGTCGAGAATGCGGGCTTTCCTGGCGAATGGTGGTGCGGTTAAAGCACACGGAAAACGGCATGACGGTGGACGGGGAACACGTCCGCAGTATTGACCGCATAAAAACGGGACAGACGGTGGTTTTAACCATGCCGACCGAGCAGGTGAAAATCGAGGGCGTTTCGTTGCCGCTTGATATTGCGTATGAGGATGACTACCTGCTTGTTGTAAACAAGCCGCCGTATTTGGCGGTGCATCCGTCGGCGGGAAAACCGGAGCCTACGCTTGCAAACGCTGTGGTGGCGTATTACGAAAAAAACGGCGTACCGCACAGCTTTCGTCCCGTGAACCGATTAGACCGAAACACCAGCGGCTTATTGCTTATAGGCAAAAATCCCCATGTGGTTTTTGCGTTGGCGGGGAAAGTGAAAAAAGAATATCGTGCCCTTGCTCTCGGGACAATTTCCGAAAACGGCACGGTTGATGCTCCTATTCGGGTGAAAGAGGGCTGCACGATTACCCGAGAGGTGGGCGAGGGCGGAAAACCCAGTGTTACCCATTACGAAGTGGTGGCAAGCGATGAGGAGCTGACCTATCTGCGGGTGTGGCTGGAAACGGGGCGAACTCACCAAATTCGTGTGCATTTGTCGTCTATCGGGTTTCCGCTTGCCGGCGACACGATGTACGGAACGGACGAAACGGTGATGCCTCGCCATGCATTGCATTGCAATCGGATGGAATTTGACCATCCGGTAACGGGTCAGCGGGTAACGGTGGAGGCACCGCTTCCCGACGATATGAAAACAGTGCTTGAAAAACACGGTTTTTGTGGCTAAAACGTGAAAAAGGCTTGTATTTTTTATTCGGGCACGTTATAATAGAACAAATACCCGTATAAAATATATTTTTATGTGGAGGGGAAGCTCGTATGGTGAGAAGTATGACCGGCTATGGCCGTTGCCAGGAAACGATTGACGGACTCAACATTCAAGTGGAGCTGAAATCGGTCAACCACCGGTATTTTGAATATGGTTCACGGTTGCCCCGTGCCTATAACTTTTTGGATGACAAGCTGAAATCGTTTGTCCAGTCTCGTGTCTCCCGTGGCAAGGTGGACGTGACGGTGTATATTGAGGCGGCAGGTGACGCCACGGCAACCGTGACGGTCGATCACACGTACGCCAAGGCGATGTATGAGGCGTTGTGTGATTTGCGGGACAGCTTCGGCTTGAAGGACGATATTTCCACCATGGCACTGGCTCGGATGCCGGATGTGATGAAAACCAAGCCGGCGGAATTGGACGAGGATGCGGTTTGGACGGCGGTGAAAACCGTTGCCGAAAAGGCTCTCGACCGATTTATCGACATGCGAGAGGCGGAGGGCGAAAAGCTGAAAGCCGACGTGCTCTCCCGTGCGGATTTCATTCTCGAAAAAGTTGCCATTGTGGAACAACGCAATCCGCAAACCGTGAAAGAGCATATGGAAAAAGTCGAAAAGCGGATGCGGGAGCTGTTGTCTACCGCTACGGTGGATGAGGGACGTCTGCTGACCGAAGCGGCGTTGTTCGCCGATAAAATTGCCGTGGCAGAGGAGACGGTTCGTCTGCGTAGCCACATTGATCAGATGCGTAAGCTTTTGGATTCCGAGGAGGCCGTGGGCAGAAAGCTGGACTTCCTTGTGCAAGAGATGAACCGTGAGGCCAATACCACCGGCTCAAAGGCTCAGGATTTAGAGCTGGCTCGTGTGGTGGTGGATATCAAAGCGGAGCTTGAAAAAATCCGTGAGCAAATTCAGAATATCGAATAACACGGGGAGGAACGGGATATGAAACTCATAAACGTCGGTTTCGGCAATATGATTGCCGCCCCCCGAATGGTGGGCGTTGTCAGCCCTGATTCCGCTCCGATTAAACGAATGATTTCCGAGGCACGGGAGCAGAAAATGCTGATTGACGCCACATACGGTCGTCGCACCCGTGCGGTGATTATTATGGACAGTGATCACGTGGTTTTGTCGGCGTTGTCTCCCGAAACCTTGTGTGCTCGTGCGGATGCCGCTGACGAAACGGAGGAATAACGATGGCGAAAAACGGTTTATTGGTGGTGCTGTCTGGCCCGTCCGGTTGCGGCAAAGGAACGGTGCTTGCCCGTGTGTTGGAACAACGGAGCAGTGCGTGTGTATCGGTTTCTATGACCACTCGTGACCCTCGTCCCGGCGAGATAGACGGGGTGCATTACTTCTTTGTCACGAAAGAGCAGTTTATGGAAGCGATTGCCGCCGATGCTTTTTTGGAGTATGCGGAGTATGCCGGTAATTTTTACGGCACTCCCAAAGCGTGGGTTGAGGAACAACGTGCCGCCGGTCGTGACGTGGTACTGGAAATCGAGGTACAGGGCGGACAACAGATTATTGAGAAATGCCCCGATGCCGTATCCGTTTTTCTTGCCTCACCGTCACTTGAGGAACTGGAACGCCGTTTGCGTGCCCGTGGCACCGAAACAGAGGAAAAAATCCAACGCCGCTTAAAACGGGCCGTGTGGGAATTGACTCAAAAAGACGCCTACCGCTATCTTGTGGTGAATGACGAGGTGGACAAGGCGGCGGCACGGATGATAGAAATTATGGAGCTGGAAAGCGAAATCAAAAATGCGTAATCAAAAATTTACATATTGCAGGAGGAATTTGTTATGTTAAGACCGACCGACATTGAAAAATTGAAGGGCAACAAAAGCCGCTATGCGGTGGTAGTGGGCGTGGCAAAACGTGCCCGTGAAATTGCCTCGAAAGCGGAAGAGGAGAATGCTATCCTCATTGAAAAACCCGTCAGCTTGGCGGTTGCCGATTTAACGGAGGGCGACTATAAAATCATGATGCCCGAAAACGAGTAATTTACAGGAACGAAAAACAGGAGGTGAAAGCGGTGCAGTTGCCGACGATAGTTACAGCGGCGGTGGAGGGCACCGCATTTCACTTTGATAAGCCCTATAGCTACTTGTGGCAGGATTCCGACACAGAGCCGACACCCGGACTTCGGGTGCTGGTTCCTTTCGGCGGCGGTAACCGCCGTCGTCAAGCGGTGATTTTGAGCGTGCAAAAGGAACAACCGGTTCCGAAACTGAAACCGGTTGCCGCTGTGCTGGATGAGGAGCCGCTGTTTACTTCGGAAATGCTGGAAACGGCGTTGTGGCTGAAAGAGCATACGTTTTGTACGCTGTTTGAGGCCCTCAAAACCCAGCTTCCTCCGGGACTGACGATGCGGGTGACCCCGTTGTACCGTGCGGTGCAAAACGTCACGGAGGATGAGCTTGCTGCCCTTTCCGAGGAGGAACGCCGTGTCTATTTTGAGGTGGCTTCCTTTGACGATGGACTGGAGAGAGGAGCTCTTTTTAAGGCGTTGGGGCTTTCCGAGCTGTGTACCGTTCCCGAAAAACTCATCAAAAAAGGGCTTTTAACGGTTGACGTATCTGCCGAACGTGTGGCCAACGATGCCACGGTTCGAATGGCACGTCTTGCGGTGGAGGGCGACGAGCTGTTTGCTCGCCTTGCCGAGCAGAAGCTCACCCAAAAACAGCAAACGGTGATAACCTTTTTATCGGAAGTCGGCTGTGCAACAGTGAAAGAAATTTCGTATTTTGCGGTGGCATCCTCGGCGGTGGTTAACGCCCTTGTGAAAAAAGGGCTGGTGGAGTTTTTTGAGAAGGAACGTCTGCGTTCGCCGGTAAAAACGGTGGGAACAGTTGCGGATACGGTTGTCTTAAACGATGAACAACAAGCGGTGTTTGAGCAACTCTCCGACCTGTCCAAAGGAGAAAAGCCTGCTGCCGCTCTTTTATACGGCGTGACGGGAAGCGGCAAGACGCAGGTATATATGCGGCTGATTGAGGATGTGCTGTCTCGTGGAAAACGGGCATTGGTGCTCGTTCCCGAAATCTCGCTGACTCCCCAAGTGGTGGATGGCTTTACCCGCCGCTTCGGACGTAACGTAGCGGTGCTTCACAGCGGACTTTCTGTGGGGGAACGGATGGATGAGTGGAAACGCATTCGTAGGGGTGACGCCACGATTGTAGTGGGCACTCGCTCGGCGGTGTTTGCACCCCTTTCGGATTTAGGGCTTATCGTGTTTGACGAGGAGCAGGAGCATACCTACAAATCCGAAACCTCGCCTCGCTATCACGCCCGTGATGTGGCAAAATTTCGTGCCGCCAAAAATAACGCTCTGGTACTGCTGGCTTCTGCCACTCCGTCGGTGGATAGTTTTCGCCGTGCCAAAGAGGGAAAAATGCGGCTGTTGACTTTGGATTCCCGTTACGGTGAGGCGAAGCTGCCTACCGTAAAGGTGGCGGATATGCGGGCCGATGAGTCCGGATACGCTATCGGTGAGGCACTGAAAGCCGAAATGGAAACGTGTCTTGCCGCCGGCAAACAAGTGATTTTATTGCTGAACCGCCGTGGGTATCACACGTTTGTCTCCTGTCGCCATTGCGGGCATGTGTTGACTTGCCCGTCCTGCTCGGTGTCCATGACCTACCACGCCGCCAACGCCCAGCTGATGTGTCACTATTGCGGCTATCATCGCCCGAGGTTGATCGCTTGTCCCGAATGCGGGGAGGAGGCTCTTCGCTATGCGGGTCTCGGCACCCAAAAGGTTGAGGACGATTTGGCGGAGCTGTTTCCGGACGTTCCGGTACTGCGAATGGATGCCGATACCACGATGTCTCGCTTTTCTTACGAAGAAAAATTCGCCGCCTTTGCACGGGGCGAATATCAGATTATGATTGGCACCCAAATGGTCGCCAAGGGATTGGATTTTCCCGATGTCGGTCTTGTGGGGGTGCTGTCTGCCGACCAAACGCTTTACGGGGATGATTATCGTGCGTATGAGACGGCGTTTTCACTGCTTACGCAGGTGATTGGCCGTGCCGGACGACGGGACGCCAACAGCCTGGCGGTTATTCAAACCATGACGCCGGAAAACCCCGTAATTGCACTGGCGGCGGCACAGGATTATCCCGCCTTTTTCGAAACCGAGATAGAATCCCGCTATCGAATGAAATATCCACCCTTTTCCGATTTGTTCCAAATCGGTTTTGTGGGGGAGCGGGAAAGTACAGTAAAATCCGCCGCTGATGATTTTCTTTCGATGCTTCATACAGCGGTCACCACCACTTATACCGATGTGCCGCTGATTGCCTTAGATCCTACACGTGCCACGGTGGCAAAGGCGGCGGGAAAATACCGGTATCGCTTGTTGCTGAAAGGGGTTAGCCGTGCCCGCACACGAGAGATGCTTGCGGCACTGTTAACGTTGTTCGGCAAAGACCCGAAGCATAAAACCGTTACCGCATTTATTGATGTCAATCCTGCGAGTATGCTGTGATACCCGCATTTTTGGAGGAGTTATGTATGGCTTTACGTAATATTTTAACGTCCGATGAGGCTCAGTTGCATAAGGTGTGTCGTCCCGTAACCGAATTTAATGAGCGGCTGTGGGAGCTGCTCGATGATATGCAGGAAACCCTTACCGCTGCAAACGGCGTGGGGCTTGCCGGCCCGCAGGTGGGAATTTTGCGTCGTCTGTTCATTATGGACACCGGCGACGGGTTTATCGAAGCGATTAACCCCACCATTCTCGGCAAAAAAGGAGAGCAAACCGGACAAGAGGGGTGTCTTTCCTGTCCCAACGAGTGGGGGATTGTTACACGCCCGCAAAAGGTGATTTTGCAGGCACAAGACCGTTATGGTAAAGAATATCGCCTGAAATGTGAGGATTTGATGGCTCGGTGTGCGTGCCACGAAAATGACCATTTGGACGGCATTTTGTTTACCGAACGTGCCGACCGTATGATGACCGAGGAAGAACTGAGAGCGGAGGACTAAAATGCGTATCGTTTTTATGGGAACGCCGGATTTTGCGTTGCCGTCGCTTGAACGGTTGCTTTCGGACGGTCATGACGTTACGTTGGTGGTGACCCAAGCCGACAAAACGGTGGGACGAAAACAGATTTTGACCCCGCCGCCGGTAAAATCACTGGCGATGGAACGGGGAATTCCCGTGTTCCAACCGTCCTCAATGAAAACCGACGAAACCTTTGACCGTCTCGCCGCCGAAAAACCGGATTGCATCGTGGTGGTGGCGTATGGCAAGATTATTCCGCAAAGAGTGTTGGATTTGCCGAAATACGGCTGTGTCAACGTTCACGGCTCGCTTCTTCCACGGTTTCGAGGTGCCGCTCCCATTCAGTGGGCGGTGCTTGCCGGCGACGAAGAAAGCGGTGTTGCCACTATGCAGATGGATGCGGGACTGGATACCGGTGATATTTTGATGGAACGCCGTCGCAAGGTGGGCGAGATGACAGCCGGCGAGTTGTTTGATGCCCTTGCCGCCGACGGTGCGGATGTGCTATCGGAAACGCTTAAAGGCTTAGAGACGGGGACGATTGTCCCCAAACCGCAGGTGGGCGAGAGTGTGTATGCACCGATGCTCTCCAAGGCGGACAGCCCGATGGATTTTAGCCGTAAAGCTTGCGAACTTTACAATCAAGTGCGTGGCTTAAATCCATGGCCTACTGCCCAAACGGTTTGGAACGGAAAAACCTTAAAGGTTCACGCCGCCAAGGTGGGAGAGCCTACGAAGGGCAAACCGGGAGAAATCGTCAGCGGGTCACCGCTTTGCGTGGCGTGCGGTGATGGGATGAGCCTGCAACTTGTCACAGTTCAAATGGAGGGCGGCAAAGCGATGGACGCCTCTCTCTTTTGGAGAGGGCACGAGGTTCCGCTTGGAACGGTGATTGGATAATCTGTAAAGTCATAAGGCTTTACGCTCTGTTTTTGTGAAATAAGATGAGGGGAGGAAATCGACGTGGCAAATGAAGATAAAACGACGATTTCTGCCCGTGAGATGGCGGCGAAATCGCTGCAAAAGCTTCACCGAAACGGGGGATATTCCAACATTCTCATCGACAACGCTCTTTCCGGTGTGTACAAAAACGCACCGTCAGCAGAAAAGGCGTTATTCTCTCTCTTGGTTCGTGGTGTGGAGGAGCGTCGTCTTACGCTGGATTATCTTTTACAGGCTCGCTCAAAGCAGCCGCTGAAACGATTGCACCCCTTGGTGCTTGAGCATTTACGGGTTGGCGTGTTCCAACTGCTTTACTGTGATAAAATTCCCGTTTCTGCCGCCGTAAATGAGGCGGTGAAATTGACAAAAGCCTGCGGACAAAGCCGTGCGGCGGGGTTTGTTAATGCGGTTCTTCGAGGGATTGACCGGGAACGGGATACGCTGTTTGATGCGGTTTCTACCGAAGAGGAGCATTTGTGCCTGATGGCTTCCTGCCCAAAGCCGTTGTTTGACTTTTTTGTTGGTGCATATGGGGCGGATGTTGCCCGCAATCTTGTGGAGCATTTTAACGAACGACCGCCGGTGTCCATAAAAATCAACACGCTGCAAACTACCGAGGAAACCTGGGCGAAAGACGCTGAAAAAGCGGGGATTTCCTTTGCGTTTGTGGAGGGGCTTCCCGCCACCGTAACGGTGGAGCCCGCTGACGAACGGAAAATACTTGATTTTTCTAATAAAGAGTGGTATTATCAAGACGTTGCGTCGGGGTGGTGCGTAAAAGCGTTGTCTTTGCAACCGGGCGAACGGATTGCCGACGTTTGTGCCGCTCCCGGCGGAAAGACGTTGACGGCCGCCCAGTATATGGAAAACACCGGCTCGATTTTAGCGTGTGACCTCTATCCGCAAAAGTGCGATATGATGGAACAGCGGGCGAAAGAATGCGGTGCGAATATAGTGCAAACGTTGGTGAGAGACGGGGCTACGCCTTGTCCGAAGCCGCTTTTTGAAAGCTTTGACCGAGTTTTGTGTGATGTTCCTTGTTCCGGCCTCGGTGTCATTCGACGTAAACCGGAAATTCGCTATAAAGAGCTGACAATGCTGTCGGAATTGCCCGATTTGCAATACCGGATTTTGGAGCAGAGTGCCGCTATGGTGAAGAAAGGCGGCGTCTTGCAGTATTCCACCTGCACACTGAACCCCGCTGAAAATGAGGAACAAACGGCTCGTTTTCTTAAGGAGCATCCGGAGTTTTTGCCCCGTGTTCTTCCCGTGCCGGAGCTTTTCTCGCTTTGCGGGAAAACGCCGAGTCACGAAATCACGCTGTTTCCTCACTTGACCGGAAGCGACGGCTTTTATATCGCCGGATTTGTAAAGAAAGGCGGCGAGGACAATGGATAAACGTGATGTGAAATCCATGACGGATGCGGAACTGACCGCCTTTGTGACAGAAGCGGGGTTTCCCGCATTTCGTGCCAAGCAAATTCGCTCGTTTTTAGACCGTGGTGTCACCGATTTTGATACAATGCAAAACTTGCCTGCCGATTTGCGGGCGGTGCTTAAGGAGCAATGTGTTGTGCCGTCGGTGACGGTAGAAAAACGCTTTGTCTCCGCCATTGACGGAACGGTGAAATACTTGTTCCGTTTGTCCGATGGGGAAGTGGTGGAATCGGTGCTGATGCACTATAAACACGGTTGGTCTCAGTGCTTGTCCACCCAAGTCGGTTGCCGTATGGGCTGTTCCTTTTGTGCAACCGGGATGGAGGGACTTGTACGCAATCTGCTTCCCTCTGAAATGATTGCCCAAATTGAGGCCGCCGAAGCCGCAGAGGCAGAGAAAAATGTGCGGGTCTCCCACATTGTGCTGATGGGAATGGGCGAGCCGCTTGACAACTATGACAACGTGCTACGCTTTCTTCAAATGCTTTCGGAAGAGGGCGGCGTGCATATCGGGATGCGGCACGTGTCCCTTTCCACTTGCGGATTGGTGGACAAAATCCGCCGCTTGCAAGAGGAAAATTTGCAGTTGACGTTATCGGTATCCCTCCATGCTCCAAACGATGACCTGCGTCGACAGATGATGCCGGTGGCGAAGCGTTGGTCGGTGGATGAATTGATTTCCGCCTGCCGGGAGTATGCAGAAGCGACCTCACGTCGTATCTCTTTTGAGTATGCGATGATTGATGGGGTAAACGATTCGGACGAATGTGCCCGAGAATTGGCAGGAAAGCTGAAAGGAATGCTATGCCACGTGAATCTTATCCCCGCTAATGAGGTGCGGGGAAAAGACCATAAACGCAGTAAAGCCGAACGCTTAAAGGCGTTTTCGGATATAGTAGCTGCCCGGGGAATTCCCGTAACGGTACGACGTACGTTGGGTGCGGATATCAGTGCATCCTGCGGGCAGTTGAAACGCAAAGAACAACTTTGAAAAAACCGACGATATATCGGCGAGAGGAGGAGCACCGTGCAGACATACGGAAAGACAGATACGGGGCGGGCACGCCCGAATAACCAAGATGCGTTTGCCTGTGGTCGTCTGGCAGACGATGTGGTGTTTGCCGTCGTATGCGACGGAATGGGCGGTGCCAAGGGCGGCAATGTTGCCAGTACTCTTGCGGTGAAAATCATCACCGAGCGGATTGCCGCTTCCTATCGTGAAAATATGACGCCGCAATCCATTCGCTATGTGTTGGAATGTGCCATTGCCGCCGCCAATGTTGAGGTATACGATACGGCGGTTAAGGACGAAAATCTCCACGGAATGGGCACAACGGTGGTTGCCGCTGTGGTGTGCGGGAAAACCGCTGTGGTGGCACACATTGGAGACAGCCGTGCCTACCTAATGAGCGATGACGGCTTGGAACAGGTTACCCGTGACCATTCCCTGGTGCAGGAAATGGTGGAAAGCGGTAAGCTTACCGAGAACGAGGCCAAAAGTCACCCCCGCAAGCACTTTATCACCCGTGCACTGGGAGTGGAGGATATGGTTGAGTGCGATATCGACGAACGGGAAATCCCGGAACGGGGTGCGTTGCTGATTTGTACCGACGGTCTCACCAATATGGTGGACACGGATGAAATTCGGAAAATTTTACTTTCCTACCCGCCGCAGACGGCGGCAGAGCGGTTAATCCATGCTGCAAATATGGCGGGCGGAAGCGATAATATCACCGTGGCTTTGATAGCCTGATACACACGAAAAGGAGAACGGACAGATGGATAAGTACATCGGAAAAAGACTGGACGGACGGTATGAAATCCGTGAGCTCATCGGCGTGGGCGGAATGGCTTACGTCTATTGTGCGTATGACTCGATTGACGAACGGGAGGTTGCGGTCAAAATTCTTAAGGACGAATATTTGACCAACGAGGAATTTACCCGCCGTTTCAAGAACGAGTCGAAGGCAATTGCCATTCTGTCTCACCCCAACATCGTGAAGGTGCTGGATGTGAGCTTCGGTGACCGCATTCAATATATCGTGATGGAGTATATCGACGGCATCTCTCTGAAAGAGTATATCGAACAGCAGAATGTGACTTGGCAAGAGGCCGTGTACTTTGTCCAGCAGATTTTACGTGCCTTACAGCACGCTCACGATAAGGGCATTGTTCACCGGGATATCAAACCGCAGAACATTATGCTTTTGGCGGACGGTACCATTAAAGTGACCGACTTCGGCATTGCTCGCTTTTCTCGCACGGATGTGCGTACCGATCATTCGAATAAAGCCATCGGCTCGGTACATTATATTAGCCCGGAGCAGGCACGTGGAGCCTTGACTGACGAAAAATCCGACATTTACTCTGTCGGTGTTATGCTCTATGAAATGCTGACCGGAACGCTTCCTTTCGAGGCGGATAATGCGGTGTCGGTGGCCATTATGCAGCTACAATCGCAGGCGAAAAAGCCCACCGAGATTAAACCGGATATCCCGGAGGGACTGGAAGAAATTACGATGAAGGCGATGCAAAAGACGCCGGAAAAACGCTATCAATCGGCGGCGGAAATGTTGCAGGATATCCAGGAATTCAAGCAAAACCCCAGCATTCACTTCGCCTACACCTACCTCACCGACGAGAATCCCACCCGTTATGTGGATGCAATTACGAGCATTAAGGGCACTTCTCGTTCGTCGATAGCGGATGCCCAACCCATTGAAAAGAAAAAGTTTCTATTTTCCAAACAGTTCTGGTTTGCGGTTGCAGCAGGCGTTATTCTGTTGACGCTTGTGATTCTCGGTATTGTCGCTATCAACAACAACTGGCTGTTTGGCGGTGGCGGCAAGGATACGCTTGTGGTTCCGAACTTCGTGGGCAAGGAATATCAAACGCTGTCTACCGATGAATTTAAGGAATTTGCCGATGTGACGCTGGAATATGAGTACAGCAACGAATACGACAAAGGCTTTGTTATTACGCAAGACCCTACCGCCAACAAACACGTAAAAGCAAAAACGAAGGTACTGACACTTACTATCAGCAAAGGCCCTCTGGCGATTACGCTTCCGGATATTAACGGTACGCAGCCTGAGGCACAGATTATGTCCCGCTTGAAAGCGTTGGGACTTGAGGGTCAAAAAATTGAGGCTCCGTCGGACGATGTGGCGGTGGGCAATGTCATCAAGCTGAAATGCGATGATAATCCTCCGGTGCGAGGGTCGGTTGTGTACGTCTATGTCAGCACCGGCGTGAAAGAACCGGATCCTGTCACGTTGGATGATGTGGTCGGTTCGCAAAAAGAGGATGCCGTCAAACGGCTGAAAGAGCAAGGTTTTATCGCTTCTGTGAAAGCGGAGAAAAACAGCGAAAAGCCCGCCGGAACGGTGTTGAGCCAAAGCCCCGAAGCGGGTGAGAGTTTGAAACCCGGTACGGAGATTTTGCTTACCGTCAGCTCTGGTTACCGTGATGTCCAAGTGGCACTGCCGCTTCCGGACGTGTCGTGTGCCATCGATTTGGCGGTGTATGTAGATGGTTCTTACAACGAGAACTATTCGGCGGAATTGAAAGGACTTTTGCCGTCCGATTTGGCAGTGAAAACGCTGACGTTTACCGAGGTTACCGGTAAAAAATACACCGTAGCGGTGCAAATTGCCGTTTCCGGCTCGGGAGACTATTCTCCTTACTACAAGTACGAGATGGACCCGACCAGCGGAAAAGCAACTCTGAAAGAAAAACATTCCTTCAAGGAACCGGTGAAGACCACCGAGGCTCCGAAGACTACCGAGGCTCCGAAGACTACTGAGGCTCCGAAGACTACCGAGGCTCCGAAGACTACCGAGCCTCCGGTGGTGTCGACTCCGGAGAATTCGTCGCCTGACCAACCGGAACTCAGTGAGCCGGCGGAGGAATAATCCGAAAACGAAAGCCGTGTATGAGCCTTTGCTCGGTACGGCTTTTGTTGCACCGTGACGGCAGATAATATAAGGAGAGTCTATGGACAAAAACGGAAGAGTATTGGGCGTGCTCGGCGGGTTTTATACCGTAAAAACTGAGGATGGAACCGTGGAGTGTCGTGGACGTGGTGCTCTGCGTCGACAAGGGATTTCCCCGCTCGCCGGCGATATGGTTCGTGTGTCGGTTCAGCCGGATGGCACCGGTGCCATCGAGGAATTGTTGTCCCGCAAAAACGCTCTGCGTCGTCCGCCGGTTGCCAATGTGGACCGTCTTGTTTTGGTGGTGTCGGTCACTGACCCCGTTCCTAATTTGCCCGTTTTGGACGGGATGATTGCTCTTGCAGAGGAACAGGAAATTGAGCCGATCATCGTGCTGAACAAGTCCGATTTGGAGGATGCAACGTCGCTGCACACGCTGTATGAGACTGCCGGCTTTTTGACCTTTACCGTCTCAGCGGAAACGGGAGACGGGGTGGAGGAGCTGAAAGAAGCTCTCAAAGGGAATATTTGTGTGTTTTCCGGCAACAGCGGTGTGGGGAAATCGTCGCTTCTTAACCGCTTAGACCCACGGTTGGGACTTTCCACCGGCGAAACAAGCCAAAAGCTGGGACGGGGACGTCACACCACCCGTGCAACCGTTCTGTATGAACGGGAGGATGGCGGCTTTTTTGCGGATACGCCCGGCTTTTCCTCGTTGGAACTTCTGAAGCTTACGGATGTGAGCCCTGAAAATCTGCCGTTTTGTTTTCGTGAATTCTTGCCTTATTTGGGCAAATGTAAATTCGCATCCTGCCGCCACGTCTCCGAAAAGGGATGTGCGGTATGTGAGGCGGTTGCCGCCGGGGAAATTGCTTCCTCCCGACACCAAAGCTACTGTGCAATGCTAAAAGAAATTGATGTGGAAAAATACTGAACAAATCCTGATTCCGAAAGAAATTGAGGTGTTTTTGCTATGAAAATCGTGATTATCGGTAACGGAAAGCTGGGATACTCTCTGGCCGACCAGTTGGTGGACGAGGGACACGATATTGTGATTATCGACAACAACGAGACCGTTATCAACATTACCCGTAACGCATTGGATGTTTCCTGTATTCACGGAAACGGTATCAACCAAGAAGTGCAAGAGCAGGCGGGTGTTCCGACGTCAGATTTGGTTATCGCCGTCACTTCCACCGACGAGCAAAACATCTTGTGCTGTCTGCTTGCAAAAAAATTGGGGGCAAAACACACCATCGCCCGTGTTCGTGAGCCGGATTATGCCAAAAGCGTTATGACGCTTCGTGATGAGCTGAACCTAAGTCTTGCGATTAACCCGGAACGTGAGGCGGCAACGGATATTTCCCGTATTCTCCGTTTCCCGTCGGCAATGAAAGTGGACTTTTTTGCCAAAGGACGTATTGAAATTGTGGAGCTCAAACTTCCGGCAGATAGCCCGATTATCGGACATCCGCTGTACAAGCTCTCGGATATTTTTAAGGCAAAGATTTTGATTTGTGCGGTTCAGCGTGACAACGAGGTGATTATCCCGAACGGCGATTTTGTGCCGCAGGAGGGGGATCGCATCAGCTTGACGGCGGCTCCGAACGAAATCTCTTTGCTGTTCCGTACGCTGGGTCTCACCAGCACCAAAACCCGTACGGCAATGATTGTCGGCGGTGGAAAAATCGCCTACTACCTCGTTCGTGAGCTGTTGGAGGCGGGCATTCGTGTGAAAGTGCTCGATCGTGATGAAAAGCGGTGTGCTCTGCTTGCGGACCGCTATCCGAAAGCTACCGTACTTTGCGGTGACGGCACCGACCGTGAAACGCTGAAAGAGGAAGGTGCCGAAGAGGTGGATGCCCTGGTGGCATTGACCGGTCTTGACGAGGAAAACGTGGTCATTTCGATGTATGCCGGTGCCTGCAAGGTGCCGAAGGTTATCACCAAGGTTAACCATATCTCCTTCGGTGAAGTGCTGTCCAAAGCGGGTATTGAATGCGTGATTACGCCGCATACCATTGCCGCTGACCGTATTGTACGCTATGTGCGTGCAATGCAAAGCTCCTCCGGCGGCAGTATGTTGGCTTTGTCCAAGATTGTCGGCGGCAAAGTGGAAGCCATTGAGTTTATGGTAAATACGTCGTTTAAGGGTATGGGTGTTCCGCTGAAAAAATTAAAGCTGAAAAAAGATTTGCTGGTTGTCAGCATTGTTCGCAACGGCAAAATCCTGTATCCCACCGGCGAAGATTTCATCCAAACCGACGACCGAGTAGTTGTCGTTACCGCTGCCGTGCACATGGATGAACTGAACGACATTTTGGCGTAATAACTTACGTGTTAAAAGAAGAGCACCGACAAGGGTGGCACAAGCCCCGTGTCGGTGCTTTTTTCACGTCTTTTCGTTGAATGGCATACACTGATAACGACGAGAGGGACGGGCGTGGAGGGATTTTGTCGGAAAGGGGCGAATGAAATGAGCACCGTGATATTTTTTATTATGGTGGGTGTGCTTTCGATATACGGATTGTGTGAGGGGATTGTGCGGTTTGTGGCTTGGCTGTGGATTCCCCGTGATATGAAAGCGGTTACGTTTATTCGCTGTGAAGATGCGGATGCTCTCACCCCGTTTGTGGAGGAGCTGTGGCAAGAAAAAGAGGGACATCCGGTGCGGTTTTGGAGCAAAGAGAAACCGTGTGAGGATACGCAGAGAATTTCTTTGTCGAACGTGGAGGAAATCTTGCTTTTTTTGTCTGAATAGAGTATACTATACCTATCTGTGACAAAAAGGGCGGAGAATGATGAGCGACAAAGAACAGCAGGAGCTTGTCGGCACGGTAGAGCGTGTGGTATTTCGCAACCCGGATAATGGGTGGACTGTGCTGGAAGCGTCTGACGGAGAACAACTGCATACGGTTGTCGGCGTTCTGCCGCAGGTGTCGGTCGGCGAAGAAATTCGTGCACGAGGCACCTTTATCGAACACGCTACTTTTGGCGTTCAGTTTAAGGCTGAGCAATGCGAGCGGCGGCTTCCGACTGACGCTTCTGCAATTTTACGTTACTTAAGCTCCGGTGCCGTTAAAGGAATCGGGCCGGGCCGTGCATTAAAAATCGTTCGCAAGTTCGGAGACGATACACTGCGAATTTTACAAGAGGAGTCGTCACGACTTGCGGAAATTTCCGGAATCTCCGCAGCGGCAGCAAGACAGATGGGTGAGGCGTTTGCCGAGCAATTCGGTTTGCGTGAAGCGATGCTTGTGCTTTCGGAATTCGGGCTTTCCCCGACGGAGTGTATTCGTTGCTATAAAAAGTGGGGTGCGGCGGCGGTTGATCGCCTGCGTGAAAACCCGTATATTTTGTGCGAAAGCGGTATGGGTATTTCCTTTGACCGTGTGGATGCGTACTGCGAGGAACGTCAATTTGCGGCGGACGACCCACGCCGTTGTGCGGCGGCGGTTACCCACGTATTGCGTCACAACACGCATAACGGACACACCTGCTTGCCTTGCGACAAGCTGTGTGAAGTGACGGCGGGGTTGTTACAAATTCCTCTCGATGTGGTGGTAGATGCACTGAACGCTCTTGTTAATCGTGGGAAAATCGTGGTATCCACCCTGCGTGGACAAGCCTTTGCATTTTTACCGGAGCTGTTTGTCGAGGAGAAATTTATCGCCAAGGATATTCGCCGTCGGGCAGAGGATTCTCCCTCGTATGTCGGCGATGTGGACCGACTGGTGGAAGCGGTGGAGCGTGCGGATAAAATCGTGTATGAAAACGAGCAACGGGAAGCCATTGAAACAGCGTTGCAACGCCAAATCTTGGTGTTGACCGGTGGTCCCGGAACGGGTAAAACTACGACGCTTAAAGCGATTTTAACGGTGCTGGAGGCACAAGGCGAGACGGTGCTGTTGGCGGCACCTACCGGACGTGCCGCCAAACGAATGAGTGAGCTTACCGGTCGTGATGCCAAAACCATTCACCGCCTTTTAGAGGTGCAATGGACTACCGACGATTTACCCACCTTTGCTCGGGATGAGCTTAACCCGCTCGATGCAAACACCGTGATTGTCGATGAGATGTCTATGGTGGATGTGTCGCTGTTTTCCTCGCTTTTGCGGGCGTTAAAGCCTCGGTGCCGTCTGGTGCTTGTCGGGGATTCTCATCAGCTTCCTGCTATCGGTGCGGGCAATGTGCTCGGAGATTTGATACAAAGCGGCATTGTGCCGGCAGTGGAGTTAAAACGGGTGTTTCGGCAGGCGATGGAAAGCCACATTGTCCAAAATGCCCACCGTATTGTGGCGGGAATGGCACCGCTTTCCGGTGATAAGAATGCGGACTTTTTCTTTATGAAACGGGATAGTGCCGCCGCTGTTTGCCATGCGGTGGTGGATTTGTGTAGCCGCCGTTTGCCCGAAAAATACGGCGAGGATATCTTTGAGGGAATCCAAGTGCTGGTTCCCGGAAGAAAGGGCAGAGTGGGCACGGAGGAGCTTAACCGTGCGTTACAGGAAAAATGTAACCCGCCCTCGGCGACCAAAGCGGAATTCCAATCCGGATTTCGGATGTTTCGTGTGGGCGACAAGGTGATGCAAACTCGCAACAACTACGATTTGTCGTGGACGAAAACGGATGGAACGGTAGGTGCCGGTGTATTTAACGGAGACATCGGTGTGCTGACCGCTGTGGACCGACGGGACGATTGCCTGACGGTTCAATTTGACGACGAACGAGTGGTCACCTATCTGCGTTCTGACGCAGAGGATTTGGAGCTTGCCTACGCAACCACAGTACATAAAAGTCAGGGTAATGAATTTGATATTGTGGTTTTACCGCTGTTTGAGGTGCCACAGCCTTTGTGTTACCGTCATCTGTTGTATACCGCCGTTACAAGGGCGAAAAACTTATTGGTTATTGTCGGTGACGACGAGACGTTATGGCGTATGATTGAAAACGACCGTAAAACCCTGCGGTATAGTGCCCTTCGGGAGTTTTTGACCGCCCGTGATGAGGATGGTGCGGTATGAAAAAGCTGTCATTTTTACGGCGACTTGCGGCGGTATTCTTTCCCGAACGCTGTGCTTTCTGCGATACGGTGGTAAATGCCGGTGTGTCGGTCTGCGAAAAATGCAACGAGAGTTTGCCTCGTCAAGAACGTCCGCTGTGTCACCGATGCGGTCTTTCCAAGTCCCATTGTACGTGCAAAAGCACTGCCACCGTACTGGATGCGGTGTGTGCTCCTTTTCGCTATGAGGGTGTTGTTAAACGTGGGATTTTGAGGTTTAAGGATAAGGGTACAAGTCTTGTTGCCGCTCACTATGGAAACGAAATTGCCGAAACTGTACGGCAGGAGTTTGAGAATGTTTCGTTTGATGCGGTGACATTTGTACCGATGGAAAAAGCAGACCTCAACAAACGGGAATATAACCAAAGCGAATGGCTCGCAAACGAGGTGGCAAAACGGCTTTCGTTGCCGGTGGAACCGACACTCCAAAAGGTGTTTTCCACCAAACCGCAAAAGGAGGTTCCCGCCGCAAAGAGAGAGGGAAACCTCCGTGGTGCACTGGATTGTTTTGAAAACGTGGATGTTGCGGACAAGTGCATTTTAGTGGTGGACGATGTGTGTACCACCGGGGCAACGTTGCGGGAATGTGCGTTGATTTTGAAGATTTACGGGGCACGTGCCGTTTACGGTGCAACCCTTGCCAAAACCCGATTAGAGAGGGGAGATTCCTAAATGGCAGGAACAAACTTAGGTATTGATCTCGGCACCTCAAAGGTGTCGATTTACCGTGAAGGTGCAGGGCTTGTGTTGTGCGAGCCATCCGTCATTGCGGTGGAAAAACGAACCGGTCGAGTGATTGCCGTCGGGCAGGAGGCTTACGATATGATTGAGCGTGAGCCGCCTACTATTCAGGTGGTGCGACCCATGCGAAAAGGCGTGGTTTCCGACTATGACAACGTAGAAAAAATGTTACGTGCCTTTGTTAATCAGGTGTGTGCATTTAAGGTGTTTAAGCCCCGTGCCGCCATATCGGTTCCCGCTGCGGTTACCGAGGTTGAGGAACGCTCGGTGGTTCAGGCGGCAACGGCAGTAGGTATTCGCCGTGTGGCACTTGTTGAGGAGTATATTGCGGCGGCGTTCGGTGCCGGTCTTTCGGTTGAGGAGCCAATAGGCTGTATGATTGTGGATATCGGTGCCGGCACGACCGACGTGGGCGTATTGTCTATGGGAAGTGTGGCGTCCGCTAAATCCGTAAAAGTGGCGGGCGACGATATGGATGAAGCCATTGTCCGTATGGTACGTAACCGATACAATCACGTAATCGGACTGAAAACCGCCGAGGAAATCAAATGCACGATTGGCGGCGTGTTGCCTCGTGAGGGAACGATGGATGTGCGTGGACGAGATGCCATTTCCGGACTTCCGTGTATCAAAGCGGTTGCCGCTTCGGATGTTTTTGATGTGATTTCCGAGCCGTTTTCCATCATCCTTTCGACTATTCAATCGGTGCTGGAGGAGACGCCGCCGGAAATGGCGGGAGATGTGATGGCGAACGGCATTACCCTTTCGGGCGGCTGTGCCAATTTGTATGGATTGGAAAAACGGCTTTCCAATGAACTGGGAGTCGAGTGCCGTATTGCGGATCATCCGGCGGATTGCGTGGCGTTGGGTGCAGGACGAGCCATCCGTTCTAAAAACGCTTCCACCGAAAATGTGTATGACGTTAATCTCTTTTCCTACGACCGGTCGGACTGGGTACAAAGTTGACAGTATGAGCGGTTTATGCTATAATTTGTGAGTTAGGTCCCGATAAAAGGAGGAATTCCGATGGGAAACATACTGGAATATACCTGCCCTTGTTGTAACGGCCGTATGACGTTTGATACCGGGTTACAAAAGGTGAAATGTGAATTTTGCGGAACGGAATTTGATATGTCCACCCTGCAAAGCTATGATGAGGGGTTAAAAATGGACAACCCCGACGAAATGCATTGGCAGACCGATGTGGGCGGCGAATGGCAGGAGGGAGAGCAGGAGACTCTTGCTACGTATGTGTGCGAAACCTGTGGCGGCGAGATTGCTTGCGAAAGAACAACGGCGGCGACATCGTGTCCGTTTTGCGGAAATCCGGTGGTGATGAAAGGCAACCTTTCGGGTGCTCTTCGTCCCGACGTAGTGATTCCGTTTAAGCTGGATAAAGAGGCGGCAAAAGCCGGATTAGAAAAGCATTTGCAGGGAAAACGCCTGCTTCCGAAAGTGTTCAAAAGCCAAAACCACATTGACGAAATCAAAGGCGTTTATGTGCCGTTTTGGTTGTTTGATGCGGATGCAAACGCCAACATTCGCTATCACGCCACCAACGTCCACCACTGGAGCGATAGCGACTATGACTATACGGAAACCAGTCACTTTATGGTGCTTCGTGCCGGTGACCTTGGGTTTCAATACGTGCCGGTGGACGGCTCGATTCGTATGCCGGACGATTTGATGGAGTCTATTGAACCGTTCGATTTTTCTCAAGCGGTGGATTTCCAAACGGCGTATCTTTCCGGCTTTTTGGCGGATAAATACGACGTCAGTGCAGACCAGAGCATTGACCGTGCCAACGCCCGCATTAAACGAAGCACCGAGGAGGTGTTTGCCTCCACGGTTACCGGGTTTACAACCGTTATGCCGGAGAGCAGTACGGTGCGTTTGCAAAACGGAACAACCAAATATGCACTGTATCCCGTGTGGCTTTTGAATACCACCTGGAACGGCTGTCAATATACCTTTGCCATGAACGGTCAGACCGGCAAGTTTGTCGGTGACCTGCCTTGCGACAAGGGAGCATTTTTCCGCTGGTTGGCGGGATTGACCGTTGGTATTTCGGCGGTGCTTGTGGCAGCGTTCGGCTTTTTGGGATTGTTTTAAGGGAGGGGACGGAAATGAAAAAACGAATTTTCGCCCTTCTCGGGTGTATTGTGATTTTTGCCGCCTTGTTTGCGGTTGCCGTCTCTGCCAAAAGCGGTGCGGATTTGCTTGTGGATAACGCCGGACTGCTGTCTACCGATGAGCGGGTGGAGCTTATCTCGCTTTTAAACAACACCAGCAACGAATTGAACTGCGATATCGTGGTGCTGACGGTGCCGTCGCTTAACGGCAAATTTGAACGGGATTACGCTGACGATTTTTATGACCAAAACGGTTACGGCCGTGGCGAAAGCGGTCAAGACGGCGTGTTACTCCTTATCGCTATGGAAGAGCGGGCATGGTGGGTGTCCACCTGCGGTGAATGTATTTCCATGGTGGATGCCGACTCGATTGGCAACCGCATCGGAAGCGATTTGTCCGGTGCCTATTATGCCGACGCTTTCAAAGGCTATGTCGCCGAGGTTAAAAAGGAAATTACCCACAAAATCAATTTCTTCAACGTTAAACGAGTGGGAATTGCGTTGGTTGTCGGCTTTATCATTGCGTTGATTGCGGTTGGCTCGATGAAAGCCAAGCTCAAAACAGTTCGCTATCAGCCGGCGGCAAACAACTACCTTAAACCCGGTAGTCTTAACGTCACTTTGGCACAGGAAAGTTTTCTGTATAACACGGTAACTCGCACCGCCAAACCGAAAGAGAACAGCTCCTCCGGTGGCTCTCACACGAGCTCCGGCGGCGTCAGCCACGGTGGCGGTGGCGGTCACTTCTAAAAAAACATCCTCCTGCACGGCGGGAGGATGTTTTTGGATAATGCTTTTTGTTTATTTTAAGAGGTTTCTGTGAGGAGGAGTCGTATGTCTTCTAATCAACCGACACCCGAAAAACTGGGAAATCCCCCCAAAACGAGCGAGAAAAACATCGGAATTGAGATGCTGCGGATACTTGCCATTTTGTTTGTGGTAACGTTGCACGTGATGGGGCAGGGCGGCGTGTTTGTGACTGCCGGAGTGGATGCGTTTTCGGCAAATAATGCGGCGGCGGTGTCCTTTGAGCTTTTGTCCTTCGGGGCGGTAAACTTGTTCGCTTTGGTGTCCGGGTTTGTGGCGTTGCGTTCAAAATGGGCAACAAAAAAATGGCTTAGAATGTGGGTAATGGTGGCGTTTTGGGGCGTTGTTATGGTGTTTATCGTGGATAAAGCCTCCGTTTTATTTGACGGATTCAACGCCGTGCTGAAATGCTTTATTCCGGGAATTCGCCCGGATTTTGAGGCGTATACGGTTTCCGGAAAAGATTATCTCGATGCGTTGTTGCCGATTTCGGCAAAGCAGTATTGGTATTTCAATATGTATACGATGCTGTTTTTGCTGATGCCGCTCCTCAATCTTGCCATCGGAGCGATCCATAAGAAAAAGCTGGCGTTCATCTGTACGGCCGCTCTTGTCGGGATTAGTGTGTATTCGCTTCTTCCCATTTTCCGTGGGCAATCCGATACCGATCTTTTCGGCGTGGGCGGGGGATATTCCTCCATGTGGCTTGTGGTAATGTATCTTGTCGGAGCTTGTGTGCGTCGCTATTATGATGACGGTTTTCGACCGAAAAAAAGCCTTTGCTTGCTCGGATATCTCTTGTGTATTATGCTGGCGGCTGGTTGGTATTTCTTTATGTCCTCCGTCATCCGTGATGACCCGCAAAACACCGTGTTATATCTCCGCCGCAGTGCTGTAACATCGTATATTTCTCCGTTTACGGTAATAGGTTCGCTGTTGCTTTTGTTTTTCTTTATGCAAATCAAGGTGTCCTCAAAGCCGCTGAAAAAGTGTATTCTTGTGGTTTCCGGCTCCTCCTTTGCCGTATACATCATTCATGCACAGCAGGTGGTGTGGAGATATTTCTTAACCAACCGTTTTTCCGGTGTTGTCGCCGAACCGGTTTGGAAAATGATTTTACAAACTATTGGCGGTGTTCTCGCAATTTATGCCGTATGTACGCTTATGGAGCTTTTGCGAAAGATGCTGTTTGAGGTTACGCATTTAGATAAGGGCATTGACCGTGTGGGCGATGCGATTGACCGCAAGCTGAAAAAGACGGTATACGAAAAGAAACAAAAGGGTTAAAAAAAGGACGCCAAAGGCGTCCTTTTTATCTTATAATCGTTTTGTTTTGCCGGTTTACAGTAACTGGGCAATGTTGACAAACAGCGTACCGAATTGATAGACGCAAAAGGCACAAACCCAGGCGACGGCGGTTTGGAATGCCACGGTACCGATAGCCCATTTCCACGAGCGGAATTCTCGCTTCATGGCGGAAAACGCCGCCACACAAGGGCAATACAGCAAAACGAACACCAGAAATGCCAAGGCGGCGACCGGCGTAAACATTCCGCCGAGAGCGGCATACATAGCGGCATCGGATGCGGGGGAGATAAGGATATTGAGCGTTCCCACTACGGCTTCCTTGGCGACAAAGCCGGATACAAGGGCAACCGAGGCTTGCCACGTGCCAAATCCCAGAGGAATAAAGAGCGGGGAAAGACCTTTGCCGATGGTTGCTAAGATGCTGTTGCCCGCCTGGTCGGGAGTGAGCAGGTTGAGGGAGAGGTCAAAGGACTGTAAAAACCAAATGATGACCGAAGCGGCAAGCAAAATCGTGCCGGCACGGATGGCAAAGTCTTTGATGCGTTCCCACAAATGCAACCACAGTGTTTTGGCGGTGGGCAGACGATAGGGCGGCAATTCCATAACAAAAGGAGCGTGGCCGCCTTTTAACACGGTTTTGTTGAGAATGGTGGCACAGAGGATGGCCATTACAAGCCCCAACAGATAGATACAGAATATCACAAGCCCTGCGTATTTTGGGAAAAATGCGGCGATAAACAGTGCGTATACCGGCATTTTTGCGGAGCAGGACATAAACGGTGTCAGCATAATGGTCAGCCGCCGATCCCGTTCGTTTTCAAGAGTTCGTGCCGCCATAATGCCGGGAACAGAGCAACCGAATCCCATCAGCATCGGCACAAATGACCGACCGGATAATCCCGTTCTGTGGAGCAGCTTATCCATTATGAAAGCGGCACGTGCCATATAGCCGCTATCCTCAAGCAACGACAGGAAAAAGAACAGCAGGAGAATTTGCGGGAAGAAGGATACGATAGAACCGACACCTGCCACAATGCCGTCACATACAAGGGAAACGGCCCACGAGGAGGCACCGGCATCGGTCAGCGAGGTGTGTAACGTGGCGGTGAGAGCATCAATAAGTGTCGCAACGCCGTTGGTTAAGAATGAACCGATTGGACCGAATGTGAGGAAAAACACCAACGCCATAATTCCCGCAAACACGGGAATGGCGAGATATTTGTTGGTGACAATCTTGTCCACGTGGTCAGAAATTGTCAGTTCACCCGGTTTTTTCAGGTGAACCACACATTCGTCGCATACTTTGCAAATAAACTTGTATTTCTGGTCGGCGATAATCATATCCCGTTGCATTTTTTCGGTTTCCAGCGAGGACACGATTTCGTCAATAAGATGGGCTTCACCTTGCGTTAAACCAAGAGCCTCAATGGTCGGTGGGTCGTCGTCCATCACTTTGACGGCTGACCAGCGAAGTGCCATTCCCGTTTTCATACATTTTGGTTCAATGATTTTCTCAATGCGAAGTATCGCTTCCAGGATATCCGCTTCATAAATCTCGTCGATTTTGTAAGTAGAGCGATATTCTCCGCCGTGGTGCTCTCGACGTTCATGAAGCTCGTGATGGATATATTCGTTGTCGGGAAACGCTTTTTTTATGCGATTGGCAATAGTTTTTTCGTCAAAGGGGAGAACCTCTTTGGCAATCCGTTTTGCACCGTCATGGAACGCACGGTCAATCAGCTTGTCAATCCCTTGCCCACGAGAGGCGGAAATGGGCACAATCGGAATGCCGAGCAGGTGTTCCATACGCTGAACATCAATGATGAGCCCTCGTTGCTTGAGCATATCCATCATATTTAGGGCGATGACCATAGGAAGTCCGAGCTCTGCCAGCTGTAACGACAAATAGAGATTTCGCTCTAAATTGGTGGCGTCAACCA
This sequence comes from Acutalibacteraceae bacterium, assembly GCA_045598965.1. Classification (GTDB taxonomy): domain Bacteria; phylum Bacillota; class Clostridia; order Oscillospirales; family Acutalibacteraceae; genus RGIG426. The sequence goes on from JAZRVH010000033.1 coordinate 101,357, forward strand.
CATCAATAATGGCGTCGGGATGGTCTTCAAGGAGCATATTGCGGCTGACCATTTCCTCGGCGGAGTAGGGGGAGAGCGAGTAAATTCCCGGCAAATCGACCACGGTGACGTCCTCGCCGTGGCTTTTCAGTTGACCGGCTTTTTTCTCGACAGTAACACCGGGCCAGTTGCCGACATATTGGTTAGAACCGGTCAACTCATTGAATAAGGTGGTTTTGCCGCAGTTGGGGTTGCCGGCAAGTGCATAGGTAAAACTCATAGAGCCACCTCCGGTTCGATTTCAATTTCTTTGGCTTCCGAGCGGCGAATGCTTAACTCATAGCCTCGAACGTTGATTTCGATAGGGTCGCCCATCGGGGCTTCTTTTCGCATAATGATATGTGCTCCGGGAGTGATGCCCATATCAATAATACGGCGGCGTAGTGCTCCGGAACAACCAAGAGCGGTCACAACGCCGCTTTCACCGATTTTTAAGTCGTTTACTGTTTTCGGCATAAAATATCCCTCCTGACACACATCGTTTCTATTTTATCACAACCTATTATAGTTAGCCAACACTAACTTGTCAAGGGAGGAACACGAAAAAAGTAGAGGAAATTAGTAGATTTTTATATAATTCGCCGAAAAAGAGGGGAAAATGGGCCATTACACAAGGGAGCCAAGATGCTCAATAAATCTTTTCGTAGAGCATGGCCTTGGTCTTGCCGTTTTATATTTTCGCAACGAATACAAAAGAACAGCCCCTCACGACCGTGAGGGGCTGTGGTTGGTTATGTGTTTTACTTTGATCCTGCATACTCTGTGTATGGATCTTCGTAGGTTCCTGAAAATACCGTATAAAAGTATTCTTCCATATAGCATACACTGCTATCGGGATTGTAGTAGGTTTTTGTCAACATATTTCCTTTTTTGTCATAGGTGGCATCCCAGGAATAATTCCAATTTATAGTGCCGTCGGAGTTATAGGAACGATAACTGGTTTGATTCCCGTTTTCGTCGTAAGTGGCTTTCCAACTAATATGCGAGTTGCCATCAGCGTCGAAATAAGAGCTACTTGTTTTATTTCTGTTTTCGTCGTAAGTGGCATCCCACGTATCCCAACTACTCCAAATTATATCGCCGTCGAGATTGTGATAGCGTTTGCTCGTTTTATTTCCATTTGCATCATAAATGTATTCACACCAGCTACTTCTTGATTCGCCCACAGAACCGCTTGTGTAGTGAGTTGTAATGGTCTTCCAATTTCCGTCTGCGTCATAGACGTACTCTCTCCAATAATTCACGGTACCGTCTTCTTTGTAGCACGTTTCAGTCAATTCATTCCCATCTTCATCGTAGGTGGCATCCCACGTATTCCAACTACTCCAAATTATATCGCCGTCACCATTATAGTAGTGTTTGCTTGTTTGATTCCCATTTTCGTCATAGGTGGCTTCCCAATGCTCACTAATCATACCGGATGCATAGAATTTGTAATAACTCGTCTGGTTTCCATTGGCATCGTAGGCGTATTTATATGAATATTTTATGGTGCCGTCGGTGTTGTAGATTTTAGCACTTGTCCGATTTCCGTTTTCATCATAAGTGGCATCCCACGGGCAATGATTTTCTGCTATTTCGTCGTCAGCTCGTTTTATCCAATTTCCATCTTTGTCGTAAAGTCGTTGTCCCACTAAATTGCCTTTTTCATCATACAGATGTTCTTCGCTGACGTAGGAGCTTCCGTCCGGCTCGTGTGTGATTTCTTTTGCCCACAAGGCGTTTTCGGGATATTCGATGTCGCCCGTCGGCATAGTTGTCGGTACAGTAGTCGGTACAGTAGTCGGTTCGGTTTCGGTCGGCTCCGTTGCGGTTTCGGTCGGCTTGATTTCCGTCGAATCCGTCTTTGCCGTCGTCTCAATCACCGCCGTGGCGGTCGGATTTTCGGTCGGTTTCGTATTGCCGGGGTCAATCACCGTAATAAGATTGGCCACAAATTTGCGAACGGTCAACACGTCTTTCATATTGACCGCACCGTCGCCATTGGTATCGGCGGCGGTAAAATCAATTTCCACCGACAAGCCCGCCACATACTTGCGGATAGTGAGCACGTCTTTCATGTTGACCGCACCATCGGTGTTAGCGTCACCGTAATAGATTTCGATGACACTTGTGGCTGCTTGGGTTTGCGTTTGTGCTTCGGTTTCCGCCGCAGCGAAAACAGTCATCCCCGCCGCCACAATCACGGTGAGCACGAGGGTGAGCATGATAGATACGTATTTTTTCATAAGACTTCCTCCTTGATAATAAAAAAGTGTGCAGCCGAAGCTGCACACCGAAAAATGCACTGCTCCGATTGCTGCGACACAATTCCTTTGCACATCAAACGAGGATGCCAAAAGAGGAGGTGCATTTTTACCAAAATAAAAATACATCTCGTCTAATGTGCTATGGAATTGTGTCGCACGTTCAATATACCACAACTGGAAAGATTTGTAAAGATTTTTATCGGTGCAGGGGAGGAGAATGATATCGGCGGGGTTCAAAACAAAAAACCTCGTAAAACCGCTTGCATTTCTCGGCAGAATTTGGTATACTATCTCTAACTGGATACCTCTGTGCTTTTTGTGTTGAAAAATGTGAGAAAAAGGCGGTTTTTGCGATGAAAGTGACATTGATTACCTACACGCCCCATCCGGAACAGACGATTGCTTCGGCGGCTCGACTTTGCTATTCGGCGGCGTCGATTGATGATTTACGTGAAAAAATGACAGAGGAAAAGGCGGCATCTTTTGTGGAGATGTTGTCCGAGCTCGGTCACGAAAGTCCGGTGGAACACGCTTCCTTTACTTTTGGAATTGAGGGGGTATCCCGCTCTTTGTTAGCCCAAATTACCCGCCACCGTATTGCGTCGTACAGCGTACAGAGCCAGCGATACGTCCGTGAGGCACAGTTTGAATACGTGTTGCCGCCGGAGATTGAGGCAGTGCCGGAGGCAAAAGCGGAATTTTTAGCGGCAATGGAAGAGGATCAGCGTCACTATGAGCGGCTGACCGAGATTCTTATGAAAAAGCATGAAGCGGCGTTTTTGGCAGAGGGCAAGGATGAAAAAGATGCCCACCGTGCCGCTGAGAAAAAAGCCATTGAGGATGCTCGTTTTGTGCTTCCGAATGCTTGCTGTACAAAAATTTTGTTGACAATGAATGCCCGCAGTCTTCAAAATATGTTTCGTCAGCGTTGCTGTATGCGTGCCCAGTGGGAAATCCGTGAAATGGCGGAGCAGATGCTCAAATGCTGTGTAGAGGTGGCTCCCACGCTGTTTTGCAAAGCGGGGCCTGCTTGTGTGGCGGGTCCTTGCCCGGAAGGCAAAATGTGCTGTGGCAAGACGGCGGAGGTTCGTGCAAAATATGCGGCGATTAAGGGGCAAAAATAATGGGAAAACTTTGTGTGATTGACGGGTTGGACGGATGCGGAAAATCCACGCAACTGGAACAAATCCGCAAACGGCTTGCCGACCTCGGAGTGGAGTTTCGAGAAATCTCGTTTCCTGATTATGCCCAACCGTCCTCCGCTCTTGTGAAGCAGTATTTAGCCGGAGAATTTGGCGAGGATGCCAGTCCTTTTGCCGCTTCCTCGTTTTATGCCGTTGACCGATACGCCTCGTTCCAAAAATTCTGGAAAGGGGATTACGAAGCGGGTAAACTGATTGTTGCCGCTCGTTATACAACCTCCAACGCCATTTATCAGTTGGCACGTTCGCCTCGGGAAACGTGGGATGCGTTTCTTGACTGGATGGAGGATTACGAATACGAGAAGCTGGGACTTCCTCGTCCCGATGCGGTGTGTTTTTTGGATATGCCTCTTGCGGTATCTCAGCGGCTGATGACCGAACGGTATGCAGGGGACGAGAGCAAAAAAGACCTGCACGAGCGGAATGTGGCGTTCCTTGAAACGTGCCGCAAGGCGGCTCTTTACGCCGCAAAACGCTGGAACTGGACGGTGATTCCCTGCGGAGAGGGCAATTCGCCCTTTGCGATTGACACGGTGACGGATGCGATTATGCAATGGCTTAAACCCTTTATTTAAGCGAGTTTACGTGGTGTAAAGTCGGTTGCCATTACACGCAATTTCTCCAAAAATGGGAGGATAAACAGATGATTTATGTATTTTTAGCAAACGGATTTGAAGAAGTGGAGGCCCTCACGCCCGTGGACGTTTTACGTCGTGGCGGCGTGGACGTAAAAACGGTAGGTATCGGCGGTAAAACGGTTACGGGTTCTCACGGTATTTCCGTTTTGGCGGATTTGGAGGAATCGGAAATGGATGTGGCGTCGCTTTCCGGCGTGGTGCTTCCCGGGGGAATGCCGGGAACTAAACATCTCGATGCCTCCGAGACGGTGAAAACCGCCCTTGCCGCAGCCGATAAAAAAGGCGTGTTGATTGCCGCTATTTGTGCGGCACCGTCGGTGCTTGGCCATGCCGGTCTGCTTGACGGAAAGCGTGCAACCTGTTTTCCCGGATTTGAGGGAGAGCTTACGGGGGCAACCCTTTGCCATGACGTTGCCGTCACCGACGGCAACGTGATTACCGGCAAGGGAGCGGGAGCGGCGTTGCCGTTTGCGTTGGCGATTCTTTCGTATCTCAAGGGTGCTGAGATTGCCGCAGGCGTAAAAGCCGCCCTGCAATGCGAATAATTTCACTGAACTGTTCAACTTACACCGAGAGGAGTGTCTTCCTGTGAGCGAATTTGATAACGGACAAAATCCGTTTGAAACGGAGGCGGAACGTGCCGCCCGTGAACGGAAAGAAAAAGTGGCGGGATTTCGTCTAAATATTGATCCCGATGTGTTGGATACACCGATAGAATATACTCCGAAACGCAAAGCACCTCCTCTTCGTCCCCGTGACGAGGAGGAACCGGCCATTCATACGGTGCCGTCCTCGGCTCATCGGTCCTTTGCGTTGCCCGTTGAGGAGGAACAGCCGGTACAAAAATCTCCGGATGCGGTGAGTGCGATTGCCGCCGCCGTTGCCGCCAAGATGGATGAAGAAGGGGATATCGGCGAGTGGGAACGCCCGGACGATGCCGCCGACGTGACCGCTAAGGAGCAAGAAACGCCTTTTGCCGAGGAGCAAGAAACACCCTCGGAAGTGGAAAAACCGGCTTCAGAAGAGGAAGAAACGCCTTTCGTTGAGGAATCTGATGATTCTCCCTTTGACGTGCCGCAGGAAAACACATTGGAGGAACCGTCTTCCGAGGAAACGGCAGAGGAAACAACCGTTTTTGCAGAATCCGAGCCGACGGTTGACCCCAATGCACCGGTACGCATTTTGGATGAGGAGGATATTCCGGAACCCGTTGACCCGAACGCTCCCGTTCATATTGACGACGAGGAGGAGTACGAGGAAGAAGAACGCAAAAAGCTATCGTGTATGGGCGTGATTTTTTATCTCGTGTGTGTGCTGGCGGTGTCCTGCGTGCTGGCGTTTTTTGCGGTGACCGGCTCTTTGGATATGTTGGGACTGAACAAATCCGAACGAGAGGTTGATGTTCAAATTCCCCGTGGTGCAACCACCAAACAGGTGGCAGAGGTGTTGCACGATAACGGACTTGTATCTCGACCGTTCTTATTCCGTCTGTTCTCAAAATTCACTCACGCCGACGGTCAGTATCAGTCGGGCGTGTTTACGTTGGCTTCTAATTCCGGTTATCAGGGAATTATCGCCGAATTGCAAAATATGGGCGAACGTGACACAGTGGACGTTACCATCCCCGAGGGATACAACGTTTTGGAAATTGCCAACTTGTTAGAGGAGAATGAGGTTTGCTCGGCGGAGAGTTTCCTTACCGAACTGGAAGAAGGCGACTTTTCCGATTATGACTTTATTGCGGCCATTCCCGAAATCGGCAGTGGCACGGAGCATCCGTACCGTATTTATCGCTTAGAGGGATATCTTTTCCCCGACACCTACACCTTCTATAAAGAGTGTAGTCCGGGAGCGGTCATCGAGAAATTCTTTGACAACTTTGATACCCGTGTGGATACTAAGTTAAAAACCGGTATCAAAGCGATGGGAATGACGTTGGACGAAGCGGTGACGCTGGCTTCTGTGGTTCAGATGGAGGCGGACAACACGGTGGATATGGCGAAAATCGCCCGTGTGTTCCACAACCGTCTTGAAAATCCGGACCGCTTCCCGCATTTGCAATCCGACGTTACCAACGAATATGTCGAGCATTTCCAACCGGGTGCCGGCGAGGATAACCCCACCTACCAAGCGTACAGCACCTATTTCTGTGAAGGCGTTCCTACCGGCCCGATCAGCAACCCGGGTCTTGCGGCACTTCGTGCAGTGGCGTATCCCAATGAGGATGACGATATTATCCGTTGCTTCTACTTTGCTACGGATACGAGCGTGGACCCGACAATCACGTACTATTCCGAAACGGATGAGGAACACGCCGCTATTTGCGAGCGATATGGCATCGGTATTTTCGGAGAATAAAAAACGATTAAATCCTCCCATTTACGGGCAATCTACCTGTGAATGGGAGGATTTTTTATGAGAAAACGAGTGGGTATCTTGTGCGGGTTGTTTCTACTGATTGCCATTGGCTGTGGGTGGCGTGTCCATACTCTTCAAAAGGAGCAGACTCTAAAAGAAGCGGCTGTCGAGCAAGCTACCGTCACCGTCTCTATGGGAAAGACAAGGGGGACGATATACGATTGTCATCTGTCGCCCTTTGTCAATAACGACAGTATCTATGCAACCGCCATTGCTCCCACTTCTGCCGCCGAAAAACGAATTCGTGACGCTTTTGACCGTGAAACGGCGGCGTTGTTGCTCAAACGCTTGTCGGAAAAGAAACCCTTTTCTGTCAATTTTTCAGAGCCGCCCGCCATGTGCGACGGCATCCTCATACGCACCGTGCCGGTTCGCTATAGCGAAAAAACCTTTGCACCGCATATCCTCGGTTATGTAAATGAAAATGGCGGTGTGTGCGGGATAGAGGCGGCGTTTGATGAGCTGTTATCCTCGTATAATGGGGAAATAACGGCGACGTATGCTGTGGATGCTTACGGAAAGCCGATTGCGGGCACCAAACCGACGATTCACTCCACCATAGAGAAAAGCACCGGTGGTGTTGTGTTGACGCTTGACAAATCGATTCAGGCGATTGCCGAGCAGGCGGCAACGAAAATGACACGTGGAGCGGTGGTGATTTTAGAGCCGAAAACCGGCGAAATCCGTGGACTTTCGAGCGTTCCGTCTTTTCAGCCTCGAGAGGTGGACGTTGCGATGCAGTCAGAGCATTCGCCGCTTCTTAACCGGGCGTTTTCCGACTATAATTGCGGGTCGGTGTTTAAGATTGTGACCGCCGCCGCCGCTTTAGAAGCGGGCGTTTCGCCCGAAACAACCTTTTCGTGCGAGGGCGGATTTGCCCATGACGGCAATGTGTTTCACTGTCACTATATTCTCGGTCACGGTGAACTTAATATGAAAGATGCCTTTGCCAAATCGTGTAACCCGTATTTTATTCAGTTGGCACTGAACGTGGGAGCAGAGGAGATCTACGATATGGCGGTGTCGTTCGGGCTTGACCGAGCATGGACACCGGCTGCGGGGCTGTCTACGTCAAGGGCAGTGCTGCCGTCCTTGAAATCGTTACGTGCCTCGGAAGCGGCGTTATGTAATTTGGCGTTTGGGCAGGGGGAACTGCTTGCTACTCCCGTTCACGTAGCTATGCTCGCCGCCGCTGTTGCAAACGGTGGGTATATCTGTCGTCCCACGCTGGTGGCGGGAACGGTGGACGAAAAAGGAAGCTATATAAAAGCGGAGTTGTCGCCGCCCCAAGAGGTGTTTTCACAGTCCACGGCGAACGTGCTTGCCGATATGATGGAATACACGATGGAGGAGGGAACCGGGGCAAAGGGTCAATCGTATTATTTGCCTGCCGCCGCCAAGACGGGAACGGCGGAAACCGGGTGGTTCGAGGGAGAAAACGAGGTAATCCAACACTGGTTTACCGGCTATTTTCCGGCGAATGACCCACAATATGTAATTACGGTATTGTGTGAAAACAGCGAGGCATCGGGAGAAAGTGCGGCACCGGTTTTTTCGGAAATATGCGACGAACTGTATTTGGAGTCACTTAAAAACACGGTTGACAAACGATAAAAATTCGGCTATACTCATTTTTGTGAGTGAGCCGGATAGTCACGTGCCTTGCGGCATGAGGAAAGTCCGGGCATCACAGGGCAGGATAACGGCTAACGGCCGCCGAGGGTGACCTTAGGGAAAGTGCAACAGAGATATACCGCCCGCTTTGCGGGTAAGGGTGGAAAGGCGAGGTAAGAGCTCACCGGCACGTAGGAGACTGCGTGGCCCTGCAAACCCTATCCGATGCAACGCCGACTGAAGCGATACGTTGACCCGACGTGCTTCGACGGGCGGCTTGAGCCGTTCGGCAACGAACGGTCGAGATAGATGACTATTCAAGACAGAACCCGGCTTACAGACTCACTCACGCTTAAAAAAGCACCGCTTTTGCGGTGCTTTTTGTTTTGATTTTTTATCTTTTTGCATAAGAGTAAGGGAGGAGGGATGCTTGTGAAACGAACGTCTGTAGATTGGCGAGCACTTTTTTGCGGAGTGATTATCGGGGCTTTGGGGATTGCACCGGCGGTCAGCGGTGGGGCACTTGCCGCTTTGCTCGGGTATTATGAGCCGTTGCTTTTTGCCGCCGCACATCCCGTGAAAGCCTTAAAGACGAATGCCAAAACCTTGTTGCCGTTGGGTCTTGGAATCGTTGGCGGCATTCTTGTGTTTGGCCGTGTGCTGTGGTGGTTATTTGAGGCGTTTCCAAGCGAGATGCGGTGTGCGGTTGCGGGAGCATTAGTGGGAGCGTTGCCGGCGTTTGTAAAAGATACCGTTCGCAACACATTCGTTTCGATAAAGCACGTGACGGCGGCGATTGTAACGTGTATATGCGGGATATGGTTATTTTACGGTGGCAGTTTCCCGAACGTGGGAAATCCGCCTACCTTTTCGGAGTGGATGCTGTGCGGCGGAATCTATGCCATAGGAACGGTGGTCGTCGGCATAAGCTCCTCGTGCATTTTGCTGTCTATGGGAGCTTACGAATCGGTGCTTTTGGCCATTTCAGGCGGGGTGCCGGCGGCACTTTTGCCACTCGCTCTTGGATTTTTGCTGACGGCGGCCGTTGTCGTGTGTATAGTGAATTTCCTTTACACCAACCATAAAACCCTAACGCAATTTGCGGTGTTCGGATTTTTGGTTTCTTCCATTTTACCGGTTATACCGCCGCTGAAACCGGACAAATCGGGGGTTTTGTCGCTTATGCTCGGCTTGTTGTGTGCGGCAGGGAGCATATGGATTAACGAAAGTTTTAGCGGAAAGGGGAATAACTTTACAGCAAAATCGTATTCCGCTCGTGGATTTTCAGTTGACAGCAGGGAAAAAGGATGATAAAATATTCGTACAAATGTAATTATAAGGAGCGTGTAAACTATGAACGGAAAACGGGGCAAGATTGCCCGTATTGTCGCATTGATTTTGGCGGGAGTTATGATTGTGTTCTCTCTGCCGCTCATTGCGATGTCCTCTAACGCCGCCGGCGGTGCCGAAATTGCCGCAGAGCATCGGCTGGGTTCCTGGTGGTGGTGGCCGCAGGATGGTTTTGACGAGACCGAATGCGAGAAATACCTGACGCTGTACCAAGAGTCCGGTATCAACGAGATTTACTTCTACGGCTATCAGTATTTGACCACCGAGGGCAATCGTGGAAAGCTTCACGAATTTGTCCAAAAAGCGATGGCACACGGTTGCCGTGTCGCTTTTATGTACGACGGTTGGGCGGATTTGATTGACGGCGATACCTCCTATTTGACTGAAACCATCAAAGACGGTTTCCTTGCCTACAAAGAGGAGTATCCGAAAGACGCCGTTTACGGTATGCACTTTGATATGGAGCCTTCAGGCGGTCGTCCGACCCAAAGCTTTGTCGATAACTTTATCGCTCCGTTGCAGGAGCTGCGTGAAGCAGGCATTTGGTGTGATGTGGACGTCAACGTCAACTGGGAGAAACGTGGCGGTGCCACGCTTACTTATGAGGGTGAAACCGGTCTGTTCAACATCCTCGCCAAATACACCGACACGATGAGCCTGATGTCCTATCGTACCAAAGCCGCCAACGTGGTTTCCTGCGGTGAGGAGTGCCTCGATGCGGCCATCAAATACGGTTGTCCGATTACCTTCGGTTTGGAAACCGATGACTCCGGTGAGGACGGTGTGGACTTCCACGCCTCCAACAAAACCAAGCTGTTCCAGGTCGTGGACGAGGTGTTCGAAATCCTCGACGGCAAAGAATTGCCCATTCCTTACGGTATGGCTATTCACCAAAACCGTTCGTTCTATAAACTGGCGGGGGATGTGCCGAACCGCACCACGCACGGGTCGATTGACGAGGATGCGACCACCACGAAATATGTGCGTACCACCGGCGAGTCGCAGACCACTACCCAAATCACCTACGACTTGGTGGAGACGGAGCTGTATCGCAAAATGGGCATGGACGAGTATTACGATATTACCTCGAACGGTGTGTCCATTAAACTTGAAGGCCTGTCTGAAGCCCTCGTTTCCGACTATGAGAAAAACGGCCCGATTTATCCCGATCAAGGCGAATATTACGAAGTGATGATTATGGGCGTTTCCGTGCAGTCGGATAACTACTATCCGTGCCTCATTGACAGCCGTGGCCGTGATATTTGGGCGGACAAAAAGGATTATCCGAACGGCACAGTAATTGCCAACTTCTTTGTTGGCTTCCCGCCGCAGGTTATTTCCCGTATCCGCAAAGTCATTGATTTCTCTCGCAACGGCAGCGAGGACAATATGGATGCCAAGACGAACACGCTGTTTGTGGCGTGCGACCGTGGAATCGACTATCTTGACTTGCGTGGCGTTTCGGTGAAAGTTTACCGCAACCCGAACAAAGTGACCACTACGGCTACGCAGGAAGTGCCTACCGAGCCGAGCAAAGCCACCGACCCGACAAAATCCACCGAGCCGACAAAATCCACCGAGCCGAGCAAGGCGTTTCTTCTCGGTGACGCCAACAGCGACGGTTTCGTCAATATGAAAGACGTGTTGGTGCTTCGTAAATTTATGGCCGGCTTTGAGGGTCAAATTGATATGTTTGCCGCCGATGCAACACAAGATGGAACTGTCAACTTGAAAGACGTGTTACTGCTGCGTAAATTTATTGCCGGTCTCATTGAGTCGCTGTAATCGTCAAATTACACAAAGAAATCACTCAAAAACCCGAGCAGGGGAGTCTCTGCTCGGGTTTTCTTTTTTTGATAAACGCTTGTATCAACGGTTTATAAGCGGTTAGCGGACGCTACCACTTTTCGTCACTTTGTTTGTACAAAAAGTACAAAAATTTGTTGACAATACTGCAAAAAAGTGGTATATTTTACTGTGAGAATGTGGGGAAGTTTGTCCCCGTATGAAAATGTCTTATTTTTCCGATATTTTTATAGAGGAGGCCTGTTTTATGGCAAACACAAAAAACCGTACCTATCGTGTATTAGCGTGGGCACTGGCGATTGCACTGACGGTACTGTCGCTCCCGATTGTACCGTTCTCGACGTGGTCGTCCAACCTGACAAATGCGATCGGCGACTCCATGAGCATCAACGCTCATGCCTATTCCTTTGACAACCGTCCCCGTGTCGGTGCGTGGTGGTGGCACAAGGAAAAAGCCGACATTACAACGAACTATCTTAATTTGTTGGAAAGTGCCGGTATTACTGAGGTATATTACTATGCCGGTTGGGATTTTTCCGATTCTGCCAAGAATTTCAAAAGCAAAATGTCGGAGATTCACGCTTTCGTTTCGGAAGCCATGGACCACGGTATCGCTACCTCGTTCCTTATGGACGACCTCAACTATATGTCGCAAATGGCTACCAATTTCGTTACGTACCGTAACACATATCCCGACGACTGGGCGTACGGTTTCCACTTCGACGTTGAGAATGAGGGGAAAATGATAGCTTCGTTCCCGGATGCCGAGCAATACTTGGTTGGTAACAACATTTATGTCGAGTATGACTTCAACCCGGCGTGGTCTACCAGTACAACCACGTATCATTCCTCGACTCTTAATGCGAACATTACCGGTAACCTCTATCAGGTGTATGCTCAGGTCTTTGCTAATGGCCGTGGCTGTATGCACCTGATGGCGTACCGCACTCAGTCGGCACAGAAGATTTTTGAGCGTGCACAGGAAAGAAACAATGCGGTCACAATTTGCAAAAACTACAACTGCGATGTGGTTGTCGGTATGGAATGTACCGAACACGAGTCGGACGGTTCTGTGCTTGAAAGCACGGTTTCTCTTGCTGTTTACGGCGTCGATAAGAACGGCGTTGTGGACTATATCCACGGCGTGCATGATTTGGTTGCGGCAACCGGCATTACGTCGGATTTCGGTGTTGCCATTCACCACGCACGTTCCTTCTCGGAGGATATCGACGGTAATATTTCCGCCGACAGAACGACCTCGTATACCGGTGGCGGCGTGACCGAAAGCCGCACAACGGGCTCCTATTCGCAAATTACCACAACGACCAAAAATACCTCCGGTATGACGCTGACGAAACAGGCACTGTACTATAAAGGTAATATGAATGTTTCGGTGGCGAAAGGCGGAAAATATACCGACTCGGCGATGACCACAGCAGTCGTCAACGATTATAGCACCAATGGCGAGATTGATTTGTCCTCCGGCGAGTATTACGAAATCATTTTGACCGGTAAGAACTCTGCAAACGGAGACTATCTCTATCCGGTTATGAACGGCTCGGGTGAGTATTGGGCGTCGGAATACATCGGAGGTTCCTCCATTTCCACCAGCAGTTCTACCGTAACGGCTAAGTATGGCCTCGATGGTAAATACAGTTCGATTAAGTTCCCGTCCATGACGCTTACGCTGGATCACGAGATTAGTGCTACGTTTACCGTGAACTCTATCGAAATCAACGTTTACCGTTGGACCTCCGGCGGTGGCGGCACGACCCAGTCGTCTCAGCCGTCTGAGTCATCCCAGTCGTCCTCCAACTCTTCCGCATCGTCCAGCACGACCCAAGCGGTGACGCCGACCGGTAATAACCTGCTCGAAAACGGCGACTTTGGAATAACCGACACCAAAAACTCCAAGTTCGGTTGGAATGTGGGTAAATGCGGCTCCTTCTCGATTAACAATGGTGTGGCTTCGGTTGAGAACGGCAACGAAGACAAGAAAGCAATGTATCAGAATGTCGCCTTTGAGCCGGGCGAAACCTACGTGTTGTCCGGTACGATTTCGGACGCCTCCGACCCGATTAAGTTGTACCTTTCTGATGCGTCCGGTGCTACACAGGTGACCACATTGTCCAACGGAAAGTTCTCGTATACCTTTACGGCGGATTCGTCTATGAGTATGGTGATGTTCGCCGGCTGCAAATACACCTATAAAATTAGTGATGTGCAGCTGCACAAAGCCGGAAGCGGTGAGGAAGAGTCCAGCGAGGCTGTCACCTATACCGTGACGGTGAACAATGGTACAACCGACAAAGCTTTCGCCGAAGCGGGCGATACGGTGACCATTACGGCGAATGCTCCGACCTCCGGCTATCAGTTCAAAAACTGGACCGGCTCCGGCGTGACCTTTGCAAACGCCAACAATGCGTCTACCACCTTTGTGATGCCGGCTTCTAACGTGTCGGTGCAAGCCAACTACGAAAAAGTTTCCTATTCGGTGAGCGTTACGCTCGGTACGGCTTCCAAATCTTCCGCCACCTCGGGCGAAACCATCACGTTGAACGCTGACACTCCGGCAACGGGGATGGAGTTTGACAAATGGGTGGTGAAATCCGGTTCGACGCCGGTGAGCTTCGCAAACGCCTCGAGTGCTTCGACCAGCTTCACGATGCCGGCAGGTAACGTGTCGGTGGAAGCCACCTATAAAGCGAAATCCTATACCGTTACGGTGAATAACGGTTCGGCGTCTCCGAGCACCCAAACCTACAACAACACGGTGACCATTACGGCGAACACGCCGCAAACCGGTTACAAATTCAAAAACTGGACGACTTCTGACGGCGTGACCTTTGCGAATGCCAACAACGCCACCACCACGTTCACGATGCCGGCGAAAAACGTCACTGTGACCGCAAACTTTGAAAAGATTAACTACACGGTGTCCGTCACCGGTGGTACGGCTTCCAAAACGACCGCCAACGTCGGCGACAGCATTACGCTGACCCCGACAGTTCCGTCCGGAAAAGTGTTCGATAAGTGGACGATTAGCCCGAACACGGTTACGGTCTCCGGCAACACCTTTACGATGCCGGCTTCTAACGTGACGGTTACCGCTTCCTTTAAGGATGCGGCGTACACCGTTACGGTGAACAACGGCTCGGCGTCTCCGGCAGGCGGTGCAATGGGTGACAAAATCACGATTTCCGCCAATACCCCGGCTACCGGCTACAAATTCAAAAACTGGACGACTTCTGACGGCGTGACCTTTGCGAATGCAAGCAGCTCCACCACCACGTTCACGATGCCGGCGAAAAACGTCACCGTGACCGCAAACTTTGAAAAAATCAACTACACGATTTCTGTTACCGGCGGTACGGCTTCCAAAACGACCGCCAACGTCGGCGACACGATTACGCTGACCCCGACGGTTCCGTCCGGCTATGCGTTCAATGGATGGGTGTCTTCGGATGTTACCATTTCGAATAACACGTTCACGATGCCGGCGAAAAACGTATCCATTTCCGCTAACTTTACCGAGGTGATTGTGGAACCCGATCCGCCGGCAACTCCGGTTCTCGTTTCGGCGACCGTGGACGGTTATAACGTCATTGTGAAATGGAACGAGGTGTCCGGTGCGGCGGGCTATCAAGTCTATCGCAAGAGCGGCGGTTCTTTCGCCGAGGTAGGGAACGTTATTAACGGCGGTTCTACTACCACCTTTACAGATGCAAGCCTTGCCAAGGGAACCTATACCTATACGGTGAAAGCCTTTGTCAACGGCACCTCCGGCAAAATTTGGGGTGACTATAACACGACCGGAAAATCGGCTACCGTTACCTTTGATACGCCCACCTTGGTGTCGGCGGTGGCATCTGCTGCCGGTATTACCGTGACCTGGCAAAAGGTGACCGATGCTGACGGTTATCGTCTCTATCGTAAGGACGGCAATAACTGGGTGACAGTGAAAACCGTTGATGGTGCCGACACGACCTCCTATCTTGCCAAAGGACTTGTTGCCGGCGAGACCTACACCTATACGCTGCAAGCGTACTATGACAGTGCGACAACCGGTACTCGTCAGTGGACGGACTATGACCGCACCGGTGTATCGGCAGTGGCACAGTTCGGCTCGCCCGAAACCGAAGGTCAGGCTGACGGTATGAAGATTACCATCAACTGGGCGGCTGTGTCCGGTGCGAATGGCTATCGAATTTACCGTAAGACGGCGGACACCTCCTGGCATACACTTGCCACGGTGGATGCTCCCACCACCACCTATACCGACGAAAATCCGGTGGCGAACGTCTATTACACCTATACGGTGCAAGCCTATACCATCGAAAACGGTGAGACGATTTACAGCTCCTATGACGTTACCGGCACTACGAAACGAGTGGTGCTTGAAACGCCCGTCCTCTCTGATGCCGAGGCAATCGGCGACGGCGTTGTGGTGTCTTGGGATGCGGTGACCGGTGCAACCGGTTATCGTCTCTATCGCTGGGATGCTGAGAAAAACGGTTGGAAAACGGTGAAAACCGTTATCGGTATCAACACCGTAAGTTACACCGACCACAGTGCAAAAGCGATTGCCGGTGCCAAATACACGGTGCAGGCGTTCCGCAACGCAAACGGTGTCAACGTTTGGAGCAACCACGATGAAGCCGGCGTTACGGCTCAATAAGCAAAATTCTTTGAAAACCCTGCCTTGTGGCAGGGTTTTCTTTGTTGACGAATAGAATGCGGTGTGCTATAATGGGGGAAATTTGGAAAATCTACGAAAAAAGGGGAGCGTGCGTATGAAAAAAGTGCTGATTGTCGTGGATATGCAAAATGACTTTGTGGATGGGGCGTTAGGCACCGAAGAAGCGGTTGCGATTGTGCCTCATGTGGTGGAAAAAATCAAGAACTTTGACGGCGATGAGATTTTTGTCACCTACGATACGCATTACGACAATTATCTCTCTACCTTAGAGGGACAAAAGCTTCCCGTGCCGCATTGCATTGACGGTACAGCGGGGCACGATTTGTGCCCGGCGATAAAAGAGGCTCTGTCGGGGAAAGATTATAAAGATGTGATTAAAGCCGGCTTTGGCAGTTTCAGCATTTCCAAAGGGCTTAAAGACCGCTATCCCGGCGAGGAAATTGAGGCTGAATTTGTAGGACTTTGTACCGATATTTGTGTCGTGTCCAACGCTTTGATTATGCGTGCGGGATACCCGAACGCCAAAATCACGGTTGACGCTTCTTGCTGTGCGGGTGTTACGCCCGAGGCTCATAAAGCGGCTTTGGCAACGATGAAAAGCTGCCAAATTGACGTGGTAGGAGAATGAATATGTTTGATGCTGTTAAAGTAAAAGAGAATTGTGTTGCGTGGATTCGTGATTTTTTTGAAAAGAACGGGCCGGGTTGTAATGCGGTTGTCGGCATTTCCGGCGGTAAGGATAGCTCGGTAGTGGCCGCCCTTTGTGTGGAAGCACTGGGAAAAGAGCGAGTAATAGGGGTGCTTATGCCTTGCGGTGAGCAGGCGGACATTGATATGGCACAGTTGCTTGTATCTCATCTCGGAATTCGTTCGGTTGTGGTAAACATCAAGGACGCTGTCGAGGGAATTACTGCCGCTGTTCCGTTTTCGTTGTCCGAGCAAAGCCGCACCAATCTGCCGCCCCGTGTTCGCATGACCACTTTGTATGCGGTGTCTCAAAGCATGAACGGACGTGTTGCGAACACCTGCAATCTGTCGGAGGACTATGTGGGATACTCTACACGTTATGGCGATTCAGTGGGGGATTTCAGCCCTTGTTCCCGTTTGACGGTGGCGGAGGTTAAGGAAATCGGACGCTTGTTGGGACTTCCGGATGTGCTTGTCGACAAGGTGCCGATTGACGGACTTTGCGGAAAAACCGATGAGGAAAATCTCGGATTCACGTATGCGGAGCTTGACCGCTATATCCGTGAGGGCATTATAGAGGATGCCGCCAAAAAAGAGCGGATTGACCGTTTACACAAACAAAATCAATTTAAGTTAGAATTGATGCCTGTTTTTGAGCCGAATATCTGAAAGGAACTGATTGTATGAAGCTGGAACCTATTGTTGTGTCGCTTTTGGACACCGATTTATACAAGTTTAATATGGACCAGGTGATTTTCCATAAGCACACCGACCTTTGCGGGGAATACTATTTTAAGTGCCGCAACGAGGATGTGGTGTTTACCCGTGAAATGCTGGATGAAATCAACGGTCAAATTGACCATCTTTGCTCGTTGAAATTTACGAAAAAAGAACTGGAATATCTTCGCTCCATTCGGTTCATTAAAGACGACTACGTGGAGTTTTTGCGGTTGTGGCGTCCTATCCGTGAATACGTCAGCACCAGCTTGTCCAGTGACGGCAAACTGTCGGTGATTGTGAAAGGCCCGCTGTTTTCCGCTATGCAGTTTGAAATTTATCTTTTGGAAATCATCAACGAGGTGTATTTCCGCTTTTCTTATAACTATGACGAATTACTCAAATCCGCCAAAGAACGTCTGGATGCAAAAATTGCCGCTTTTAACGACGGCACGTATGCCTTCCAGTTTGCTGAATTCGGCTGTCGCCGCCGTCTGTCCCGTGAATGGGAGGATGTGGTAATCAAACGGCTTGCCACCGAGACAAAAAACTGTGTCGGTACCTCCAACGTGTATTTCGCCATGAAACATAACCTGACGCCTATCGGTACCTATGCTCACGAATTCGTCCAGATGTATCAGGGGATTGATTCTATTCCGCTGGCATATACAAACCACTACGCCATGCAGGACTGGTATGACGAGTATCAGGGCGATAACGGTACGGCACTTACGGATACCATTACCACCGATTTGTTTTTGCTTGATTTTAACCGTTCAATGGTCAACAACTACACAGGTGTTCGCCATGACAGCGGTGACCCGTTTAAGTGGGGAGAAAAGATAATTGCCCACTATAAGAAATACGATGTCGACCCGAAAACAAAACTGCTTCTTTTCAGTGACGGTTTGGATTTTGACCATGCACAAGCGTTGTATGACAATTTCAAAGATCGGGCAAAGGTATCGTTTGGTATTGGTACGTTTTGCTCCAACGATACGCATGAGCAATCGTTGAATATTGTCATTAAATTGCAATTTGTCAACGGACGACCGGTAGCGAAGCTGTCCGATGCACCGACCAAGGCGATGTGCCGTGACGAGGAATATCTCGAATATCTTCGCCGTTCGGTGGACTTTCGCTTAAAACGGGAATCGTAAAGGAGAGAGACTTATGGAAATTGAATTGACAGCCGAAAACTTCAACGAAGACGTGTTAGAAAGCGACCTGCCGGTGCTCGTGGATTTTTGGGCAACCTGGTGTGGCCCTTGTCGCATGATGGCTCCGATTGTGGAGGAAATTGCCGACGAATTTGACGGCAAAATCTACGTGGGCAAGGTCAATGTGGATGAGGAGCCGGAACTGGCATCGGCATTTGAAATTGACAGCATTCCCACGCTCATGCTGTTTAAGAACGGGGAAGTGGCTCACACCCTTGTGGGGCTTCGCAAAAAAGAAGACATCGTTGCGTTGTTTAACTAAATCGTAACCTAAAAAAGATACTCGCTTGGCCCAAGGCCTTGCGGGTATCTTTTTTGTGATTTTTCATAGGTTTTAGCGGGGGATTGCATTGACTTTTTGCCCTTAACGTAGTATAATTACTTAAATATAATATTAAAAGGGGGAGTGCGGGTTGAAACGTCTGAAAACTGTGTGCAAGGCGATGCTTTGCGTTTTGGCGTGCTTTATGTTGTCCGGCTGTTCCATTTTGGAATTCAATCTCTCCCAAAGCTTGGTTTCTCCCGCCGCAACCGGCGATGAGGAGGCCATTCAAACCGCACTGGAAACGTTTATTTCCGGCGAATACGGTTCTGCCGCCGCCGGACAGTATAAGCTTAAATATCCCCATTCCGGCGAATTTCGTACCGCCTTTATCGTTAAAGATACCGACGGCGACAACGTGTCGGAGGCGTTTGCTTTTTACACGCTTTCTGATGAACAGCCGTTGGCTCACATCAACTATTTGCGTAAACAGGGAAAGGAATGGGAGAGCATTGCCGATGTCGAAAGCGAAAGTGCCGACATTCGTGAGGTTCAGTTTGCCGATTTGGACGGTGACAGACGGCTTGAGGTGCTCATCGGTTACGAGGTTAGCATTGCCCGTGACAGCCGCCTTTGCCTTTATGATTTAACCCAGCTGGCGATGACCGAAATCGACGCCTATTGGTATACCGATTTTCTGGTCGGTTGCATTTCTGACGATGTCAAAAACGACGTGGCCATTTTCCATATCAGCAACTCGGAATATGTGGTAGAGGTGAGTTTGATTGCGATGGAAAACGGCGTGACGGAGGTTAAGGACAAGGTGTCGGTTGACGGCTACATTGAAAAAATCCTTTCTCTGGACAGCCGCCGTTTTGAAACGGGCGAGGTTGGCGTTTTTGCCGATTGCGAAAAGGAAAACGAGATTTGTATTACCGAACTGATTTTGTGGGACGGCGAACAGCTGCAGGCTCCTTTTTATGACCCGTATGCGAATGTTACCACGAAAACCGCTCGCACATCGGGACTTTCGTTTTGCGATGTTGACGGCGACGGGATGATTGAATGGCCAATCAGTGAGGAAATGCCGTTGCCCGAAAGCGGGGCGGGCGAATCGTTGTGGTTGACCCGCTGGTGTTCCTACGACCCGAAAGAGGAAACGGACGTTACCGATTTTTATGCCATTACCGTTCCGCAAGACGGATATCTGCTCCGCCTGGACGACAGCTGGCTTGGTGCTTTGAGTGCGTCTTACGACAAAAATGCTCACCGGCTGGATTTGTTCTATGTGGAGGATGGCAACGAGACATTAGAGTGCGTTATTCGCAACTGCTCTGCCGAGGACGCTACGCCGATGGAAACCGCTACCGGTGCTGTTGGTCAGCCCACGCCGTTTGTGTATAAAACGGTGTCGCTTAAAGGCAGCGGAACCGATTACCGTGTATGGTGGAACGAGGCGGAGAATGCGGCTCTTAAACTGGATTTGAACGAAATATTGTACCGTATGACGGTACTGTCTTGAAAAGGAGGCGGCGATTATGAAACGAATTCTCATCTGTGAGGATGAGGCATCCATTCGGGATTTTGTAGTTTTGTATATGAAACGATCGGGATTTACCGTGCTGGAAGCCGGCTCTGGCGAAGAGGCACTTAAAAAATTCGCCGCTTCTGAGGAAGCGGGAGAGCCGGTGGACGTGGCACTGTTGGATGTGATGCTCCCCGGCATTGACGGATTTGAGGTGTGTCGCCGTCTTCGTGAAAAAAGCGAAACCATGGGCATTATTATGCTCACCGCCCGCACCCAAGAATCCGAAAAGGTCAACGGGTTGATGACCGGTGCGGACGATTACGTCACCAAGCCGTTTAGCCCGTCCGAATTGGTGGCTCGAGTAGAGGCGTTGTATCGTCGCCTTTCAAAAACACGTGCCGCTGACGTGGTGACTTATACGGAGGAACTCATCTCCGGCGAATTTACCCTCAATGTGCGTAGCCGGACGCTAAAAAAGAACGACAAGCACATTGATTTAACCCAGTTGGAATTCCAAATTCTTGAATACTTTTTCCGCAACCCCGAGCAGACCTTCAGCCGCACGGATATCTTAAATCGTGTATGGGGTGAGGATTATTACGGCGACGAGAAAATTGTTGACGTGAATATCCGTCGACTTCGTATGAAGCTTGAGGAAGACGCTTCCTCCCCGAAGCATATTTGTACCGTATGGGGACAAGGGTACAGCTGGCATCCGTAATACCGTAAAAAGATTTCTAAAAAAGGAGGGGCGACCATGGCGTTACAGCGTGTTACCGGTATTACAAAGCGATGGCTTGTAAACGGACTCGGAACCGTGTTTTTGTTTTTGGCGTTGCTTGTTGCCGCCTTCATCCTTTTAACCCGAAACTATTATTATCGTAGTGTCCAGTCGGAGCTTTTGTCGTATGCCAACAGCTCGGCGGATTTGTTTGAGCGGTATATCAAAGACGGAAACTTTGACTTGGAATCGGGACTTCGTGATTTTGTGGCAAATTTCCAGGACAAAGAGGTTGTGGAGGTTCAGCTCGTCAACAACGAGGGAGCGATTGTACTTACTTCCACCGGATTTGGACGTTCCGGCGAAATTGCTCCCGATTGGGAGGGAACCGCCTCCTCTAAGGATAACACCGCCTCGTGGCGGGGCAAATCGTCCAGCGGCGAAAATGTAATGTCGGTATGTGTGCGGTTGTCGGAAAAAGGCTCAAAAGCCGGATACGGACTGCGTTACGTTACCTCGCTTCGTTTGGTTCATGCGGAAATGCGTTCCGCCACCTTGGTGATTATCGCCATTGCTCTTTCGGTTCTGTTTTTCGTTATGCTTTCCAACTCCTACTTTGTCAGCACCATTATTAACCCCGTGAAAGAAATCGGCCGCACGGCTCGAAATATTGCTCTCGGACATTACGATGTGCGAATTGAAAAACGGTATAACGACGAAATTGGCGAACTTACCGATACGATAAACTATATGGCGGGCGAGATTGCCACCGCCGAACAGATGAAAAACGACTTTATTTCCTCTGTATCCCACGAATTGCGTACACCGCTCACCTCGATCAAGGGTTGGAGCGAAACGCTGTCCGAGCTCGGAACCGAGGATGAGGAGATGACCAAAAAAGGCTTGAAGGTTATCTCCGGCGAGACCGACCGACTGGCTCGTATTGTGGAGGATCTTCTCGACTTCTCCCGAATGCAGAGCGGACGGTTTTCGGTGCAAATTGAAAAAATGGACCTGCTTGCCGAGGTGGAGGACAGCGTTATGCTGTACCGTGACCGTGCCAAGCGTGAGGGAATCACCTTAAAATATTTGGAGAATGCCCGGGTTATGTTGCCGATCGAGGGCGACCGTATTCGGCTTCGTCAGGTGCTTGTCAACGTGATCGACAACGCTATTAAATATTCTAGATCCGGCGGAACCGTTCGTGTGGAGGCGGCGGAAATGGGCGACTTCGCCCAGGTGGTCGTCAGCGACACCGGTATCGGCATTTCCGATGAGGATTTACAGCACATCACCGACAAGTTCTATCGTGCCGGTAAAAACGGCGGTATTCCGGGCTCCGGAATCGGACTTGCCGTTGTGGATGAAATCATTAAAAAACACAACGGAACGTTGGAAATTGAGAGTGATGAGGGCATTGGTACAACCGTCATCATCACGCTACCGAAAAAACAACCGCATCCCGGAAAGGAGTCAGTATGAGTAAACAAGCAAAATCCTGTCCCGCAAAATTCACCTCTATCGGCGGACAAGCCTTGATTGAGGGCGTGATGATGCGTGGCCCGAAAAAAACGGCAATGGCGGTACGCCATGCAGAAACAAAAGAAATCCAAATGAAAATGTGGGAAAACGGAGCTTCCAAAAAAGGCTTTTTCTGGAAAACGCCGTTTGTCCGTGGCGTATTCAACTTTGTGGATTCACTTATTCAAGGCTATAAGGCGTTGATGCTTTCCGTCGATATGTCCGGCATGGGCGACGAGGAAGTGGAAAACGAAAACCAAGAGAAAGAAATTAAAAAGATGAGCGACGGCCCGCTGTTTGCGGTGTTGATGGTTATCAGCTGTGTTCTCGGTGTGGGTCTTGGCGTCGGATTGTTTATTTGGCTTCCCATTCAAATATACAACCTGTTCAAGGGATGGATTCCGGCACTGGACAACCGGTTTTTGCAATCGTTTTGCGAGGGACTTTTGCGTCTGATTATCTTTATTGCGTACATTGCGGCCACCGCTTTGATGAAAGATATTCGCCGTGTGTATCAATATCACGGTGCAGAGCACAAGACCATATTCTGTTATGAGCACGGACTTCCGCTGACGGTGGAAAATGTGAAAAAACAGATTCGCTTTCATCCCCGTTGCGGCACCAGCTTTATGATTTTGATGCTGCTTATCGGTATCTTTTTCTCTATGATTATCCCGCACAATATCCCGTCGCTTTTACGAGCCGCTGTTAAACTTTTGATGATTCCGCTGGTTATGGGCGTGGGTTATGAGGCCATTAAACTTGCCGGCCGTAAGGATAATACGTTTACTCGCATCATCTCCGCTCCCGGACTTTGGGTGCAACGCATTACGACCAGAGAGCCGGAAGACGATATGATTGAATGTGCTATCGCCTCGTTTGTTGAGGTGTTGCCGCTGGACGACAAAGCACGCACAACCGCACAAACGGTGCTTTGGACCCCGTATGAAGAGAAGAAAACGACAGAGGAATCTGTTGCGGGAGACGACGAGGAGACTGTCGAGGAGACTACTGAATCCTAACGAAATCGGGTGAACGAAATGACCTATCGTGAGTTATATCGCCAGCTGATGGCAGGAATGAAAGAGGCCGGTGTGCCGGATGCACGGTTTGACGCCAGTTGTCTGCTCGAGGACATCGGCGGCTTGCCGTTTGCTCAACGGGCACGCTATTGGGGCGAATACGTTCCCGAGCCTATTCGCTTTGAGGTGGAACGAGCCGCCGCTCAGCGTATGGCGGGCCGACCGTTGCAATACATATTGGGCAGTTGGGACTTTTTGGCGTTGACTCTCCGAGTGGGTGAGGGAGTGCTGATTCCCCGCCCGGAGACCGAGTTACTGTGTGAAATCGGTGCCGCCTTTATCCGCAATAGCAGTCGTCCGCATCCTCAGGTGTTCGATTTGTGTGCCGGATCGGGATGTGTGGGTCTCGGTATTTGCACCCTCGTAAAGGAAGCCCAGGTGACGGCGGTGGAATTATCCGAAGCAGCGTGCTATTATTTGCGATATAATGTTGCCAATCACCCGGATTGCAATGTGGATATCATGCAAGCGGATATTTTGACCGATTCGCTGTCCATTCCCGGAATGGCAGAACTGATTGTGTGCAATCCGCCATACATCCGCACGGCGGATTTGGATGGACTGCAAACAGAGGTAAAACACGAGCCTCGTATGGCGTTGGATGGCGATGAGGACGGACTCAAGTTTTATCGTGGATTGACAAAGCATTGGGTTAATCGCCTGCTGGATGGAGGAATGCTGGCGGTGGAAATCGGCGAAGACCAGGGAGATGATGTTTCTCGCTTGTTTGTGGAAGCCGGTTTGTCCGATGTGCGTGTATACAAAGATGCCTCCGGTCTTGACCGAGTGGTTACCGGCATTCGTTGCCCCGAATAAAAGATAAAAAAGACCGCCCAAGGCCTACCGTTGTGGTAGTTGCCTTAGGCGGTTTTCTTTTTGCCGATTATTATGTGATGATGCGGTACACAATGCCGCATAATGCGGCGACAATAAACAGAAGAATAATTCCGCCGCACCCGACTTTCAGTGTTTTGAGAATACTGGTTCCGCCGCTTAAAAACCGAAATGCCGCATCGGCGGCACGGGAGATTTTCCCGAGGCTTTTAGTGGCTTCCCGATTTTCTTCCGCTTCGGTGCGGTTGCGTTCGATTTCCGATTGTTTGCGTTCCTGCTCCAATTTTTCTGCTTTTTGTTTTGCATTGATTTGTTCATTATGGGACAAAACCGCATTGCAATGGGGACAAACGGCACAATCGGCATCAATTTGTGCTTCGCAGTATTCACAAAAAATTTTCTCGCTCATTGGGATAACTCCTTACGGGTAAAGTCTAAAAGCTGCTGATATATGCGTTTGCAATTTTCATGGTCGGAATAGGCGAAAAACGCATCGGCACGAGCCTTGTATTCCGGCGGCATTTCACATTGATGCTCCATAGCATCGATAAGCGTATCCACCAGATCGTCTTGGGTTTTGCATACCGTGCCAAATCCCATTTCCTCGGTCTTAA
Source organism: Acutalibacteraceae bacterium (assembly GCA_045598965.1). Classification (GTDB taxonomy): domain Bacteria; phylum Bacillota; class Clostridia; order Oscillospirales; family Acutalibacteraceae; genus RGIG426. Next base: position 126,558 of record JAZRVH010000033.1, read on the forward strand.
AAGCCCCTTCCTCATAATGCTTCGGCAGGCTGTCCGGCAGGTAATAGACAAGCGGTTTTCGCATATAGGCAAAGTCAAACTGGACGCCGGAATAGTCGGTAATCATCAAAGCCGATTCGCAAAACAGCTGTTCATAGGAGGTGTCGCCGGTGGCGGCGAGGATTTTTACCGGCGACGTGTCGCCGAAATCTTTTAACTGGGGACTGACAATGGGGTGAAGCACATACACGATATCGTAAGAAAGGCGTTTTGCGGCGTCAAGAAGGCGTTTATCGTGAATAAGTGCATCGTAGGTCTTAAAATAGGCGGAATCACGAAAATGGGGGTTATAATCCCGTTTAACGCCCTCATTCTTGCGGACGGTCACCGCCGATTGCATTCGCCAGGTGGGAGACAGAAGCAGTTGGTTCCTTTTTCTGTCTACCAGTCCGTCAAAACGGGGAACGCCGGTGAGCTTTAACTCGTCGCCGCTGTAGTCGTAAATCGGGCGAGAGAGGTTGTCGATTTCGATGGGTGCGGCACAAAAATATAGTTGTGTGTTGTCACGCAGGCGGTTTTGTGCCGCCGCAATGTTTTGTACCGACAATCCGTGTTGCACGCAGGCGGTTTTGAAATGCACCAAATCCCGCAGATAGGCGGAGGTGTCCACCGACAGATGGTTGACCTCCATCACGGTGGAGTTGGAGGCAATCACTAAATCGGCATTGAGCAACGCCATATAATGACGTAAGGTGTTGCGATAGGTGGGACAAAGCCCGTCCGCTTTCAGTGCCGCCGCTTCAGGGGCGTGGCGATCGATTAAATAGGTTTTGAATATTCCGTCGTGTTGCGGTTTTGTATAGCGATAGATGTATTCGGCGTTGTCGCCGCCTTTATATATTTTGTCGAGGAAAAACCACACGGTTTTGTTTTTCCAGTAAGGGCGAGTAACCCAGTAAGCACCTCGCATGGCAAGCATGGCTAAGGCACGCTTTTGACCGCTTTTAAGCATTTCAAAAGCGAGGGAAAGCTCACGTCCGATGCCGGAAAAGGGTTTGTTTTTCGTAAACCGCAAGGAGAGCGTCTCTTTATCGTAGCGACAAACACGGTCGGAAAATCGCCAAGTGGCGTGTTTCAGCGTTTCGGTGAGTTTGGCAAAATGAGAGGGGAACACCAAGGGGAGCGGATAGGTTTTTTTCTCAAATTCCAGTTCGAAGTGTACGCTTTTTGCCGCTTTTACGGCGTCATAGGGAAGCGACACCGAAAAGGCACGCTGCTTAAAGGCGGATTTTCCGAAATACTTGGTCAATGCAAACCGACCGCACCACGCCGGCTCATATTTCTTGTCGCCGACACAGATATGTAGGGTGGCGGCAGAACCATAGACGTTGGCGATGGTGCCGTCAATCTCAATGCGGTCTTTTATAAAGTCCATTCGCTGAACATTCACGGGGGTGAGCATAGAGTTGCCAAACGGCACACACCCTTTTTTCGGCAGCGATAACAGCAGTTGTCCACCCAAGGAGGAGAGACACATTTCCTCGGTGAAACAACGGTATTTCAGTTGATAAAACATCACTTTTTGAGAGAACGCCAGAGCATCACCCTCCGGCAATACACGGTCGATTATCTCATCGTCCACATAATCGAGAACCGCACTAAACCGTTCTTGCTCTTGTATGGCGTTTTCCGTTGACAGCACACGGCGGTTGCGGTTATCTTTGTTTGCTTCTAATTTACACCACAAAAGATAGGTTACCGCCGCTTGCAGATAGGCGGGAACGAACCCACGGTCTTTTTTTACACTTTTCAAAAGCGGCAGTAACCACTCGTCGATTTCCTGCTCGTACCAAGCACGGTCATACACGCCGGGGAACACGGCAAAATGCGGGTCATACGGTGTGTCGTAGGTATAGGTGACCTCGTCTGCCGCCAGCAGAAGTCCTTGCTTTACCAAAAGGCGAAACAATAAATCTTGTGCACTTGCCGTATCGGAGAGCGTTTCGCTCATTTCGAACTTTTTAAGAGACGGTAAATAGAACATAACGCCGAAAAGCGTGAGGGGAAACCGAAGAGCTACCGGTTTCTTTCCACGCAAGTCAACGCCAACAGTACGTTTTCCTGCCGAAAAGCGGTCAACACCGCCTTTGGCGAATTGCTGTTTCGGGCAAATCAGCGGGATGTCGGGAAGTTTCGGAAGCTTTTCCTCGTCCTCATCCTCTAACAAATCATCGTCAAGGTTGACACGGTCCGCAAAGCGAAGCATTTTTTCGAAGTAGGATTTTGAAAAACGGTCGCCGGCTTTCAGTGTCACCAAATAATCGCAGTCACAATCCGTCTTTACGGCGTTAAAAGCGGCGGCGATTCCGTCGGAAAGGAGAGTGGCGTCGTGAGAGGCGGCATAATCGGCGAAAACGGGGCTATTTTGCCCGTTTTGGACAAGAATAGGGATAAGCTTCGTCTGGACGGTTTGCCCGTCAAATGCCGCCAAAAGAGCGGCGTTTTGCTCCTCGTTTTCGTTGGCGATAAGCAATACGGTAATGCGTGCACCGTTCATAGCGATTCCTCCAAAATAGCCACCGTGCGACGAACACCCTCTGCAATATCCACCTCTGCCTTGAAGCCCAAAGCGGCTATGGCACGGCAGTCAAGGATTTCCGGCGTTTTCGTAAAGACCTTTGGCGGTTCCGGCTCGTCTTCGGGATTTGCAAAAGAGAGGGTAAGCCCACGCTCGGGGAATGCCGCCACCGCTATTTTCCCAAAGTCACGAATCGTAACATTGGAGCAATCGTCGGCGATGTTATAGACGTTGCCGTTTTCGCCGCAAAGCAACACCGTTAAAAACGCCGCCGCCGTGTCCGCTACGTAGCAAAAAGAGCGATAGGCGGCACCGTTACTTTTGAGCAAAATGTTTTCATGGCGAACCACATTGGCGATAAACTGTGCCCATACACGGTCATCATCCAATCCGCACGCACCGTAAATGTATGCGGGGCGAACCAGCTTTACCGGCGTGCCGAACTGGTGGAAATACGCATTTGCCAGCGTCTCGGTTGCACGTTTTCCCTCGGCATAGCAGTTTTTATAGGTGGTGAAATCGAGAATACCATTGGCTTGCTCCGTCATCCTGTCGCCCTCATAAATATCGCCGTAAACCTTAAGGCTGGAAGCACAAAGCACACTTTTTGCGTTGCACTCTTTGGCGTATTTCAGCACGTTTGCTGTGCCGACGGTGTTGGTTAAAAGGGTACCGACGGGGTTTTGCTCATACTGGATGGCACTGGCGGGGCTTGCCGCATGAATAACATACTCCGCAGGCGGCAGGTCGTCGGGCAGATTACACACATCGCCCGCAATGAGTGTCAGCTCATCTCGATTGACGGCATCTCCGAATGCCGCACGGGCTTTTTGCTCGTTGTGCACAAAGGCTACGATGCGAATTGTGTTCCCGGAAAGGTCGTTGTGCAAAAGGGTGGCGAGCGTGATATATCGACCGATGAGCCCGGCGGCTCCGGTTAAAAACAGAGTTTTTCCCGCCATTTTCTCCCACGGCAATGCCCGCTTGGCTACGGACAAAATGTCCGCATACAAAGCGGGCTTCAGCAGTTCTTTTAACGGGGTTTTCATCGTTTCATCCGTCCTTTTTGCAAGAATTAAAGGCCGTGAGAGGCGGCGTTTTCGCCGTCATTCAATTCGGCTTCGTGTCGTTTTTTGTATTCATACCGGGATTTTAAGACGTGTAAATCATAGTCGGTGGTGACTTTGATGTTGTCTTGGTCACCGGCTACTAAGTGAATTTCCTCACCCAAAGAGATGAACAATTCGCTGGACGAAACCGGGGCGGGGAGACCCAATCGCTCCACCTCGCCGTGTGCCCACAGAATGCGAGAGAGGCGGTATCCCTGCGGTGCTTGCGTGACAAACATCTCGTTGCGGGGCATAGCGATACGGCAGGTCGTTCCGTCGGGGCTTTGCAAAACGGAGTCAATGCTGGGAACGCAGGGAACGGCAGTGCCGTATTCCCGTGCCGTGGCGATGCAATCGGAAATCAGTTCATTTGTCAAAATGGGGCGTACACCGTCCGAAATTAAAACGATGTCCTCATCGTTCATAGATTCGGCGGCGGTAACCAATCCGTTGTGGATGGATTCGAAGCCGTTTTTGCCGCCCGGAACAACGGCGGTGATTTTCGGGATGGAAAACTCGGCGATAAGGTGGTTTAGGTGGGGAATCCACTCCGCAAGGCAGGCGACCACGATGGCGTCTACCTCGGGATGAAAGGCGAATTTCTCGAGGGTGCGGATAATGATGGGCTTGCCGTCTACCTCTAAAAACTGTTTTGGTTTGTCGGCAGATTTCAGGCGTACGCCGGTGCCGCCGGCAAAAATAACAACCGATACCATCGAAAAATCCTCCTTACCGTGTCTTTTCGGCAATGAATTTGCAAAGACTTTCGGCGGCGTGGCCGCTTTCACGGCTTCCCAAATCCGAAAGATGCGTATTTACCGCCGCTTGATAGGCGGTGGCGTCAAACTGCAACAAGTTTTTTGCCATTTCCTCTGTGGTTTCGGCAAGAGGGAATGGCCACTTGTGAATATCCAAATAAAAGTCCCGTTCACACCGGTAGTCGGAGAGGTCGGGTGCAAAGAGAAAACACGGTTTTTCTGTCAACGAAAAGTCCCAAATGCACGAGGAATAATCGGACACCAGCACATCCGCCGCACACAAAAGCTCTTGCATATCCGGATAGGCGGTAACATCCACGGTGTTTTGGGCATCCGCTTTTTTTGCCATATAGTGAGTGCGAACCAAAATTTTGTAGCCGGGGAAACGCTCTTGCAATGCGGCTTTAATCGTTTCATCCTCAAACCACAGAACATCGCCGTTGTCGGCTTTGCGGAATGTGGGAGCGAATAACAAGAGCGGGGTGGTTTCATCAAATCCGTAAAACGCCCGCACCTTTGCGTTGGCGGCGTTGCGGGCGGCGGCATTCATCAAAATATCGTTGCGGGCGAGGCCGGTTTCCATCACGTCGCCCGTGTAACCGAAGGCTCCACGAATGACGGTTTCGGTAAAGGTGGAAGAGCCGGAAGTAAACAAATCAATTTGCTTTGCAATGCGGCGTAAGCGGCGATGATATCCCGGCGTTTCGTCCGGAACATCGTGTCCCACTTTCTTGTATAACCCACAACCGTGCCACGTCTGTATCACGGTTTGTTTTTTGCCGAAGGGGAGATAGGAGCAGCCGGACATATCGTTGAGCACAACCACTTTGGCGGTCAATATGCGGTAAAAATAAGCGAGCGAATCAAATTGAACGGTTTTTATGCCTTTTGCTTCAAGGGCTTTGCGGGCGTCTTCATCGCACGCACACCATTCCACCGTCAGCGTATCCCCGTAAAGCTCGTGCAGCTTTTTGCATATTGCTTCGGGGTTGCAGGTCACTCGTTTGCCCGCATAGGCGGAAAAAAAGACAGTCCGTGCACGTACGGGGCATAAGCGAAAGAGGTGCAGGCATCCGTAAAGAGCCTCCACCGCCGCACTTTTTAGCCATTCGTGCACGGAAATCCCTCCAAATTTTTTGGTTTTATTCGTTTGCAAGTGCTGTCAACACAGCAAGGTCTTGCGGGTAGGTCAATTTTAACAATTTGCGGTCGCCGGGAACAAGAGCGATTGGTTCCTCGGGTAAAAAGGCTCGGATAACACCGCAGTCATCCGTACAAGCCGCCAAAACCGCAGGGGAAAGACGGGCGTATGCCTCGGATAAGGTGTAAAGGTTAAAGCCTTGCGGGGTTTGAATCTGCCATAACGTTCGTCGTTCGGGAACGGAAGAGATGGTTGTGCCGTTGTCGGTGAGGGCAATGGTGTCGGTGACCGGCAGGGCGGCTGTGGCGGCGACATAGGTATCGAGTGAGCGACACATCCGTTCAATCACCTCGCCGGTCAACAGCGGGCGAGCGGCATCGTGAAGGAGAATACGGTCGAAATTGCCTTGTAGTGCAAGGTTTATTGCCGATTTAACCGAGTCTTGACGTTCGGCTCCTCCCGCTACAATGCCCACATTTTTCGTGATGCCGAAATGGGCCAGTTGAGCCTTGACGGTATCCTCATATCCGGCGGGAATCACCACCGCAATCTTGTCGATGAGGGGGCTTTGTTCGAAGGCGATAAGCGGGTGCATATACACGGGTTTTCCCGCAAGTTCGGCAAACTGTTTAGGGGTTTCGGATGTAAAGCGGTTTCCCTTGCCAGCCGCCAGCACGACGCCTAAGGTGGATTTTTTCACATTATTTTCCGCCATACATTTCAAACGCTTTCTCAACGTCACCGTCGTACATCACGGTGCCTTTTTTCAAATAGATGGCACGGTTGCAAACCTCACGAACGCTGTCGATAGAGTGGCTGACGAACAAAACGGTGACGCCGCCCTTAATCAGCTCGGCGATTTTCGCTTTACATTTTTTCTTGAAAGCGGCATCGCCGACGGACAACGCCTCATCCACGACGAGAATATCCGGCTTGGTGTTGATGTTGATGGCGAAGCCGAGACGCATTTTCATGCCGCTGGAAAAGGTGCGAACCGGCTGGTCGATGTAGTCGCCCAAATCGGCGAATTTAATAATATTTTCTTCAATCTCACGAATTTGTGCGTCCTTGAGACCGAGCAGATATCCTTTTAAGTAAATGTTTTCACGACCGGTCATTTCTTGCGAAAAGCCAGCGGTCAGTTCCAATAACGCCGCCACCTGACCCCGCACGGTTACGTTGCCGGAGGAGGGGAACGTGACGCCGGTGACCATTTTCAGCAGGGTGGATTTTCCGGCACCGTTGGAGCCGATGATACCAATGGATTCGCCACGATTTACCTTAAAGGAAACGTCGTTAAAGGCGAGGTTGGTTTTCAAATTTTTGCTCTTATGAAACAGCGAGAAAAACCGCTCTTTATCGTTGCGATAGAGGGTATAGATTTTAGAGACATGGTCGAATTCGATGATCGGAAGCTCCGCCTCGTTGACGACGGCTTTGGTTTCGTCCATACAATCCCCTCCTTACAGAATGTCCGCAATCTTCTTGCGGGTGCGGTTATAGTTCCAAGCGCCGAGCGCCACCACCGCAATCAGCTCCGCAAAGAAGATAACATTTTCCCACAGCGCCGGGGACAAAATATGTCCGCCGGCAACGGTGGTGGATTGTTGCCAGAACCATTCGCCGTAAAGGAAGGTTTTGCGGTAGCCATTGATGAAATAGGTGATGGGGTTAAAGTACATAATG
>JAZRVH010000034.1:0-17818 GCA_045598965.1 Acutalibacteraceae bacterium
TTCTCTTTCATGATTAGGACCTCCTTGTTATATTTTTGTTGGGTTGGCGAACCTCAACTGCAAATATAACAAGGAGTTTTCTTTTTGTCCATAGCTAAAGCTTTTTAACCACTGGCAGAGCCAGTGGTTGTTTTATGAATATAAAAAAACCCGCAACCGGTTGACCGGTTGCGTGTTTTTACTTTTCTTATTCTTGCGGATTCACCGTGATACCCAGCTCCTCTAACTGAATATCGTCCACCGGTGCGGGGCAGGAGGTCATCGGTTCCACCATATTTTGCAGTTTCGGGAACGCCACCACATCACGAAGCGACGACGCTTTCAGCATCTGCATCACAAGGCGGTCAAGACCGATGCCCATACCGCCGTGAGGCGGAGCACCATAGCGGAAAGCATCCAACAGGAAGCCGAATTTCTCGTGTGCCTGCTCGTCGGTAAATCCAAGGGCACGGAACATATGATTTTGCAGTTCCGGGTCGGTAATACGGATAGAACCGCTGCAAAGCTCCTCGCCGTTAAGAACCAGGTCATACGCCTTGGCAAAGACTTTTTCGGGTTCACTGTCCAAATACGGAATACATTCATCCAGCGGAGAGGTAAACGGATGGTGCATGGCATCCCAATGCTCCGTCTCCTCGTTCCACTCGAAGAACGGGAACTCCGTAATCCACAAAAGGTTATACCCTTCCCGTTTCACATCGAGTTTTTCTGCCACCGTCAAACGCAACGCACCCAACACGCTTTGCACGTGCTTTTTAATGCGGTCGGCAACAAACAGCACCACGTCGCCCTCTTTAGCACCGAGGAACGAAAGCAGACGATCCATCTCGCCGTCGGCAAGGAACTTTCCAAAAGAGGAGGACACACCGTCCGGTGTCCAACGCACCCATGCAAGCCCTTTGGCACCGATTCCTTTTGCTTGCTCGGTGAGCTTGTCAATTTCTTTACGAGTCAGTACCGTGGCACCGCCCTCGGCAACAATGGCATTCACCATGCCACCCTCGGCAATCGCACCGGAAAATACGCCGAATCCGCAATCTTTCACAAGCTCGCTCACGTCCACAAGCTCCATACCGAAGCGGGTGTCCGGTTTGTCGGAACCAAAGCGGGACATAGCGTCCGTATATTTCAGACGAGGAAGCGGCAAAGCAATTTTTTCGTCCAACACGTGCTCAAACAGATAGGCGATAAATTTCTCGCCCATCGCCAAAACATCCTCCACGTCCACAAAAGACATTTCGAGGTCAATTTGGGTGAATTCCGGCTGACGGTCCGCACGCTGGTCCTCATCACGGAAACAGCGAGCAAGCTGTACATAGCGGTCAAAGCCCGCCACCATGGACAGTTGTTTATACAACTGGGGCGACTGCGGCAACGCATAAAAACTGCCGTTGTGGGTGCGGGACGGCACCAAAAAGTCACGGGCACCCTCCGGCGTGGAGCGAATGAGCATCGGCGTTTCAATCTCTAAAAATCCGTTTTCATCAAAAAAGTCACGGGCGGTTTTCGCCACACGATGACGGAAAATCAAATTTTTCTGCAAATCCGGGCGACGCAGGTCTAAATAACGATACTGGAGCCGGAGCAGCTCGGAGGCGTTGCTGTTTTCCACAATTTCAAAAGGAGGGGTTTCCGCTTTGTTGAGAATACGCAGTTCGGTAACAAACACCTCAACATCGCCGGTAGGAATATCGGGGTTTTTCGAGGAACGCTCACGCACTACGCCCTTTGCCGCCAACACGTACTCACCACGAACCGTAAACGCTTTATCAAACACCGCACGGTCGGTAGCGTCGTCAAACGCCAACTGAGCGATACCCGTGCGGTCACGCAAATCCACAAAAATCAGCTGACCGATATCCCGCTGACGCTGAACCCAGCCGCAAAGAGTCACTTCCTGACCCACGTGTTCCATTCGAAGCGTTCCGCAATAATGGGTGCGGGACAACCCCTTTAACGTCTCTGCCACAAAAACCACTCCTGTTTCTTATAAAATCAATATTTCGATATTATTCTGCCACTTCCGAAAGCAAATCAGCAACACTCGACAGCTGTCGGTCAAGGGCTTTATTGTACAGCGTTGTATAAAGACTATCGTCCAACTTTGCGGGGCTCACTTCGCCGGTTTGCATATCCTTCAACTGCACATCGCCAGTCTCAAGCTCGTTGTCGCCCACCACAATCACATAACGGGCACCCAACTTGTCGGCATATTTCATCTGGGCCTTTAAGCCACGTCCGGCAATATCCGTTTCGGTAAAAACGCCGCCGGCACGAAGCTTGTTGGCAAGGGCAAAGCAGGCTTTTGCCGCCGCATCCCCCATCGGGGCTAAATACACCTCGCAGGTTGGCGGCTCGGGAAATGCGTAGCCGCAAGCAGAAAGCACCATCAGCAACCGTTCCAGTCCCATGGCCCAACCGAGCGACGGCAGATGCGGACCGCCCAACTCCTCAATAAGCCCGTCATAGCGACCGCCGCCGAGAACCGTAGCCTGAGAGCCGAGCACCGGTGCGGACGATACAAACTCAAACACCGTGCGGGTGTAATAATCCAGTCCACGCACAATTCCCTCATCAATTTCAAAAGGAATATCCGCAGCGGTAAGGCACGCTTTCACCGCCTCAAAATGGTCACGGCACTCGTCACACAAATGGTCCAAAATTTTCGGTGCCCCTTTGGCGATTTCACCGCACACCGGCGATTTGCAATCAAGAATACGCATAGGATTGCGTTCCAATCGGTCACGGCAGGTCTCGCACAGCTCATCTTGCCGCTCGAAAAAATACGCTTTCAGTGCCTTTTGGTATTCCGCTCGGCAGGTGGGGCAACCAATGGAATTGATAAACAGCGTAACATCCGGCACCTTGAATTCCTTCAAAATGGCATCCGCCAACGCAATAATCTCAGCATCCGCCGCAGGAGAAGCGGCACCAAAGCATTCCACACCGAATTGGTGGAACTCACGCAAGCGACCCGCCTGGGGTTTTTCATAGCGATAACAAGAGGTCAGATACGCCGTCTTCACGGGAAGAGCCCCCGCATACAGCCCGCTTTCAAGAAGCATACGGGCGGCACCCGCCGTCCCCTCGGGACGAAGCGTAATCGAACGCTTTCCCTTGTCCTCAAAGGTGTACATTTCCTTTTGCACCACGTCGGTGGTCTCGCCCACCGAACGCAAAAACAGCTCCGTATGTTCAAATACGGGGGTTCGAATTTCCTTAAATCCAAAATCCCGTGCAACCGCAAGGCAGGTCTGTTCAATATGTTGCCAGCGGTGACTGTCGGCAGGCAAAACGTCGCCGGTACCACGAGGGGCTTTGGTAATCATTTCCATAACGATATCTCCTTCGGGAAATTTTCGCCTTACGGCGGAACAAAACGCACACAAATGTGTGCGTTTTTATACTCGTATTTATTTGCGGGGGTTCACAATATTACGCCAATCCAAATCACCACGGGAAAGGCCTTGAATAAGCACCTCGGCGGTGGCAATGTTCGTAGCGACAGGGATGTTGTTTTTGTCACAAAGACGAAGCATCTCCAAATCGTTGGGATCATCCTCTTTGGTGCTGACCGTGTCACGGAAGAACAGCACAAGGTCAATTTCGTTACACGCAATACGGGCAGAGATTTGCTGGTCACCGCCGCTTTGCCCACCCATCTGGCGGGTAATTGTAAGGCCGGTTGCCTCGCTGACAAGGTTGCCGGTGGCACCGGTCGCCACCAAATCATGGTGACACAAAATGCCACAATAGGCAATGCAGAACTGCACCATCAGTTCCTTTTTCGTGTCATGAGCAATAAGAGCAATATTCATAACGCTTTTCTCCTTTCCGAGAAATTGTTTCGTGTTTTCCAAAATAATCAGGGTGCCATTTTTTCAAGCGGCAACAAGGGCGGCTGTTCGCCCAAAAGCCGTGCCGCAATGTTGCGAAAACCTTCGGTAGCCGTGGAGTTGCGGGGAAGCGGGTTGCCGTTGGCGGAGGCAACCGCCACTTTTTCATCCTCCGGCAGAATTCCCAAAAGCCGCACACCCACCGTGTCGATAATATCGTCCACATCCGGCGTGGCTCCCTGAAGAATCGGGGTGGCACGCAGGCGGTTGATAATCAGCCGAGCCGACACCCGCTTTTTGCGTAAAAGGTCGCCCACGATAGCACCGTCACGGGCACACACCATATCCGGAGTGGTGATAATCAGTGCCCGGTCAGCGGCGGCAACCGCCGTTTCGAACCCGTCACCTACACCGGCGGGACAATCCACAATCACATGGTCAAAATAGCGGGCAAATCCCTTGCAAAGCCGACGCAAATCATTCGGCGTGCAGAGGTTTTGCAACTGAACCGGGGCGGGAATAAGCGACACGCCGGGATATACCGGCGACGAATAAATCGCCCGAATAGGCTCGCAATGTCCCGCAAAAATATCCGCAAGGTCAAACACGGTTTCGCCGGCAACGCCGGTAATAAGGTCTAAACTGCGAAGTCCAGCATCGCCATCCATAATCAGCACACTTTGACCCCGCTCAGCTAACGCACAGCCAAGTCCCGCCGAAACGGTAGACTTGCCGACGCCGCCCTTGCCGGACGTAATGACGGTGGTAATCCCCATACGTGTTCTCCCTTCTTTTTCATAATTATAAACAGTATAGCATTTTTTTCGTTGAAAAGCAACCTTTTTTCACGGTTTTGCGACGTTTTTTGAAAAAATCGGTTAGGGAAGCAACACACCTCTCGGCGTATCCTCTTTTCCGACAGCATCCACCTCAAAGCAAGCGTCCATCACTTTACGGGCGAGACGTCCCGAACCGGTAGCCGTACCGTTCTCCATCACAACCGCCACCGCATAACGAGGGGCATCCGCCGGTGCATATCCGATAAAGACACCGTGGTCAGAGCCGCCGTTGCCCGCCTCTGCCGTGCCGGTTTTGGCGGCAAACGCATAATCCACTCCCACAAAAAAGCGGGTTGCCGTGCCGTTGGTTGCCGTAAGAAGCATTCCCTCTTTAACCGTGTCCCACACGTCGGGACGCACGTCCATCTTTACCATAACCTCTTTTTCGGTCTTTTGCACCTCGCCGTCATACCCCAAAACCGCCGACACCAAATGCGTTTTATAGCGGGTTCCTCGGTTGGCAATCGTGCTGACATAGGTGGCCAGCTGTACCGGCGTAATCATATTGTCCGACTGACCGATTGCCGCCTGCGATGCATCCGCCGGCACCCAAACTCCTCCCGCCGCCTCACGTTCGGCAGGCCCTGCCAACGTACCGGCAGATTCGCCGATTTCCACACCGGTTTTTACCCCGATGCCTAACTGTTGGCAATACTCGTTCATACGCTCAATGCCCAAAAGCCGCCCCATCTCACAGAAAAAGGCGTTGCAGGATTTACCGAGGCCAAACACCACGTTGCAATTTCCGTGGTCAGCCATACAGTGAATCATCAGCCCCTCGTTTTGGTAATGGCGATACCAACTGCCGCAGTAATAGGTATAGTTTTTCGTAATCAAGCCCTCGTTAAGTGCCCCGATAGCCATCGCCGGCTTAAAGGTGGAGCCGGGGGCAAATCCGCCATCCAACGCCCGGTTAAACAAGGGGTTGTCCGGGTCATTCAGCAATTTTCCGTAATCGTCATAGTAGCGGTTGATATCAAACGTGGGCCAGCTGGCAATCGCTTTAATGGAATTATCTTTCACATCAAGCACCACCGCCGCACCGGAGGAAATATCCTGTCCGTCAAAGCCGGCGGGTTGTCCACGCATCTCTTTTACCGTCTCATCTAAGGCGGACTCCACCTTTTTTTGCAAGTCCATATCAATGGTGAGCACCACGGCACTTCCCGGAACCGGAGCAACCGTCTGCTCCTCCTTAATCACCTTGCCGTCGGAATCCTTTTGTAAGGTACGCTCACCGTTTTTACCACGCAAAACAGACTCCATCGCCTGCTCCACGCCGTTTTTGCCGATAACATCGTTATACGAATACCCGGCATTTTTGTATTGGGCATACTCCTCATCCGACAAAAGACCCACCGTGCCGAGAATGTGTGCCGCATGGGTGCCGGACAAATATTTTCGTTCCGGAGACAATTCCACCGTAACGCCGGGGAATTCCGCCGACCGCTGACCGATGGCAAACGAGGTCTCTTTGGACACATTTTTAGCAAAAGTAAACGGCACTGTCGACGAAAATTCACGAATTTCCATTTCACGGTGAATTCCCGCAAGCGTGCGAGCGGTCTTTTCATCGTAGGCGGAAAGCTTATACTCATCAATCAACGCCGCCATACAGTTGTCCGCCGAAGCGTATACCGCAAGACGCAAGTCGGTTTTGAGGGCATCCGCCGCCGCCTCACGCCCTTTTTCGAATGTGTAGGGAGATTCTTTGGAAATCGGCAACGTATCGTTCCATTTTTCGCCGGCATCTTGCAAAATATCGCACAGCGACAACAGCATTTCGTTTTGTTTTTTCAGCGTTTCCTCATCGTTGCCATGGGGAAAATAGTTGTAATCAAAAATAACGGTATAACTGGTTGTGTTCACCACCAGCGGCGTCAAGTCACGGTCTAAAATTTCGCCACGGGTTGCCGCCACCGGCAATTTGACACGACTTCCGGAATACACCTGTGCCGCATACTCATCGCCGTGAACAATTTGGATTTGGAACAGTCGAATAATATACGACACCACAAAAAAACAGACAAGAATCGCCAGCACCGCCACACGGCGACGGCTGTGTTTTTGTTCGGATTTTTCCATGGATGTTCCCTCCTTCGGCGGTCAATCGTGTCGCCGCAAAAACCGAGTGACAAAATACGTCAACAGATACAAAAGCGGTGCCACAAGAAGCGTATACAACGCACAGGGCAAATACGTGTGCCACAAAGCGGCAAAGGGACGGTCACGTCCCATAATGCAGTAAACGATGCCCCAATCATACAGCACCTGAAGCACCAAGGCCGCACCGCAAAGAAGCGTGGCAGTCAACAAATTGTTACGCATCAAAAGTACCACGAGCAAGCCGCACGTGCATCCGACACACAACAAAAACAGCCCGTGAAATCCCATTAAGCGGTCGGCATAAATATCCCACAAAAAGCCCGCAACCGCACCGGCGGCACCGCCGCCGACAGGGCCGGTAAACAAGCCGATGGCAACCACAAGCGGCAACAAAAGCAACGGCTTTGCTCCGCCGATTTCCAGAGCGTGCGGAGCCGATTGCAACAAAAACGCCACCAACAGCAACAAGCCATAGGCTGTCCACTGGACGTATTTCTCACGCACAGCCGTCAGCGGATTACCGCCACGCAAAGAGGTTTTCCCGCTCACGGCGTCGCCTCCTCTGAATCGGTAATCACAAACACCTCCGCCACCGAAAACACCGGTGCAAAAGGCTCAATTTCCGCAAATTTGCTCAATCCGTCCGTCTCCGGCTTCACCGCCGTAATTTCACCCACCAACAATCCGGCGGGGTATTGTCCTCCGTAGGTCACCACGTAATCGCCCTCGGCGGCGGTCGTGTCACGGGTCAAGCGGCACAGCTTCAGCTTGCCGTCGGCGGCAAGATCATATTCGTTGCCGGTCAACCCATCCTCACGGGTGCGGCTGTCATACACGGCAATTTGCAAGCTGGGGTCCAGCACGGTTTTCACCTTGGCGTAGTTGAGACCCACATCACTGACAACCCCGATAAGCCCCTCCGGCGTGATAACGGCGTTTCCCACGCTCACATCCGAAAGCGAACCCGCTCCCACCGTAAAGTTGCCATAAGGGTCCGTCGGGTCAGCGGCAATCACACGGGCATCCACAAACACAAAATCGGGGTTTTCCTCTTTTAACGCCAAAAACTCTTTGTACGTCTCATTTTGGCGACGAAGCTCCTCAAGCTCCACCTGTTGTTTACGCAGGGTGTTAAGCTCCTCTTTGAGGGCGGCGTTTTCTTCTTTCAGTTCCCCGGCGGAGTCCCCGAACAGTCCACGAATTCCGTCAGACACAGCAGAAATCCCGCTTTGCATCGGCTTTAACACCGCACCGCTGATACTCTCAAATCCGGTAACGGCCGCATAAATCATCATCCCGATAAAAAATGCCGCCACACATAAAAGCACCTTAAATCCACGGCTTTTCCAAAAATCCTTCAATGTCGGTTCCTCCTTTCGTTCGGTTCAAAAAAGGCAGACCGCACAGCCACTTGCCGAGCCAATCTGCCTCTTATGTTCGGTTTCTTATCGACGGTTAGAGCGGAAGTTTCCGGTGGCACCGATATCCAGGCACTTGCCGGTACCGTTAACCACACAATCCAGCGGGTTTTCCGCCACGTGCACCGGCATTCCCGTCTCTCGGGAGATAAGCGTATCCAGTCCACGGAGCAACGCTCCGCCGCCCGTCAGCATAATGCCGTTGTCGATAATATCCGCCGACAGCTCCGGCGGTGTCGTTTCCAGCGTAGAACGAATGGCATCCACCACCGCACTCACCGCATCGGTCAGTGCCTCACGCACTTCCTCAGCCGTAATGGTGATGTTTTTCGGCAAACCGTCGAGCAGGTTACGACCTTTGATTTCCAATTCGCCCTCATCCTCATACGGGAACGCCGAACCGATTTCAATTTTCACATTTTCAGCCGTACGCTCGCCGATGAGCAGGTTGTATTTTTTCTTGATGTAGGAAATGATGGCCTCATCAAAGTCATCGCCCGCCGTACGCACCGAGCAGGAAGCCACGATATCCCCAAGGGAAATCACCGCCACCTCGGATGTGCCGCCGCCGATATCCACAACCATACAACCCGCCGGCTCTTCCACTTTAAGACCGGCACCGATGGCCGCCGCCATAGGCTCCTCAATCAGTTCCACCTCTCGGGCACCGGCTTGGCGGGCGGCATCCTCCACCGCACGACGCTCCACCTCGGTAACACCGGAGGGAATGCACACAATCAGTCGAGTGCGACGGAAGAAAGTAGAACGAACCGCACTCTTGATGAAATAACGAAGCATCTCGCTGGTAACCTCAAAGTCGGCAATCACGCCGTCCTTCAGCGGACGAACCGCCGAAATCGAGCCCGGCGTACGGCCGATCATATCTTTTGCCTCTTTACCGACAGCAAGCACCTCGGACTTTTTCACGTCCACCGCCACCACGGACGGCTCACGCAAAACAATGCCTTTTCCCCGCATATACACGAGGGTGTTGGCAGTACCGAGATCGATACCCACATCGCAATTAAACATAAACATACAAAAACGTCCTTTCTTCGAACAAAATCCCATACACGGGTTTATTATATACGCTTTTTTTCAAATGCACAACACTTATTTTAATATTTTTATCAATTTTTTTATTTTTTAAGAGATTTGACGTAAAAACTGCCACAATTCTCCCGCCGGAAGACCCATCACCGCATAAAAATCACCGTAAAGGCGGGTGATGTATCGTCCGCCGAGCCCTTGAATGCCGTAGGCACCCGCTTTGTCCATCGGTTCGCCGGTCGCAACGTACTCATCAATATCCGCTTTTGAAAGCGGAGCAAACGTCACTCGGTTATCGCTGGCAAAGCCTCTGCCGTTTCCGCTCTCGTCCACAACCCATACAGCGGTAACCACCCGATGCTCTTTTCCCGAAAGAGCACAAAGCATTCGCTTTGCCTCCTCTTCGTCGTGCGGTTTTCCCAGAACCGTTTCACCGATTGCCACCACCGTATCCGCACCGAGAACCGCACAGCCCGGATTTTTGGCATAAATTTCCTCTGCCTTGGCACGGGCAACCGCTTTTATCGCCTCACACAACGGAAGGTTCGGGTCGATTTTCGCCTCGGATTGAGCGGGAATCACCGTGAAGGTCACGCCTAATTTTTCCAAAATTTCCTTTCGACGTGGCGACTGAGACGCCAAAATCAAAGGACGGTTTTCGCTTCCGATGATTTCGCTCATTTTGTCTCCTCCTCGTGCTCTGTCGCCGCTTCAAGTGCCTCACGCAACGTGTCCAGCGACGACAGACCTTTTTTCATTTTCACCGCATAATACGGCGTGTTTCCCGCCGAAATCATCACACGGCCTTTCAAAGCGGCAGACAGCTTCGCCCCAAGCTCCATATCCAAAACCCGTGGCTTCAAAAGCAGAGCATCCGCCTGCTGTTTGACCTCGAAAATACCGAGACCCGCCGCCATATTTCGAAGCAACGCCACGTCAATAAGCCCTTGCACCGCCGTCGGCGGCTCGCCAAAACGGTCGATAAGCTCATCGTACACGTCCAAAGAATCCTCCATGGTGCGGATATCCGCAATACGGCGGTACACATCCAGTCGTGCGGCGTGGTCACGGATATACCCGTCGGGAATATGTGCCGACACCGGCAAATCAATTAAGCACTCGTCCTCTCTCGGCTTTTGTACCTCCCCTTTCTGCTCGGAAACCGCATCCCCCAGCATTTTGAGGTACAAATCATATCCCACCGACTCCATGTGTCCGTGTTGCTGGGCACCCAAAAGATTGCCCGCTCCACGTAGCTCCATATCTCGCATAGCGATTTTGAAGCCGGCACCGAACTCGGTAAATTCCCGCATCGCCTCTAACCGCTTTGCCGAAATGTCAGTAAGCACCTTTCCTCGGCTAAACGTAAGATACGCAAACGCCCGCCGAGAGGAACGGCCTACCCGTCCACGAAGCTGGTGTAATTGGGACAATCCGAAACGGTCGGCGTGCTCAATAATCAGTGTGTTGACGTTGGCAATATCCACACCGGTTTCGATAATGGTGGTACACACCAGCACGTCAATTTCCTGCTCCATCACACGACGCCAAATATCCGACAGCTCTTCCTCGCTCATTTTGCCGTGAGCCACCGCAATCGACGCATCCGGCAAATGGGCTTTTAGATTGACTGCCACCCGTTCGATATCGTCTACCCGATTGTGCAGATAATACACCTGTCCGCCACGGCGTAATTCTCGCCGAATTGCCTCAAGAAGCACCCCGTTATCGTGCTCTAACACGTAAGTCTGCACCGGTCGGCGGTCTTGAGGTGCCTCCTCAATAATGGACATATCCCGAATGCCCGAAAGAGCCATATTCAGCGTCCGTGGGATGGGTGTCGCCGACAAGGTCAACACATCCACGTTGGGGGTCATTTCCTTAAGACGTTCCTTTTGCGTAACACCAAACCGCTGTTCCTCATCCACGATAAACAGCCCGAGGTCACGAAATTCCACATCTTTGGAAAGCAGACGGTGGGTGCCCACCACAATCTCCACTTCGCCCCGTTTTACGGCGGCAACCGTTTTTTCTTGCTGTTTGGCGGTGCGAAAGCGAGAGAGCATATCAATTCTTACCGGAAATCCCTCAAACCGTTTGAGCAGGGTCTGATAATGCTGAAATGCCAAGATGGTGGTTGGCACCAAAATGGCACACTGCTTGCCCTGAGACACACATTTGAAGGCGGCACGAAGTGCCACCTCCGTCTTGCCGAAGCCCACATCGCCGCAAAGCAATCGGTCCATCGGTACCGCCCGCTCCATATCCATTTTAATCTCGTCGGTACACCGCAGTTGGTCATCCGTCTCCTCATACTCAAAGCGGCGTTCAAAATCGTATTGCCATTCCTCATCCGGGTCAAATGCAAAGCCCGGTGTCGCCATTCGCTTGGAATACAAAGCAATCAGCTCTTTGGCAATATCCTTTACCGCCGACCGCACTCTGGATTTGGTGTTTTGCCATTCTTGACCACCTAAACGGTGAAGTTTTACGGTCGCATCCTCCGATGCCCCAATATATTTTGAGACCAAATCCAACTGGGTAACGGGAACATACAATATATCCCCTTTGGCGTATTTCAGCTTCAAATAATCCTTGGACACTCCCTGCACATCCAACTGCTGAACGCCGCAATACTGTCCGATACCGTGCACCGTATGCACCACATAGTCGCCGGGACGCAGTTCCGATAAACTGTGTAACTCCGAACCCTTGTTTTTGGCTTTATACCGTGGTTTACGCCGCTTGTTTGCCACTCGCCCGTGCGTGAGAATGGCAAACCCCGCATCGGGGAATTCCGCACCCGCAGAAAGACCGCCGGTCAAAACGGTTACGTGTCTCGATGTTAGCTCCGAAGGGCATTTGGCATACAACGCCGGCACCCCTTTTGCTGTTAAATCCTCTGCCAACAGCGACGCATTCTTGGTTTCGGCACCCGCCAAAACCGCAACCGTCATTTGGCGAGCACGCAAATCCTCTAAATCCTCTTTAAGAACCGACAAATCCCCCGACCAAATAGGAAGCTGTCGGGCGTTCATCGCCACCAATTCTTTCAGCTCAAAATCCCGCTCCGTGCGGGCAAAAGTATCCATCAGCACAACGCCCTGTGCCGTCAAGCGGCAAATGACCTCGTCATACTCCATCGCCGACGCACAAAGCTCTTTGCAAAGCTGTTGTTCCTTTAATAAATCTGTGATGTCCTGCCGCCACTGGAACCCGAGAGCATCCGCA
This sequence comes from Acutalibacteraceae bacterium, assembly GCA_045598965.1. GTDB lineage: Bacteria > Bacillota > Clostridia > Oscillospirales > Acutalibacteraceae > RGIG426. The sequence continues at coordinate 12,481 of JAZRVH010000034.1, forward strand.
CGCTCTCTCACTGCATGAGGCTCCGACAACACACACAACGCCTCCGGTGCATAATCGAACAGCGTGGCGGGTTTTTCATATAAAAGCGACACATATTTGTCCCCGTTAAACGGCATTCCGTCGGCGATTTTGTCCGCATCGGCAAGCAAACGAGCCTTGCACTCCTCCTGCCTTTTTGGCAACGTGTCTGCCAACGCCGCCAAACGATCGGCAACCGCCAAACGGTCGTCGGTTACTCGCTCGATTGCCGGCGGCACCGTAAGTATTTTCAGCGGCTCGGTGCGGCGTTGCGTCAAACGGTCAAATGCCGACAACGAATCCACCGTGTCTCCCCACAGCTCTAACCGGGCAGGTTCATTTCCCGCCGCCGGAAAAATGTCGATAATGCCGCCACGTACCGCAAACTGGCCCGCTCCCTCAATCTGGTCGCATCGCTCATAGCCCGCCTCTACCAAGGTTTTGGCAAGATCTGTCACCGGCAGGGGTGCATTGTCCTTAATCGTCAGCGTGTGGGTGGCAAGAGTCTCCGGCGGAAGCGTCCACTGTGCCGCCGCCTCCACTGTAGTACAAACCACATCACACGCATTTTGCAGTAATGCCGCCAAAACACCCAATCGTTGCTGTTCAAATTCTCTGGAACCGTAGGTCACATCTCGCAAAGAAATTTCCCGTGACGGATACACCAAAGCCCGTTTGCCGAGGGCACACATATCCTCGCACAAACGGGTGGCTTCCGCTTCGTCGGCAGTGAGCAAAATCACTCGTTTATGGGCACTTTCCGAAAGAGCCGCCGTTAAAAGCACTTTATGAATTTGTCCCACACCGGACACATATACCGGCGTGTTCCCCGTTTTCACTGCCGTTTGCAGTTTGCGAAACGAGGGCGAGGCACCAAGCCCCGAAAGAAGGACGTTCATGGTATTCTCCTAACTTACTTCGAATAGCGATTCATCGCCGCATCTATGTCGCCGGCAATAATCAGTTTTGCAGCCTCTACCGCCGTTTTGGCGGCAGTATCCATTGTCTCACTCTCCGCTTTTGTAAAGCGAGACAACACCCAGTCGGCAAGCTCCATTTGCGGGTGAGGCTTTTCGCCAACCCCCAACTTGATACGGGCAAAATCCTCCGTCCCAAGATACGTAATAATGCTGCGTAATCCTTTTTGTCCGCCGTCACTTCCCTTGCGACGTACCCGCACGGTTCCAAGCGGCAAAGACACATCGTCCGAAAACACCAAAAGCTGAGACGGCGTGAGCTTATAAAACTTCATAGCCGCCGCCACCGCTTCGCCGGAATTGTTCATATACGTTTGCGGAAGCATTAAAAGCACTCGATTGTCGCCGCATTTTGTCTCGCCGCATAACGCAGAAAAACGGGCACGCTTCACCTCGGCTCCCGCCTCTTTTGCGAAGGCGTTCAGTGCTCGAAACCCCGCATTGTGACGGGTGTTTTCATATTGCTTTCCATAGTTTCCAAGCCCCACCACTAAAAAGTCAATGGGCCCCGCTTTCTTAAAAATCATACTCTGTCCTCCCGCTTTTTTGGCGTTTTTTCGTATGCGTTTTGGGCGAGATAGCCGTGCCACCTCGCCTCACTCGTTTTTGTATTGCCCCCATTATGCCACAAACCCCGCCGGAAAGCAAGATTTTTTTGTCAACGATTTTATTTTTTCGCTGTCCACCACCATAAAATATCCCGGCATTTTTTCACAAGAGTGTCAAAAGCTCGTAACAACAAGCCTCAGCGATGCTACACAAGAGTGTTAAAAGCTCGTAGCAACAAGCCTCAGCGATATTACACAAGAGCGTTAAAAAACGAAGCATCCCGTGATTTCTCACGGGATGCTCGTTTTAAGAGGGTGTTTTGAGGAGGGTTTTCTCCCTTGAACCGAGAAGCGGTGCGGCTCCGCTTGTCCCCTCGGTTCGCTTATGAGTATACCATGCTTGTCCCAAAAATGTGTAACCGTTCTTTTAAGGAATTGCGGAAAACTCGTGGAAAAAAGTGCGAATTTTGAAAAAAATTCGAACAAACGTTTGACAAATGGAAAAGAACGTGATATACTGACTATGAACAAATGTTCGATGGGAGGTTTTTTCGATGAAACCCTTAAATGAAAAACAACAGCACGTACTGGAATATCTGCAAAACCGGGCACAAGAGGGCGTCCCCCCGTCTGTCCGAGAAATCTGCGATGCCTGCGGCATCAAATCCACCTCCACCGTCCACGCCTATTTGAAGCTGCTGGAGGATGAAGGATACATCAACCGCCAAAGCGGCTTAAACCGTTCCATTCGTATGCCGGGTGAACAAGTGGCAAAAATCCCTCTGCTCGGCAAAGTCACCGCCGGTAACCCCATCTTGGCGGTGGAAGAAATCGAAGATTACGTCCCCTACTCCGGCGGCCAGTTCCCCGCAAGCGAGATGTTCGCTTTGCGTGTGTGCGGCACCAGTATGATCAACGCCGGCATTCTTGGCGGCGACGTGGTGGTGGTTCACCGTACTCCCGCCGCCCAAAACGGCGACGTTATTGTCGCCTTGATTGAGGATGAAGCCACCGTCAAACGGGTGTTTTGGGAGGACGGTCACGTTCGCCTGCAACCGGAAAACGACGAGTTTGAGCCCATCATCGTCCCCGAAGTGGTGGTGCTCGGCAAGGTCGTATCCCTGCTCCGTTTCTTTTGATATTTAAGGAAAATATATCCAATAAAAAATAACCCGTCGTGTCTAAGACACGACGGGTTTTCCTTTTTAGTTTTGGTACTCCGACGTGATACCGAAATATTCCTCTAAACACAGCCCCGATTTTGCAATTTTCGCCGCCACATCTTTTCCGACATAGCGAATGTGCCACGGCTCATACATATATCCGGTCTGTGCCTCCTTTCCCCTGGGATACCGCAAAATAAATCCATATTCGTGGCAGTGTGCCTCCACCCATTTGCCGGTATCGGTGTCACCGAAAGAATCGAGCACCCCGTTCAAATCAATCGCAAGCCCCGTTTGGTGCTCCGAATACCCCGGGCGAGCGGAATAGCGATCGGCATTCGCCTTGCCGTCGTTTGCCACATAGCGGTCATATAGGGCTTGTTGCGTGTAATAATCCCGAAATCCGGACGATATATACAGCGAAAATCCCGCCTCGGCGGCACCCGCCTTCAACGCATCATAGGCACTGTCGCACTCCGCCGTCAACCCGCCGGGACAGTAGGACGCCGGCAAGCTGTAAGTCTTGTTGGCAATCATCACCCCGTCCACATACGTCACGCCGTCCACAACCGTAACGGTGTGCCCGTTCGACGTCTTTTCGCCCGAACCGGACGAGCTTGCAGCCGTTGTTTTTTCGGCCGTTGTCATCTTGGTTGTATGTTCGACCGCCGGCAACGTGGCTTCTGTTGTCGGCTGTTCTGCCGGTTTTTCTGTTGTCCGCTCTGTTGTCGACTCCGTCGTTTCCTCCGTCGTCGTTTCGGTCACTGTTTCAGTTGCCGTCTCGGTCGCCGCCATTGTTGCGGTTGCGGTTGTTGTCGGCGGAATCGGCTTTAACGAGGAAACCTCCTCCGTGCGGTTACATCCGCAAACCAGCAGACAAAACGCCGCTATCAAAAGCGTTCCTTGAAACTTTTTCAAAAATAAACCCTCTTTCAAAGTGAAAAGCCTTCCGTAGAAGGCTTTTTGCTTTTTTCTTATAATACGTCGTCATTCACAACACGGGGAGCCCCCTCCAAAAGCGTCGGGTTTTCCAAATATTCCGCAAATCGACGGAACGCAATGGCATAATAGCTTCCGTGACAGATGCGTTCATCCATGACAAGGCCCATGGGAATGCACCGTTCAAACTCAATTTCGCCCTTTTTACGGCGAGGCACTTCCTCTATGTTGCCCATCGTAAGGAGCATACTGGTGGTGCCGAAGTTGTATACGTGGTGATAAATATAATTGGTACGCAGGCTTGCAAGGTTCGACAACGTCATGGTTGCATGGAACGGGCTCATCTCAATCACCGATGCCGGAAGCATTCCGTGCTTGTCCGCCCACTTGAAAAAGTTTACACCAAACCGCACAAGGCCGGGCACCGAAAACAAAAATCGAATCATTTTTTCGGTGGCATTGTCCGCCTTGGCCTCTCGGTTGTGTTCTACAAATTCATCAATTTTACGTTGCACCTCAAAAACATCATCCGTGCGGTCAAAGTGCATTTTCGCAATCGTCTCGCCATCCTCCACGCCCGGCTGCAACACCACCATACCGATATCAATGCTGTTGCGGGCGTAGATGGTTTTGTTCACGACAAAACGGTTTAACTGCGGATACTCCGCCACCGTGCGAACAAAAGCGGCAAGCACCAAGCCGATATGGCTTAACGTGTGCCCTTCTTTTTTCTTGTCCCGCATATACTGACGCATCGGCTCAACCGGAATATGCACCTTAATGTTGTTCATAGAATCACTGCGTTCCGCCATAATGTGTGCCGCAATCGCATACATCGGGTCGCCGGTCTTAATTCTTCTTCCGTCCTTGCGTTTCATAAATTCATCTCCCAAAACGGACTCGTTTAATGTGTGCAGTATATCACATTTTCAAAAAAATTGCAACCTTTTTGCGAAATTCGGCAACGGTATTTCACACACGGCGAAGAGTATCTTTATTCAAAAGATAACCCGGCACCTCTTGACGGCAGTTCTCCCGATGGCAAGTGGGAAATGGTGATGGCAGAAAAACAGGTAACTATGTATAATGCGTGTGACCATTTCGTGAAACTGCAACTTGTCGGCAAAAAAGAACCGTTCTTTGGAGAATGCATAGGGTATACAAATTCGTTGAACAACGAGTCGAAAGTGTCCTGTATGGATATTAAAGCACCCGGAATTTCAAGCATTTACGAAATTTTGGAAAATGGAATTGAAAGCATTACCATTTTAGACAAAAAAGCGACTCCGACGACCTCACAGAATGTTACAAAAAGGGGTTCACGAAGTAACACCTTGACTTTTTCGTATATACCGTTTATACTAACAATAGAGGCTCCCCTCTGCCCTTTTTGGCGGAGGCGGTAAAGCCTCTATTTTTTTATTATTTCTTTTCCCGGGCAAACAAAAAAGCAGGATGATTGCTCATCCTGCTTTTCTCTATACCCTGAGAACTGAATAAAGAAGCGAATCGAAGAGGTAAAGTGGAAAGAACCGACGAAAGGGATACTTTCGTCATGTGACACCGCATCAAGGTGTCAAATCAAAAATGTTTCGTTCATGCTTTTCACACGTTGGTCAAGCCCTCGACCTATTAGTACTGCCTAGCTGAACGTGTCACCACGCTTACACATGCAGCCTATCAACCATATAGT
>JAZRVH010000035.1:0-5093 GCA_045598965.1 Acutalibacteraceae bacterium
GCAAATCCGCAATATATTTGCGTAAAACCAACACGTCTTTCATGTTGATGGCACCGTCGCCGTTGCAATCGCCACGAATCTGTTGACCGTCGGTAAGCGGCGTTGCCGCAGAACCGATGACAATCAACGACACGAGCATTGCTGCAATGACAAGCAATCGAGTGATATGATTTCGTTTCATCAATCCATCCTCTTTCTCAATTATTTTCCGAAAATCGGAGTTTGCACGATTTAACTATAACATACCTCTTTGAAAATGTCAAAGAGAAAAATCCCGATAACTGTCCGTTATCGGGATTTTCACTCAATCCATCGTCTTCATCTGCTAAAACAAAGAGGGAAGTTGCCGATTCCCACAAATTAGAAATGGTATTCCTTTGTAACAAAAGGACGTATTTGCTTCAGCAATTCATCTCCACCATGTTTTTCAACATAAGTAATCAAAACCTCGGCAAAATGCTCTTTTTTGTTTTTGCGGGAACATAAAACCTTTCGTATTCCTTTCTCGTTCGAAAACTCATAATGCGAATCACTCGCCACTTCGTTATCCAACGAAAATTTATCAAAAGTGTCGTCGTCATACCGGAATACGGATAAAAACCATTGGTTTCTATCATCCAGTTGAATTCGCATACGCCACTTTTTCTCGCTTACATCATACATGGAGGTTCTTCCGCCGGGTTTTCTTTCCATCGCAACGTTATGATAACTCTTGATGTATTCCAGGGAATACGCCTCTCCTCCAGCCATCCCGGCAGAGCCTTTCGACATCAGACGGCCAGCTTTTACGAATCCTTTGGTTAATTTTACCATTATGCACGGGCGAATCGTAAAATCGTGATGATAGATGTTTCTGCCGTGATACTGCACTTCTCCATTCGGCAGCACAGTTTTTGGATAATAGAGCGTTTCGGATACTTTTTCGGGAAGCAGCCACCATGCCGTGAAGTTGCTTTCGTCGTCAAACCCGAGAAGCACTTTTTCCTGTCCGCTCTTTTTGGACAAAAGATAGTCGGACGGCACTGCTTGTCTGTCTGCATTTTCCGGAAAAAACAACCGCACCTCATCTTCGGAAAGCAAAAACACCATATCAAAAAGATAAGTTCCGTCTTCGGACGGCGTTTTTTTCGCCACTATGCGGGAGCGTTCATCCTCGTTAAACGCCTGATAATAAAAATCACCGTTGCACAGTTCACGTGCCTGCGACAATTTCCATGTCGAATACCACGGTTTTTCGCAGGCTTTTTCGCCGTCACAATAGCCGCTTCTTATCAAGCATTTTTCAGAAATCAAAAGAGCAATGTCATGCTCAATGTCAAGGACTTTCCACGTTATCGGAAGGTCTACTCCCTCTACTCCTTGGGGGTATCTTCCAAATTGAATGCTATCGCCCACTGCGATGCATTTACGTGATTTCCGCAGGCAATTGAACTTCTCGTTTTTGTTTTCCATCGGAAGCTACCTTTCTTATGTCGTAGTACCTAATCCAACAACAAACAGGGCATCCCTTACGGTTCAATCCAAAAACGGGTGGTCGGCATTTGCATATCCGTATCCAACCCGATGCCACGCTCCATCGCCATCAAGTACACCTTGTACGCCGCATAAACATCATGAAGAGCAATGCCGCCGCAATAAGCGAGAATGCGTTCCTCATCGGAAGACCGGCCCTCTTTTTCTCCTTTTTCTACCGCACTAACCTCCACCGCTTTATGCTTGAATTGGTCATAATAGCGGTAGGATTTCACGTGTTCAAAGTCGTCGACAATCAGTTTGTCAAACACCAAATCGCAATTTTGGAAGCCGGACGTCTGAATGGGAATTACCAAACAGCCGGGCTTGAATACGCTTTCATCCGCAAAACAATCACGGGCATAGCCGACCGCAGAAACAACAACATCGCAAGAGCAGATATCCTCATAGCTGTCGACGATTTCGTAGGTAAATTGCGAAAAACGAGAATTCCGTTTAATGAATTCCTCAGCCTGGTCTTTATACCGCAGCACTTTGATAACCATCTTTTCTTTGTAGAGGTTTCCCACAAAGTGCATATACGCATCCGCCGCAATGCCAAGACCCATAATGCCCATCGTTTGGGTGTTGGATTTTTTGTAATTCAAAAAGGAGTGTGCCGCCGTAGCACCGGTACGCATATTGGTAATCCAAATACCGTCGCACACCGCCAAAAGCCCCATTTTCGAGCAGTTTTGTATCATAATATTGGAGTTGCGAGCCGGAATTCCGTCACGGTCATCCACGTTGCGAGCAATAAATTTCACGCCCGCAAGATCCAACTGCGGCAACACGCACGGCATCGTAATATACCGTCCGGAATTGCCTTGCCACATTTTCACCTTGGCAGGCAAAATACACTCATCCTTAAATTGCCAAACATCGTTACACCAACCATAAAACTCAACAGGGTCGATGTGCATTTCGTTGATGGTTTTGAAGTCTAAAATTTTCACAGTACTCTCATCCCTCTTTTATGTATTTCGTTTGCGGTTTGTTCTTTCGATTTTGTACAATCACTTATCAACAAGCGTGTGCTTCTCGCTTATTCAATCGTCTTCATCGTCGGGAACAACAGCACGTCACGGATAGCGGGACTGTCGGTGAGCAACATCGTCAAACGGTCAATGCCGTAGCCGATACCGCCCGTCGGTGCCATACCGATTTCGAGGGCATTTAAGAAATCCTCGTCGGTGTGGTTGGCTTCCTCGTCTCCCATATCCGCCAAAGCATCTTGTGCCTTAAAACGCTCTCGCTGGTCAATGGGATCATTGAGCTCGGAGTAGGCATTACACATCTCCCATCCGTTGATAAACAGTTCAAATCTCTCCACATAGCCCTCTTTGTCCGGCTTTTTCTTGGTCAGCGGGGAAATTTCGATCGGATGGTCCATGATAAACGTGGGTTGCAACAAATGCTCCTCCACAAATTCCTCAAAGAACAAGTTGAGAATATCGCCTTTTTTATGATGCTCCTCATACTCAACGTGCTTTTCGTCCGCAATCTTTTTGGCGGCGGCCGTGTCGGGGATTTCGTCAAAATCCACGCCGGCATACTGTTTCACAGCATCAATCATCGTAAGGCGAGCAAAGGGTTTTCCGAAATCCAATTCCAAATCGCCGTATTTGAACGTGGTCGTCCCCAGCACCTCTTGAGCTATATGGCGGAACATATTTTCCGTCAAATCCATCATACCGTAATAGTCGGTATACGCTTGATACAGCTCCATGAGCGTGAATTCCGGATTGTGGCGGGTATCCAATCCCTCGTTACGGAACACACGTCCGATTTCATATACCCGTTCCAAACCGCCGACAATCAGGCGTTTGAGATACAGCTCCAGCGAAATACGCAGTTTCAAGTCCTCATCCAGTGCGTTAAAGTGGGTTTCAAAGGGACGTGCCGCCGCACCGCCGGCGTTGGCAACCAGCATGGGAGTTTCCACTTCCATAAAGCCCTGCCCATCCAAATAGCGACGAATGGAGCTCAAAATCTTAGAGCGTTTGATAAAGGTGTTTTTCGCATCCTCATTCATAATAAGGTCGACATAACGCTGACGATAACGGATATCCGTGTTGGTGAGGCCGTGGTATTTTTCCGGCAAAATCTGCAACGATTTGCACAGCAAAGTGATCCCCTCGGCGTGAATGGAGATTTCGCCCATTTTGGTGCGGAACACAAAGCCTTTTACGCCGATAATATCGCCCACATCGTATTTTTTGAAATCCGCATACGGCTCCTCACCCAGCGAATCACGTGACACATAAATCTGGATGTTTCCGAGCTTGTCCTGCACGTTGCAGAACGACGCTTTGCCCATCACACGTTTAGACATCATACGTCCCGCAATGCTGACAGAAATGGGCTTGGCATCCATAACCTCACGGCGAGCCTGGTAGTAGGTGTTAATCGCCTCTCGTTTCTCTTCTTCCGACATTCCGTCAGTGTTCGGAGCCGGTTTACCCTCCATCAGCTCCGCCTCCAACGTCTCGTAAGCAGCTTTGGCCTCGGAAGAGTGGGTCGTTTGGTCATATTTGGTAATCACAAACGGATCTTTTCCTGCCGCCTGCAAGTTCGCCAACTTTTCTCGACGTACTTTCAACAACTGGTTCAAATCTTGGGTCGTTTCCGCTTGCGGATTTTTTTGCGTATCGCTCATTGTAATTCCTCCGTTTTTTCAGAAAAAGGCGGCAAACGGATTGCCGTCGCCGCCTTTCGGGATAGTCGTTTCTCTTATTTAGAGATTTTCATCACCTTGTAGTTCACGGCACCACGGGGAGTTTCCACTTCCACCACGTCGCCTACACGGTGACCGAGCAACGCTTTGCCCACCGGGCAATCGTCTGAAATCATACCGTTGAGCGGGTCAGCCTCCAGCGGGCCAACCAGGCGATACTCCATCGCTTTTTTCGCACCCTCAACCTGCACCTTGACTTTGGAGCCAACGTGAATCATTTCGTTGCTCAGTTCGCTCTCGTCCAAAATACGAACGTGCTTGAGTTGTTCTTCGAGCTCGGCAATTCTGCCCTCAACTTGAGCCTGTTCGTTCTTCGCCTCGTCATACTCGCTGTTTTCCGAAAGGTCACCAAAAGAACGAGCCGTTTCAATCTTATCGGCAATCTCCTGGCGTTTAACAGTTTTCAGTTCTTCCAGCTCTTTTTCAAGACGCTCTTTACCTTCGGCACTAATCAGAATTTCTTTTACAGCCACGTCAATTCCACCTATTCTCTGAAAAAATCTTTGCACACCTGTGCGGTCATCATACGGATAATATTATACACGCATACCTGCCCACTTGTCAAGTATTCCCAACAAAAGAAAATAAAAAGAAAAACGGGTAAGCTCAAATGAACTTACCCGTTTTGTTTGCGATTTATTCCAGTGCCATTGGACTAAATCTTATCCCTTTCGGCAAAAATTACTTTTTGCGAGCAAAGGTCAGGACAGCAGCGGAAGCAGCGGCCAAGACGATGGCAGCAGCCGGAACAACGGAACCGGTAGCCGGGGCAACCGGGCCAGCAGTGGTGCCGGTGGTAGCCGGAGCGTCGGTAGCGGTAGCTTCGGTAGCCTCAGTCTCGGAA
>JAZRVH010000036.1:0-10470 GCA_045598965.1 Acutalibacteraceae bacterium
TATCGACAACGGTACGGTGAGTGCTTCGTTCAGCGGTGCGATCAAAGCGAGCACAGAGTATACCATTCGCTATGATGCGACCGATGTTGCAAACCTGGAAGTGAAAGTTCACTATACCAAGGGTTACGGCGGCAACGACGGCGGCTACTTAACTGTTCCCGCCAACAAGAATTTTGTCTTCACGACAAGCGACAGCTTGGAAGATGGCGACTTTGCGGTTGAAATCGGCGGTGTGCGTTACTCTGACGTGACCGGTACGCTCGACAACTTTATCCTTGTCGAGGGTAATACGATTTCCGGCGATGTGACCAACCCGACCAGCGGTTCTCAGTCCGAGACCCAGGGTTCCCAGTCCGAGACCCAAGCTTCTCAGTCCGAGACTCAAGCTTCTCAGTCCGAGACTCAGCCCACTCAGCAGGGTACTTCTACTGAATTGACCGGTAACTGGACGGCGATGGATGCGTCTCAAGCGAGCATGGTTTCCTATAACAACGGCACCTTGACGTTGGATGCAACTTCCGGTGTCGACGTGAAAGCGTCTCAAACCGTGCTTTTGGGTGCCGGTACCTACAGCTTCAGTGCTACCAAATCCGGCGAACCCGCACCTGACTTGATTGTACGTACCTCTGCCGGCGATATTGTGGAAGGCAAATACGAGGATGCCGGTCACGTGGACTTCACGCTCACCGGTGAGGAAGAAGTTATCTTCATCGTCAGCGAGTATCGTGGCGGCGTTGGCACTTTGACCAACATCACCTTGAGCGGTAACGGCACGACCCCGACCAGCGGTTCCCAAGCTTCCCAGTCTGAGACTCAACCTACTCAGTCCGGAAGCCAAGCTTCTCAGTCCGAGACCCAAGCTACTCAGCAGGGTGGTTCTACTGAGCTGACCGGTAACTGGACGGCGATGGATGCCTCTCAAGCGAGCATGGTGTCCTACAACAACGGCACCTTGACGCTGGATGCTTCTTCCGGTGTCGACGTGAAAGCGTCTCAAACCGTGCGTTTGGGTGCCGGTACGTATCGTTTCAGTGCGACCAAATCCGGCGAGCCTGTGCCTGACTTGATGGTGCGTACCTCTGCCGGCGATGTGCCGGAAGGCAAATATGAGGAAGCTGGCCACGTGGACTTCACGCTTACCGGCGAGGAAGAGGTTCTCTTCATCGTCAGCCAGTATCGTGGCGGCGTTGGCACTTTGACCAACATCACCTTGAGCGGTAACGGTACTAACCCGTCTTCTGACCCGTCTCAATCCGGCACTCAGCCGTCCACCAATCCGTCTCAGAACCCGGGTCAAACCGGCAAAATTGTGGTGTGGTCCGGTACGATTGCTCGTGACTTCACCACGAAAAACACCGTGGCAATCGTCGGCGTGGACGAACTGACCCAGGCGTTCCGTGATGATTTGACTGCCAACGGTCTGCCGACCAAATACGAAATCGAAGCGAATGCTACGTATACGGGCGGCCCGTCCGGCTATGCTTGCTGGGGCTTCTATCAAGATTCTCCTTATTTGGAGATGTGGTCGGATAAAGGCGGCACGCTGACCAATGCACCGATTAGCGGTACTGACGAGGCTCCGCTTTCGTCTCTGACCAATGCTGCCAGTATTTGCTTGTTCAGCGAAGGCTCCGGGGATGTTGTAAACGTCCAGAGCTTGACCCTTTATGCTTATCGTGAGGGCGGTTCTGACCCGTCTCAATCCGGCACTCAGCCGTCTTCTAACCCGTCTCAGAATCCGGGTCAGGTCGGCAAAGTGGTTGTGTGGACCGGCGACATCGGTCGTGACTTTACCACCAAAAACACCGTGGCGATTGTCAGCGTGGACGAACTGACCCAGGCGTTCCGTGATGATTTATCTGCCAACGGTCTGCCGGTTAAATACGAAATTGAAGCGAATGCTACGTATACGGGCGGCCCGTCCGGCTATGCTTGCTGGGGCTTCTATCAAGACTCTCCTTATTTGGAGATGTGGTCGGATAAAGGCGGCACGCTGACCAATGCACCGATTAGCGGTACTGACGAGGCTCCGCTTTCGTCTCTGACCAACACTGCTAACATTTGCTTGTTCAGCGAAGCTTCCGGGGATGTTGTAAACGTCCAGAGCTTGACCCTTTATGCTTATCGTGAGGGTGCTGCTTCCGAGACCGATCCGTCTGCATCCCAGACCGATCCGTCCGCTTCCCAGACCGATCCGTCCGCTTCCGAGACTGATCCGTCCGCTTCCCAGACGGAGCCCACCCAACCCGACGGCAGAGTTCTTGTTTGGTCCGGCGTGCTTGACACCGATTACACGACTGTGAACGGCTTGGCACCCATTGTCAATCAAGAAATGCTGGCGGCGGTTTTGGCCGAGCTTACGCAGAATGGTATTCCGGAGAAGATTCAGATTGTGTCTGAGCTCGAGTACAAGGGCGGCGATGCCGACTTTGCTACGCTCGTTCTGTTCTCCAACGGCCAGATCATTCCGTACGATCCGGAATGCATCTATCCGAACGACTTGACCTTCAGCAACCTGTCCGGCCTTGGTGCTGACACCGCTCTTATGGTGTATAGCGGCACTGGTTCTTACACGCTGCACATCGGCAAAATGGACATTTACGCTTATCGTGCCCAGCCGTCCGAGACCAGCAACATTGATCCGACTGCCACCTCTACTGTTGAGGCGGGCGACGCCAACGGCGACGGTGCGGTTAATATGAAAGACGTTCTCGTCCTTCGTAAATTCCTTGCTGATCTCCCGGTGGAAATGGATGCGGCGGCTGCTGACGTGAACGACGATGGTGCAATCAATATGAAAGACGTTCTCGCCCTTCGTAAAGCGATTGCCAACTCCTAATTCCATAGCAGTTTAACAAAAACGGCATAGCCTTTTGGCTATGCCGTTTTTTCTCTTGCATTTTTCGTTTAAATATGGTACACTATCGTCGTAAGGAGGGCTTAGTATGAATAATAGGTGGTTTCGCCTGCTGAGTGCAGGTATTATTGTAACAATGCTTCTTGCGATGACGGTTGTAACGGCACTTCCTGCGTCTGCGTTTGACCCGCTTGGCGAGGGGGAGGGAGCCGGCAACAAAACGACAATCGGACCATTAGACAGTCACGAGGATCCGGTCAGCGAAGGCATCAGCTATCCGGATGACTATTATTCGGTGGTGTCGTATGCTCCGCTGGACGACGACGAGAGTGAGGAAGATTCTGAGGTTTCCGGTGAGTCCTCCGGTGAGGTTTCCGGTGAGTCCTCCGTCAGTGAAACCGAACCGTCTGCCAGTGAAACTCAGCCGTCTCAAAACCCGAGCCAACCCGGCAAAATTGTGGTGTGGTCGGGTGTGATTGACCGTGATTTTACCACGAAAGCGAACGGACTTGTTGCCATCAATGTTGATGAACTGACCCAGGCGTTCCGTGACGATTTAAACGCCAACGGTTTGCCAATTCAATATGAGGTGGAAGCGGACGCCACGTACATTTCCGGCCCTGTCGGATATGCGAATATCGGTTTTTATCAAGATGCCCCGTATCTGGAGGCGTGGCCGGAAAAAGGTTCTACGATTACCGGCGGTGTCATTTCGGATATCGCCACCTTGAACAATACGGCTACGATGTTTCTCCTCAGCGAGGGTGCAGATAACCTTGTGCATATTAACAGCTTTACGCTGTATGCTTACCGTGAGGGCGGTGTAACTCCGTCTACCGAGCCGTCTGCCAGTAATACCGAGCCGTCCGCCAGCGGCACCGAGCCGTCCGCCAGCGGCACCGAACCGTCTGCCAGCGGCACTGAACCGTCTGCCAGCGGCACCGAACCGTCCGCCAGCGGCACTGAACCGTCCGCCAGCGGCACTGAGCCGTCCGCCAGCGGCACTGAGCCGTCCGCTTCTCAGACTTTGCCGTCCGGAATGACGTTGCCCTCTCTTCCTACGCAGTCTTCCGCTACGGTACCCAGTGGCAGTAGCACCGAACCTTCCGTCAGCACGCCTACCGAGCCGGGTGTTCTCCCTCTTTACGGCGACGCCAACGAGGACGGAGCAGTCAATATGAAAGATGTTCTCTTGATGCGGAAATACGTTGCGGAGATTCCTGTGACGCTAAACTTTGCAAATTCCGATGTAAATGCGGATGATGCGGTCAATATGAAAGATATTCTGTCTGTCCGCAAATTTGTGGCGGAGCTTATTGATCATTTAGGCCCGGAAGCATAAAACCTAAATACAAAGAAAAACCCGTGGGGCGTTGCCCCACGGGTTTTATGTTGTTCTTTATGCACGACGCATATAGCGTTTGACCGAATCGGCGTATTCCGACGGGGTCATTTTGGTGCACCGCTTAAAGTGACGGGAGAAGTACTGTACCGTGGTATAGTGAAGAGCATCCGCAATTTGGGTGTAGTTCATATCCTGCTCTCGAATCATCTGCTTGGCACGCTCAATCTTACAGCGACCGTAATATTCCATCACGCCGCATCCAACATTGTCACGAAACATTTTTTTGAGTGCCGAAGCACCGATAGAGAATTGTTTGCACACATCCTCGAACATCAGGCGGGTTTCGACGTTTTGCTCTAAATATTCGCAAATGGATTTCAGACGTTGATTTTGGAAATCCTGCTGTTGGATTTGGATCGGCGGTTTTTCGGCGGGTTCCGAATCCGAACGCACCAAACGGATGAGGAATTCCTCTAAATACAGTCGAATGAGCTGTTCGCAGGCGAAAGGTTGATTTTCTTTTCGAAGAAGCTCTTTCACATTGGGGTCGCCGAGGGGAGAGGAGAACGCCTCTCTCGCTTCGGATACCATGTGTGCCAAAAGCGGCCGCATTTCTTCTGTGCAGTTGATGATTTTGCCCGCTACCGAGTGAAGAACGCCGCAACTGCCGTCGAATGAAACAACAACAGCGTTGGCGGTGGAGGTTCCATCACAGCGGATGCTGTGAAACTCCATCGGTTTGTGAAGATAGAGTTGTTTGGTTTCGAGAGCAATTTCCGTGTTGCCGGCGGTGATAAATACTCGACCCTTGTCCACGTAAATAAACTCCCAAAAGTCGTGGAGTTCGCCGGCAAAGGTGAAGGTGCGGGTATACTCTAAATAGTGTACCGACACGATGTTGTCGACGGTAAGACCGTTGCGGAGTGAGATTTTTTTATACTCCATTACGCAATCCCCCTAATTAAGTTTTCGCATTTCTTTTCCTTTTCACAAAAAAGAAAATCCTTCTCTAATTAGCATTATACAACTTGTGACCGTAAATGTCAAGAAAAAAGCTAAAATTATAACAAAAAAATCACAATAAAGGTTGAAAAATGGCATAAAAATTGGTATAGTATAAGAAAGACTTTTTGTATAAAAGTCCAAAAAGATAAAAACAGAGGGAGCGTTACATTATGAACAAGACTTTGGTCATCATGGCCGCCGGTATGGGCAGCCGCTATGGCGGGCTGAAACAAATCGACCCGGTCGGCCCGGACAACACCCTGATTATCGACTATTCGATTTATGATGCGGTGCAAGCCGGTTTTAACACCATTGCGTTTATTATCAAAGAAGTGGACGAAGCGGCGTTCAAAGAAGCCATCGGCGACCGTATTGCGAAAAACGTCAACGTGCGTTACGTGTATCAGCGTTTGGAGAACCTGCCGGACGGTTACTCTGTCCCGGCGGAGCGTAGCAAACCGTGGGGTACGGCTCACGCCATTATGTGCTGTGCCGGTGTTGTCAACGAGCCGTTTGCCGTTATCAATGCGGACGACTACTATGGTGCCGAGGCATTCAAGAAAATGTCCGATTGGCTCGAGACTCCGGAAGCCAACGCCAAAGAGACCAATTATTGCATGACCGGTTATGTTTTGAAAAACACCTTGACCGAAAACGGTCACGTGGCACGTGGTATCTGCGAAGTGGGTGCCGACGGTATGCTGAAAGAGGTTGTGGAGCACACCAAAATTATGCGTCGCAACGGTCAAACCCAGTTCACCGAAGACGGTGAGAATTGGGTGGACGTGGACGAGAACAGCATTGTGTCCATGAACTGCTGGGCGTTCAAACCCTGCTTCCTCGATACGCTGAAAGAGCGTTTTGCCAAATTCCTTGCCGAGAACATCGAGAAAAACCCGCTGAAATGTGAGTTCTTCCTGCCGTTCGTTGTGCAAGAGATGATTGACGAAGGTTCCTGCACGGTGAAAGTGCTTCACACCGATGACAAATGGTTCGGCGTGACCTACAAAGAGGATAAAGAAGCGGTTGTCAATGCGATTGCTTCCAAAATTGCCGCCGGTCAATATCCGGAGCATCTGTGGGGGGAATAAGCCATGGGATTTTGGGATTGTGAAGTCAACGTCGAAGGTGCGGCTAAACAGTTTGCCCACGGCGATGCGTTTGTTGCGGCTGCTCCTTATGGCGAGGGCCACATCAACGACACCTATGAAGCGTATTATCAGCGTGCGGACGGTAGCAAATATCGCTACATTCTGCAACGCATTAACACCGAAGCTTTCCAGGATCCGGACGGTTTGATGGCGAACATTGTGGGTGTGACCGAGTTTTTGCGTGAGATTATCCGCAAACGAGGCGGCGACACCGAGCGTGAGACCATGACCGTTGTCCATCCGGAATGCGGCGGCAACTACTACCGTGACGAGAATGACGCCTGCTGGCGTGCATACATCTTCGTGGAGGAGACCATCTCCTATCAGCAAATCCAGAAAGACAGCGACTTCTATAACTGCGGCGTGTCTTTCGGTAACTTCCAGCGTCTTTTGGCGGAGTATCCGTCCGAAACGCTGACCGAGCCGATTAAAAACTTCCACAACACCGAAGATCGTTTCCGTCTGTTCAAAGAGGCGGTCGCTGAGGATAAATGCGGTCGTGCCGCTTTGGTGAAAGATGAAATCGCCTTTGCGATGGCTCGTGAAAAAGATGCTTCGCTTATTGTGTCTCAGTTGCGTGACGGTTCGCTCCCGCTTCGTGTAACTCATAACGACACCAAGCTCAACAACATTCTTATTGATGCCGCTTCCGGTTCGGGTATTTGCGTCATCGACCTCGACACCATTATGCCGGGTGCCGCTTGCTATGACTTCGGTGATAGCATCCGTTTCGGTGCTTCCACGGCGGCAGAGGATGAAAAAGATTTGAGTCTTGTCTCGATGGATCTTCACCTCTTCGAGGTGTTCACCGAGGGCTATATGAGCGTTGCCAAAGAATTCCTCACCGAGGCGGAGATTGCGAGCTTGTCTATTGGTGCTCGCCTTATGACCTTCGAGTGCGGTATTCGTTTCCTCACCGACTACCTCAACGGCGACACCTACTTCAAAACCCACTATGAGGGTCACAACGTCGACCGTTGCCACACCCAGTTCAAGCTGGTGGAGGATATGGAGAAAAAACAAGCGGAAATGGACGCCATTGTGCGTAAATATGCTTAATTTCTAAAGAGATATCTCAAAAACCCCGTGGCATTCGCCACGGGGTTTTTCTTGTTTACTTTTGTGATAATGCAAAAAGAAAGCCTCAAAAAAAACACAGAAAATTGTGGAAATTCGCCAAAGAACGGTTGACAAATCCCGTATTTTGTGGTTTAATAGACATAGCGAAATAGAGGGGAAAGTATGCTGATTTTTATAAGTTAGCCCCCTGCACTTCGCTTCGAAAAGGAAAAAAGAATAAGGAGGATTTGTATGAGGCGTTTTATCAAGTCTGCATTGGCTTGCCTGCTGACTTCGTCCGTTGTTTTGGCTGCCGGCGGTGCTGCGATTTCCGCTGCGGCGGAAGCAGAGCCGGAACCGGAACGTCACGTCATCTATTCGTTCGATTTTGACGATCCGGACGCCACGACGCTGTATAAAAAATCCGGTGCTACCCCCGGGTATATCAGCCACGACGTATTTGCAGGCGAATCGGGCGGTAGCTTGGCACTGACCATTTCGGCGGCGGAGCTTACCGGCCGTGGCGGCGTATTACCCTACATTTGGCCGGATGGACTGTCCGGTGTGTTTAACGCCCAAGACGATTTGGGTGAGGGCGACTACTACGAACTCAAGGTGGATATTGCGTGGGACGGCGGCGTCGCTGTTGCAAAAAAAGGAGCGTACGTCTATCCGTTCCTGTTGACCAACGGCAAGGACGAAAACTATTTTACCTCCGTTGACCCGACCTTGCAGATTGGCGAGGAATTCCAAACCTTTGTCTATCAGCTGTACAAAGTCAGCCCTGACGGCTACCAAACCTACGTTCCTCCCACGCCGGGCAGTGACAGCGGCGGAATTGCCTTCTGCTGTGAGAACAGCCTGCGTAACGGCAAAACCCTTTACATTGATAATATCGAGCTTGCCCGTGTGGGCGGCGACTTCAAAGAGCCCGCCGAGGGAACCATTCGCTCCCTGACTCCCGCCGTGGCACCGGAAACCTATGAGCCGGTGGACGAAAACGGTAGGACGGCTGACGGAAAACAACTCAAACTGCTGTACGAAAACGATTTTGAGGATGCAAGCCGAGCGAGCGTGTTCGGTCACTGGAACCCGGACATCAGTAAAGCCTTTATGCTTGACACGAAAAAAGGCTATAAAAACAACGATACAACGGTGGGTGCCTACCTCATTCCGAAATTGAAGCCCGGAAAGTTCTTTTCCGAAACCGGATTCTATCCGGTTATCTGGTTCTGGAACGAGGAACTTCGGGACATTTACAAACAGCAAGCCCCTCTCGGAAGCGGTGACTACTACGTGTTCCAGTTGGACACGGTGGCGAAAAACAGTTACGCTTACGCCTCCTTGATGGTGGGCGACAAGGAATATGCCCCGACCTATGAGTGGGACTCCACCGGCCGTGTGGGCAGTGAGGCGGTTCAGCCGTTCAACTCCGAGTTCGTTACCCGCTATTATGTTTTCAAGGTGAAGGGTCTTGACCTTTCCTCCGCAAACACGGCGTTCGCCCTGTTTACGGATGGATACATCAACCAGCACGTTCCCGTGTACGTGGACAATTTCAAATTCTACTCCGTGCGGGGCGGCCTTTGCGGCGACGCCAATAACGACGGAGCGGTGAATATGAAAGACGTGCTGATGTTGCGTCAACAGCTTTCCGGCGTTGCCGTTGAGGGGATTAACCTCCAAAACGCCGACGCTAACGCCGACGGTGCGGTGAACCTCAAAGACGTTCTCGCCCTGCGGCTGTTCCTGGTGGGAGCGGAAAAATCCCTTCCCATCAAGGCTTCGTAACCACAGTTCTTTGGCTGCAAAGCAAAACACCTTTACAGGTATGTTTAGTCATAGCGGTGCTGTAGCAGGCAGCACTCTATGATTTGGCATAAAAAATCTATCAAGAAAGAAGGAGAAATTATCATGAAAAAGATTCTTTCCTTGGTTGCGGTCGCCGCTATGGTTGTTACCTTGGTGTCCGTGGCTGCTTTCTCCGCCAGTGCTGGTGCTCAAACGACTCAGATTTACAAATTCACGTTTGAGGGCGAGAACGCTGCGTCCATCATGAAAAAAGGTGGTCTGGCTGTCGGAGAAATCGTTGAATGGCCGGAAGGTTCCGGCAACCACTGCCTGCGTTATGAGCTGAATGCGGATACGCAGACCGGTGGCGGCGGTGCTCACCCGTACATCTGGCCGGTGGGTATCGGCAACGTGCTGGCTGTCCAGGGTGACCTGGAAGATACCGGCTCCTCCCTCGAGCTGAACGTGGACTTTGCGTATGCGGGTTCCACCGGTGGCTCCTATATGTACCCGTTCATCCTTTTCAACGATGAGGACGAGAACTACGCTGCCCACAGCACCTATGCTCCGGGCTCCAACGAGTTCAATACCGGTACGTTTGAGTGGGATGCGTACGAAGCGGCTTGCCCGGTTGCCGGTCTCGGCAATGGCGGTATCTGCTTCTGCGACGAGTTTACTCTCGCTGCTGGTGCTTATATGTATGTTGACAACATCGAGCTCAACTGGATCGGCGATTGGACCGACGTGGGCGAAGTGTTCATCGGTTATGAGAACGGTGCTACCTGCGAGGAGTCCGACCTCAACCTTGGTGCTATGGAGACCGAGCCGGCTGAGCCGACTGCTACCGGTTCCCCTGATGTCGTTATTGGCGATGCCAACGGCGACGGCACTGTCAACATGAAAGACGTTCTGGCTCTCCGCAAAATCATCGCCGGCTTGGCCGTCGAGAGTTATGTTGAGGCCGCTGCTGATGTCACTGCTGACGGTCTGGTCAACATGAAAGACGTCCTGCAGCTTCGTAAGTTTGTTGCCGGCCTTATCTCGGAACTGTAATCTTACGGTTGTAAAAATGTTTTTAACCCGTAAGGGTTGAAAAATAATTTTAAAAGGAGATTGATTCCCATGAAAAAAGCTCTTGCTATTCTCGTGTCCGCTCTGCTCGTTATGAGCCTTTGCGTGACTGCTTCCGCTGGTTCCTTCGCTCTGGCTTTCGACAACGTCGAAGTCGAAGAGGGTACTGCTGACGTGAATGTTCCGCTGAA
>JAZRVH010000037.1:0-37523 GCA_045598965.1 Acutalibacteraceae bacterium
CCTTTTCAAAGGTATCGCTGTTATCCAAAAGCACGTCATCGGTAACATTACCCCACAGCGGAAAATTCGTAAAAAACTGATACGGCGCATCTTCGGGAAGCGTGAGGTGAATAAAGTCCCCCGCTTTGCCGCCGACAACCGCATCACAGAAGCCGTCAATTTCGATTTTGTCGATGACGGTCGGTGCTGTCGCCAACGACGGCAAAGTCCACACTTCGAACATCGTGCCGCCGTCGGAGCGTTTCGTCCATGTCATATCCACAAGGGCGGACGACTCGTTGACGGTCACCGTTGCGTTTTCCGCAAATGTATACCCCTCGTCCGCAACCAAGTTCCATACATGGGAATATGTATTTCCGCTTGCAAACGCATTTTCGGAGCTCGGAAGATAGTTGCCGGTGTCCTCGTTATACCAAAGGTTGGTCTCCATCGAATAATGGCAGTTTTCGGGAAGCGTGTAGTAAAGATAGTTCTCCGCTTTTCCGCCGATATACGGCACAGTGTCGACATCAATGATTTCGATTTTGTCGATAACGATCAGCTCGGCCGCTTCTTTCGGCTCGCTCCAAACGTGGAATTCGCCCGCATCGGTGTCATCTCTTTCTGTCCATTTTTCATCAACGGGATAGTCGCCGCCGTTCAAAAGAACCTCGGGATTTTCGGCGAAGATATACCCTTTGTCGGCAATTAGCCAACCGCCGAGCGTATATTCTTTACCCGCTTCAAAGATGTCGTCGTCCGACAACGCCTGATCTTCGGCATCTTCAACCCACCACGGATCGCCATCGAAATGATACGGTGCATCTTCGGGCAGCGTGAGGTGGTTAAAGTCGCCCGCTTTGCCGCCGACAACCGCATCACAGAAACCGTCAATTTCGATTTTGTCAATCACAATCGGCTCGACCGCATCCATCGGGTTTGTCCACACGAAAAAGCACTTGGAGTTATCTTCGTCGATATACGTGCTGTTCCAATAGATGTCCTCGCCGCCGTTGATGGTAATGGTGGGGTGTTCCGCGAAAGAATAGCCCTCGTCGGCACGCAACCACCAACCCACACGATAGGAGTGTCCGCCCTCAAACACGTCGTCTGCTCCGT
Organism: Acutalibacteraceae bacterium; assembly: GCA_045598965.1. Taxonomy (GTDB): domain Bacteria; phylum Bacillota; class Clostridia; order Oscillospirales; family Acutalibacteraceae; genus RGIG426. The sequence continues at coordinate 1,099 of JAZRVH010000037.1, forward strand.
CTTTCCACGCACCGACGGTATGGTCATACCAAAAGTGATTCTCTGCCGTAAAGTGACAGTTTTCCGGGAAGGTATAGCCGATATGGTCATTCGTTTTGTCACCGACAAGCGGCAGTAAATCCACGTCGGTGATGTCGATGCGTTTGATTTCGACCGTCGCGGGTTTTTCTTTTGCCGCCGTCGGTTTCATCCAAACGACATATTCCGTGTCGTGATCGCCCATTTCCGTATACAACGTATCCACAAGCGAGAAAACGCCGTTGATGGTGACCGTCACGCTATCCCCAAACGTATAGCCCTCGTCCGCCACCAAATTCCACCGGCGAGAGTACTCTTTTCCGGTCTCAAACGTGTCTGCATCGCCCGGAAGATGGTCGCCGCTTTCCTCGTCATACCAATAGAAGTAATCCATCGAATAATGGCAGTTTTCCGGCAGCGTATAGCCGAGATAGTCCGACGCGTTTTCGCCGATGTAGGGCACGGTGTCGATATCCGTCAGTGCAATGGTGTCGATGATTTCCGCGGTCGGGTCCACCGCCTCGGTCGGCTTTGTCCACACATAAAATATCGTATGGTCGGAATGATTCACATCGGTAAAATTGGTATCGACCAAAGAGGTCTCTCCGTTGATGGTCACCGCAGCATCTGCGGCAAACGCATAACCATCGTCTGCTTTAAGACGCCAACAAAGGTCGTATTTCTTGCCGGTTTCAAAGACCCCTGACGACATGGTGCTCATATTGGTCTCGTTGTGCCAATAATGCTCCTCCACCGTATAATGGCAGTTTGCAGGGACAGTATAGTCAAGCCAATCGCCCGCTTTTTCGCCCACAATCGGGGTGATGTCGGCATTCGTAATGTCGATGGTGCTGATCGTATTCGCCGCCGCCGCAAAAAGCGGCGTTACGGTTGCGATTGTCGCCACACAAAGAAGCAGGGCGAGCAGGCGGGTTGTAAACGATTTTTTCACAAAACATTCCTCCTAAAAAACGTTTTTGTGTTCGAGGGGTGGAACTTTGTTAATTGTATTGTACCATAAAAAGGAAAAGATGTAAAGAAAAACCCAAAAGCGGCTTTCTTTTACAACAAAAAACCGGCTCCGATACACTACCGAAGCCGGTTTGTTGTTTACACATGGTTTCCGTTTGCACAAAAGACGGGCAAGACGGGAAACTTATTTCTTGCCTTTGGAGCGTTCTTTAGCCGCTTTTCTCGCCTCACGTTTGTTCATCCAGGCAACCCACGCCGGAATGCACAGGAAGGTGGAGGAGAAGAAGCCCGCCACAACGCCCACCGCCATCGGCACAGCGAAGGAGATAATCGCATCGAGGTTTCCGATGAACGCCACCACTGCCACCGTAGCAATCGCCAGAAAAGTGGTGATAAAGGTGTTGAGGTTACGTCTAAAGGTCTCGTTCAAGCTCACATCAGCAACCTCGGCAAGCGGAGCTTTCATCTTACGACGATTGGCACGCACACGGTCATACACAACGATAGTGCCGTTCAGCGAGTAACCGAGGATGGTAAGAACCACCGCCACGAAGTTGTCGTTCAGCGGAATGCGGAACAGCACGAATGCAAAGTACGCAATCGTCAAGTCGTGCAAAAGGGCGACCATCGCCATCACGCCTGCCGGCCAACCGCCGATTTTGCGGAAACGCAAGCCCACGTAAATGATAAGCACCACGGCGGCAAGCGCCACCGCAACCATACATTTAAGGAAGAACATCTTACCCATCGTCGATTGGATGGAGTTGACGCTATCCTGGGTCAGTTTGTTGTCGGCAAAGTTTTTCGAAAGGCTTTCCGACAGCTTCGCAACCTCATCGGTGCCGAGCTCGTCGGTGGTGTAGATGTTGATGAGCTGATATTTCGCATCGCTTCCGGAGGCGGTCGCCTCGGAAAGCTGAACATCCAACGCATTGAACTTAAAGTCTTTGTTGAGATAGTCCACAACGGCTTTCTCGGTCAAATCGCCCTCATAGGCGAATTTGGCGAGCGTACCGCCCTTAAACGTAACGTCCACGCTGGTGCCGAGAATGAGGTTGAGAATGAGGCAGACGAGAATGAGACCGCCCGCAAACATCCAGAGATATTTGCTGTTTTTCACATAGGTAAAGTTACCTTTGAACAGGTTTTTCATTCACGAACACCTCCAATCAGCCACGGCTTGCGGAAGATCTTAAAGCGGGTAATGGATTGCAACATCAAACGGGAGGCAAACACGCCCATAATGAAGTTGAAGATAATACCCATGAGCAGCGTATAACCGAAGGAGTACACCGTGCCGGTGGTTGCCGCCGGGAACATAAACAGGAACGGATAGAGGATTTTCGCAAAGATGCCGGAAGGCGGCCCGAACACGCCCATCAAGATAATCGCAACCAGCATCGTGGTCACGTTACCGTCAAAGATGGCGGAGAAGGACGATTTGCAACCGGTAGCAATAGAGCCGTCAATCGTTTTGCCGAGGCGAGCCTCCTCACGGATACGCTCGGCGGTGATAACGTTGGCGTCAATACCCATACCGACGGAAAGGATGATACCGGCGATACCGGGGAGAGTCAACGTAAATCCGTCTATAAAGCTAAAGTAACCGGAGACAGCGGCAATGGAGCCGGCAACCTGACCAGCCAAGGCGATCACCGCAATGACGCCGGGCAGGCGATAGGTGAAGATGATGAAAATCGCAATCAAAGCGAAAGCGATAATACCGGCAAGCACCATAGCATCCAACGCAGAAGAACCGAGCGTCGGAGAAATGGAGCCGTAGTTGGCAACCACGATATCGAAGTCAAGAGCACCGGCATTGATGAGGTTGGCAAGGTCGGTTGCTCCCGCCAAGTCGAAGCCGCCGGAAATGATGGCCTCGCCGTCACCGATAACCGCATTGACCTTCGGATAGGAAATACGGTCATGGTCCAACCAAATAGAGATGGTTCCACCGGACTCATACTGTTTCTTAGTAGCGGTGGCAAACGCCTCTTTGCCGGACTCTTTCAATTTGAGTTCCACAACCGGCTCGTTGGTCTCGGGGTCAAAACGCACATCCGCCGTATCCACATCGGCACCGGTCAGGATTTCCTCACCGTTCGGCACCCAGTAGACATTACCTTCGGCATCGGTTTGCTCGGTATAATCCTCGCCGTAATGGAACGAGAGGCGAGCCGTCTGACCGATTTCCGCCAAAGCAGCTTGCGGGTCAAAGTTGGTTTCGTCGCTCTTCCACGGGAAGCGGACGATAACCGATTGGTTGGCGGTGTCGGCATAGACCTCATAGTCGGTGATACCGTCCGCCACCAAACGAAGTTCAATAACGTCCTTGACGCCTTGAATCTGGTCGTCGGTAACATCGGTTACACCTTCGGCGGGCTTGAACGTAGCGTCCACGCCGCCACGGATGTCAATGCCGAACCGAATATCGCCTGCACCTTTAATCACCGCATCACGACGATCACCGAACGAGCTATATACGCCGAAGAACGACGTATACACAAGAGCGGCGATGACGACGAACACGATGAAAAAGATAACTTTTGGGGTTCGTTTCATCTGATAGACCTCCTACATCCTTTGTCTTAGACAAAGAGATAAAAATAGACGGTATATATTATAGTCAACTTTTCTTAAAATGTCAATCACTTCCCCGTATTCTTTTTTGTTTTTTCACAGTTTTTGACGGTTTTTTGCAAAAAGAATCGGGGCACACAAACGTGTACCCCGAAAGAGATGGATTTTTACTCGTCAATACGGTGGGAATACAACCCGAAAATATCGTCGCCGCCACGGTCAACCTCTTGGCGGGCACTCAAAATCGGGTCCATCGCCTCCGCCTCTCGTTCGGCAGAGGAATAGATGTCTACATTTTCTTCGCCACCCATAATATCGTGCATAAACGCATCGGCATCCGCTCGTTCCTGCTCGTCATCCGGCATTGCCTCCTCATAGTAGGCGTTATCGTCCGGATCGGAGTAGTCGTCATCGTCGTCGTTCAGTCCTTTTTTGCGAAAAAAGAACCAATACGTTAAGAATCCACAGCCGCCCAGCATCAGCACGCCGACAACAATCAACACGATAAACAGCGTTTTCAGCGGGGACATTCCGGACGAAGCGGCTTTTCCGTCGGTAAAGCCCACCAACGTATAATAGCCGAGCACCGGCGTACGGAACGAAATCACACCGTCCTCTGCCTTCACCTGGGTCAGCGGAGTCAAGGTGTTGTCGCCGGTCATCGCCACACCGAACGATTTGCATTTTTTCATATTGCCCGGCACGGGAATTTGCACATCAAACATCCAGTCGCCGCCCGCTTCGGACAAATCCGTTACGTGAAGCGGCTCATCAGAGCCCTCCTGAATAAAGTCCAGTGCCAAACCGAACGTCACTCGCAACGCTTTTTCGGGAGAGGATTCGGAAAACGCACTTTCGGATTGCATCGACTTGCTGATTTGCTCGGTGGTGACCGCTTCATACGGCGAAGCCAGCAAACTGCCGGTCATCGTGCCGCCGTAAAGCTCCACCAACTCCGCATAATCCTCTTTCGTGACGACCAATCGTCCCGATTTATTAAACGCACCGATTTTCAGTTTCAACAGCGATAACAGAGATTTGTCCACCGACAGGTTGCAGGCGATTTCGGTCTCTCCTGCATGGGTTGTGGTGGCTCCACGCACCGCATCGTAAACCGGAATTTCCGACACGCCGCCGGTTTCCTCCTCCGGCAGGGTAGGCAGTTGAGGCGAGGTTTCCCGCTCCTTAGAGACTTCCTCCTCCGACATCTCCGGCTCGCTTTCCTCCTCGGACACCTCAGAGGGTTCAGGCTCGCTGTATTCATCTTGCGGGGGCTCTGTCGCTACCGGTTTTTGGGTCGTCTCAACCACTCTATGGATGGTCGAAGTCGTTCCGACGGTCGTCTCCGCTTGCCCCACCACCGCCGTGATGTAGGCAGACGAATATTCCACGCCATCGCCGGAATCAAAACCCTCGGCAATGATTTCCCACGTCTGTCCGCCGGCAATTCCGTCAACGCTGAAAGAGGCATAGCCGTAGTCATCGGTTTGATTGCTCAACGCACCAATCGAATCGCCGATATTCACCGAAATCGGGACATTCGCCACGCCATTTCCGGACGAATCCGTCACCTGAACCGTCACAAGCTCCCCGGAAAAATCAAGGGATATCGCTAACGGAATTTGGGCACTGTTCACATACGTCCCGCCGGACGCATACACCGTTTCCACACCCGAGCTGGTACCAAACGCCAGGTCGACCGTGCTGGTTCCGTAGGGGGCACCGGAGGCATCCACCTCGGCATACCCAACGCTGTTGGAAATCACGGGCAAGGTCGCTGAACCGCCGGAAGCACCGGACAATTGCACACTAAGCAATCGAGAGCCTTCATCCGAACTCTCCCACGTAACGACCCAGGTGGTACTGCCGGTGTCTACACTCACATTGTAAACCTCCAGCTCGCCCTCCGCCAACACCACAAACGGCATGGTCAGCGACAACATCATTATGGCACACAAAAGCCATACAGAACCCTTACGCAGCATTCAGAATCGTCCTTTCTTGAAAACGGATACTATCGTTATGCCGAAAAACGACAAATTTCTCTAATTACACAGTATAGCATACCAATTTGCAAATGTAAATCGGAAAGAATAAAAATTTTGCTTGCAAATGGTGGAAAAAAGGTGTATACTGCTAAACAGTGTTCCAAATGGAACAGATTTACGAAAGGAGCCGCCATGAACATCAAAAACAAAGCGGTCACTCCCGAAACCTGCTTTTTGTTTTGCGAAATGACCGACGACGCTCGCAAAGCGGTGGCAAATCTACCGCCGCCCGTTCATTTCAAAAAAGGGGACACCGTGTTTTCCCGAGCGGAAAACGAACCTGCTTTGGGCATACTGTTATCCGGAAGTGCCCTTGTGCGACGGATCGGGTCAGACGGAAAAGAACAGCTATGCAACCGTCTATTTGCCGACAGTGCCTTTGGTGCCGCCGCCCTGTTTTCCGAAAACGAAACGGTCAGTCATATTCTTGCCGACAGCGGCTGTACGGTTCAATTCATCCCCCAGTCCCGCTTGCTGGCACTTGCAGAGCAATACCCCTCGGTGTGTGAAGCCCTCTTTCGGTTTTTCACCGACCGCATCCGTTTTCTCAACCACTCGCTCAACGGCTTGCGAGGCGGCACCGCCGCCCAGCGTCTTTTTTCCTTTTTGAAATCCAAAGCAGATGCAAAAGGAACGCTGACATTGCCGTCGATATCTTCTCTCGCCGAAACGCTCTCTATCGGACGCACCAGTATCTACCGTGCTTTCGACGAATTGGAACAATCCGGCTTCATCCGTCGTGACGGAAAAACCGTCACACTCATCTCGTATACATAAGCCTATTTTCAAGGAGGAATTTTTATGAAACTCACCATCCGCATTCTTTCGCTGCTGTTGACCCTTGCTCTGTGCCTTACGCTCTGTGCCTGCAATGCCGGTTCAGGCAAAAACGACCCAAGCAACGAGGTGTCAGATAATCTGCCGGAATTGCCTCCTACCGACCCGCCGCAAGAAAAGGATACGGCAACCGTGTGCGGTTTAGTCGGGCCTACCGGCGTCGGACTCGCCGATTTAATGCGTCGCAACGACGAGGGCACCACCGCTCTCAACTATACGGTTTCCCTCGCCACCTCGCCGGAGGAAATCGTAGGCAAGATTACCGCCGGCGAAGTGAATTTTGCCGCTCTCCCCACCAACCTTGCCGCCACCCTGTTCCAAAAAACCGAGGGCAGCATTCAAGTGCTGGCACTCAACACCGGCTGTGTGCTGTATATCGTGGAAAACGGTGACAGCATCCATTCCGTTGCCGATTTGAAAGGCAAAACCATTCTTTCCACCGGCGAGGGTGCCAACCCGGAATTCATTTTGCGGTATCTGCTCGCCGAAAACGGGCTTGACCCCGACACCGATGTCACCCTCAACTTCGTGGCAGAAAACGACGAGCTTGCCGCCGCTCTTGTGGGCGGAAACGCTGACATCGCCTTGGTTCCCGAACCTCTTTGCACAACCGTTCTTTCCAAAAACGCCACTCTGCGTATCGCTTTGTCGATTGGCGACGAATGGGTCAAAACCAAAAACAACGCCGAGCCGTATATGGGATGTATCGTGATAAACACCCAATACGCCATTGATTTCCCCGGCATCGTGGAAGCGTTTATAAGCGATTATAAAGTGTCGGTGGAAACCGCCCAAACGGATGTAAAAACCGTGGCATCGCTGTGCGAAAAATACAATATTATCGGCAGTGCCGTCATCGCAGAGCAAGCCATTCCCCGCTGTGCACTCACCTGCATCTGCGGCAAAGATATGGCAAATGCTCTTGACCCGTATCTGTCCGTTCTCTTTGCCGCCGACCCGAAATCTGTCGGCGGAAAGCTTCCTGGTGAGGGCTTCTATTATGAAGGTTTTCAGTAAAAAATTGGCGGTCGGCGTCGGCGTTGCCGCCTTTTGGCTTTGCGTTTGGGAGCTTTTGTCCCTCTTGGTTCACGCCGAGCTGTTGCTCCCCTCACCACTGAGGGTGGCAACCGTTTGGTGGAGTCTCGCCAAAACCGCCTCGTTTTGGTCGACCGCCGGAATGTCTCTCCTTCGCATTGTCTGTGGCTTTGCGGCGGGCGGCCTATGCGGCACACTGCTCGCCTTTGCCACCACAACCTGGTCGCCGCTTCGCACCCTTATATCCCCGCTTCTCCACATTGTCCGTGCCGCTCCGGTAGCTTCGTTTATCATCCTTGCGTTGGTGTGGATTGAAACGGCGTGGCTTCCGTCGTTCATCTCCTTTTTGATGGTGCTTCCTCTTATGTGGGCAAACGTCGAACAAGGGCTTTTGGAAACGGATAAAAAACTGCTGGAAATGGCGGCGGTTTACCAGTTGCCGAAAAAAACCGTGCGAAATCATATCCGCTTTCCCTCTCTCGAGCCGTATCTGTTGTCCGCCTGCAAAACCGGGTTGGGCTTTGCGTGGAAATCCGGCATCGCCGCCGAGGTGATTTGTCGACCCGCCGGCTCGGTGGGCAATAATCTGTACCGTGCCAAAGCTCTTCTCGAAACGCCGGAGGTGTTTGCATGGACAGCCACCGTCGTCGTGCTGTCGGTTATTCTCGAAAAACTGTTCGTGCTCGCCGCCGACCGTATCGGGCAACGTCACCCGCAAAAGGAGGTGGCGAAATGACACTCAACCGCCTTTTCTTCGCCTACGGCGAAAAACCGATTTTGTTTAACGTGTCGTTTGACCTGCCTGCGACCGGTGTCACCTGCCTGACCGGTGAATCCGGTTGCGGCAAAACAACGCTTCTTCGCATTTTGTGCAAGCTTGAAACCCCGCAAGCCGGTGAGATAACCGACTTGCCCCACCGCCCCGCCGTGGTGTTTCAGGAAAACCGCCTGCTCCCGTGGAAAACCGCACTGCAAAACGTAACGCTTCCCTTGGGAGACATTCCCGATGCCACCACGCACGCCAAAACCGCACTGGATGCCATGGGGCTTTTCGACGAGGAACAATCCCGTTTGCCCTCTGAGCTTTCCGGTGGACAGTGCCGACGGGTTGCCCTTGCCCGAGCCCTCGCCTTGCCAAAATCAGATGCTCTGCTTTTGGATGAGCCTTTTGCCGGTCTCGACGATGACCGAATCGAGACGGTCGCCGCCCAGCTGCGAACCATCGCCAAGGAAAAGCCCGTCTTTGTTATTACCCACGACGAGCAAGACATTAAGCGGCTCGATGCCACACATTTGCGAATGCGAAACGGCAAAATCGAATGTATCTAAATAAAAAACCGCCCGAAATCTTCGGGCGGTTTTTTCGTTTTTACATCTTAGACGGACGTTGCAATTTGCGATCTCAGCATAAGCACGTCTTTCATATCAACGCCCAAGCTGTTGTCCATATCGCTCGCTCGGAACGAATAGGAAAGGTTGTCAAAATCCGCAACGACCTTTCTCAGCATGAGCACGTCTTTCAAGTTGACCACGGAATCGTCGTTCGCATCGCCAACGATACAATACGCCAAACCGCCGCATTCGCCGCTGGTGAAAATAACGTCGCAGTCGTCATGCAATCCGTTGCCCGTGTTTCCAACACCGACAATCGGCTCAATCACCTGCACCGGCGTAAAGCCCGTGTACGGGAGATTCTCGTTGATCGAAAAGACAAGGTACAGAATATCCGAATTCTGTTTTTTGTAGTTCGCAATCTTTTTGTATTCCGCAACAAGCGTCATTCCCCGAGAGGACAAGGAGTTATCGTACTCTCCACCCTCGGTGACAATGAAATCCTTAGACACACAGGTTTTGTACGTCATGATTTGGGGGTTATACATAATGTCGAACACGACCGAGAAGAAGCCCTCCTCGTTGTCCTCAACCCTAATCGGAACAGCAACATAATCGTCACCGTCAGCGATATAGGAGTCGGCGGCATACAGCGTAACCGGGTTTTCAATCGAGTTTGCACAGACAGACAAACTCAAAACGCCACTAAAAATCAGTGCACAAGACGCACAGATGCAAACAAGATTTTTTATACATTTCATCATAATGGTGTTTCCCCTTTCCTAATAGATACGGGTCTGCATTTTGCATATTCGTATTTGTATTATAAACCGCTTGTTATACAAAGTCAATACATTTCTCGCACCGATTTGACTTTTTTGAAATATCGTTCGAAAATGTATACAAAAAGTCTTTGCTTTTTCTTGACAAATGATGGATTGCGGAGTATACTACAAGGCGAAAAAAAGAATAAACGCCGTCCACCCCGTTTTTTTGGGGAGCTGAACGCACCTCGGTGCAAGAGGAGATAAGGGAATTGCGGTGAAAGTCCGCAGCAACAGCCATTACCGTAACTCGTTTTTTCAAAACGTCAAGTCGGAATGCTTATCGGTCGGTGAATTTGTAAAGAGCTCTCGGGCAACGTGGGGAGAATCAACACCGCAGGTATTCCATATCTGTTTTCGAAAATGAGCACCCTCACCGGAGGGTGCTTTACTTTTATCCTTTTTTTGAAAAACAGAAAGGATGGACCCAAAAATGAAACCTCTCGCAAAAACTCTTCTCCTGCTCGTTCTCGTTATCGCAGCACTTCTTTGTGCCGCCTGTGCCGCCGAGGAACCGTCCGTTGCTCCCTCCGACACTCCTACCGTCACAAAAACCGCCGCATCTCTGCTGTGGCAAACCGCCACCTACCAAGAGGACCAAACCCTCGGCGACGGCAACACCGCCGTTTTTGTAAAGGTGCAAGCCGAGGATAAAACAGTGACGTTCACCCTCAAAACCGACAAAACCACACTGGGCGATGCTCTGCTCGAACACAACCTCATCGCCGGCGACAAAAGCGACTACGGCCTGTATGTCAAATTCGTCAACGGCATTGAGGCCAACTACGACAAAGACGGTCATTTCTGGTCGCTGTACAAAGACGGTACGATGCTTTCGACCGGTGTGGATACCACTCCCATTAAGGATGGCGAACAGTATGAACTCATCTACGCAACATAAACCGAAAACGCCGCCGCTTTCGGTATGGGAAATGGCACTGTTCGCCATGTTCGGGGCACTGATGTATGCCTCAAAAGTGGCGATGGCGGCACTGCCCAATATTCATCTTATCGGGACGTTTGTGATGGCCCTTACGCTGGTATTTCGCAAAAAAGCCCTTATCCCGCTGTATCTTTACGTCCTGCTCGAAGGGGTGTTCGGCGGCTTCACAACCTGGTGGATTCCCTACCTCTATGTATGGACGGTGCTGTGGGGCGTCACCATGCTCTTGCCAAAGCAAATGCCAAAGTCGGCAGCTTGCGTTGTCTATCCGCTTGTCTGTGCCTTGCACGGACTTGCCTTCGGCACGCTGTTTGCCCCGGCACAAGCACTCTTTTTCCACCTGAATTTTGAGCAAACCCTCACGTGGATTGCGGCGGGACTCCCCTTTGACGTCACCCACGCCATCGGCAATCTCTTTGCAGGCCTGCTCATCCTGCCCTTGTCCGAGCTTTTGCAAAAGCTCCTCAAAACCGTCGCAAAACAGTAAAAAAATCACGCAGTCAATGACTGCGGGATTTTTGTCTTTTCGATTAGCCGATTTGCGGGAGAGAAGCGGCGGCGGCGGATTGACCGACACGGCGGAATTTCTCGTCCGGCAGGTTGAGCTCGATGCCCTGGATATCCGGATACTCGTCAGCGAGCACACGGCGAGCTTCCTCGATAACGAGGTCGCCGCCCTCACCGGACATCACACGACCGAGCAACAACACGTGTTTGATGGAGTAGTACATATTGTAGTAGGCAAGAGCATGGCCGAGATACGTACCGATGGAACGGTAAATCTCACGGGCAGCCTCACTGCCGTTGTTCATCTCGCCTTGCACCACTTTCAATTTCTCAGCGGGGGACAGTTTCTCGTCCAGCTCGATGCCGGCACGGGGTGCCAGTTTGATGACGCTGTCCTGCGAGAAGTATTTCACGCCGCAGCCCTTATCGCCGGACCACTCGTCCACCATCGCATCGTCTTGCAGGTCGACCGGAGCAAACGCCAGCTCGTTGAGCCAACCGGTGATGTTGCCGTCCGGATCGACGTAGCCGACCGCTTCGGACGTGCCCATAGCGATACCGAGGATTTCGTTGGAGTTAAGGCTCATCGCACCGGCAAGAGCGGTCACGTCGCCGTCGTTGGCAACCTGCAGCGGCACATCGCCGATTTCTTTAGCGGCACGGATATAGATGTCTTTAACTTTCTTGTCAAACTGGTCTTTCGGCACTTTCAGGAAGAGGGAAGCGACCATCGCACGGTTGTCCACATAAATACCGGCAGAGGAGACGCCGATAGCGTCCACACGAGGCATTTTGGAAGCCGCCGTTTTCATAGCATCAAGGATGCCTTGGAAGTGGTAATCCGGGTCCTCGGTGGTTTTCGGGAACCACACGACTTCTTCGGAGTAAATGGACTCGCCATCCACAACCGCAGACACTTTGCGATCAGAGCCGCCGGCATCAAAACCGATACGGCAGCCTTCCCAGTGGTTACCCACCGCTTGGGCACCGGATTTCTCGGCGGGAGCCTCCGCAAGAGGCAGGGACACGACTTCGAACGGACGCTCATAAACGTTCGCCATAAAGTCGGCGTCGAAATCACGCTCCCCGCCAAGGCAGTAGGTGTCCGCAATGTATTTACCCATATTGTCGTCGCCGCAGATGTAGATTTTGAAGCCGCCGTAAGCCCACAACAGCATTTTCACCGTACGCTCGACGTACACTTTATCCGCCTGCTCCATCTCGGGAGTACCGTGGATTTTGCAAGCACGGCGGGAGATGCAACCACGGCTTCTCTCCACCGCAATAACGATGTCCTTGCCGTTTGCCGCCGATTTCTCGAAAGCACGGCAGAACGCCGCCATCGGAATATACCCTTTATCCAGGGACGGAATGTTTTTCAGTTCAATGTTCAGACCATAAACCTGCATTTCTGTTTCCTCCTAATTTTTCATTGGGATACTACCCTTAGAATACACGCTTTCTTTTTATTTGGCAAGAGAAAATAAAAATTCCGCCGCAAGCGGCAAAATTTTTGTCCGTTTTGACAAATTTTTACGGTTCGGGATACGTTTTGGCGAGCTCGATAAACTGCATAAGCGTCAACTGCTCCGCCCGTGCCGTTACGGGAATGTCGCAAGCCAAAAGCATTTCGGTAACCTGCTCACGGGAAAGCCCCGTATCCTGCAACGCATTTTGCAGGGTTTTACGCCGCTTGCCAAACGCCGCTTTGATGAGAGCAAACAAGCGTTTTTCCGCAACGCCGGAAAGCGGCAATTCCTTTTTCGGTAAAAGCCGAATCACCGCACTATCCACGTTGGGAGCAGGCATAAAACTCCCTCGTGACACCGAAAACAAGGTCTCCGCCTCGGCATAATATTGCACCGCAAGGCTCACCGCACCACACTCCCGAGTGCCCGGTTTGGCACAAAGCCGTTGGGCGGCTTCCTTTTGCACCATAACGGTGATACAGGAAACGGGCAACCGCTGTTCCAGCAAACACATAATCACCGGCGAGGTGATATAATACGGCAGATTGGCACACACAGCCACGGTTTTGTCGCCACATTTTTCCGCAAGCAGTGACGGCAAATCGGCTTTCAGCACATCCTGCATTACAAGCTCCACATTGTCGTAATCGGCAAGCGTTTCCGAAAGCACCGCCGGCAGTCGGTCATCCACCTCGAGGGCAATCACTTGCCCCGCTCGCTCGGCAAGTTCTTTGGTTAAAACTCCAAAACCGGGGCCGATTTCCAAAGCGGCACAGGTTTTATCCAATTCGCACGCCTCTGCCATTCGTGGGCAAACCGAGGGGTTGATGAGAAAATTCTGTCCGAGCCCTTTGGAAAAATGGAATCCATGCTTCGATAAAACAGAGCGGATATATCCCGCATCGGTTAACGCCGGCATCACGCCTCCCCCTTTCGCTTTTCACGCAAACGGGAAAAAAACACAGACAATTCCGCCCCGCATTCCGCTTCCAGTATTCCCGCCACACATTCCGGATGGTGGTTATAGGGATACGCAAACAAATCCACCACACTGCCGCAAGAACCCGCTTTCGGGTCACTTGCACCGTAAAACACCCGGTCAAGGCGAGCGTTGATAATCGCCCCCGCACACATCGGGCAGGGCTCTAACGTCACATACAAATCGCAACCGAACAATCGCCAACCGCCAAGCGTACGGCACGCCTCGTTGATGGCTTCTATTTCGGCGTGTGCCAACGCATTTTTTCCGATTTCCCGACGGTTGCGTCCACGCCCCACAATGCGATCGCCTTTCACAATAACCGCACCAACCGGCACCTCGCCCTCGGCGGCGGCTTCCCGTGCCAGTGCCAACGCCTCGTTCATAAAGGTTTCGTTCATCGCACAACCTCCATGAACACTCGTGCCGATTGCTGTTCTTCATCGCCCGCCAGCGACGAACCGATATCACTCGATTCGTTGTCCGGAAGAGAAACGTCGTTAAACTGTATACTGCTCACCGTCACCAACAGCATCACCACAACAAACGCAATCACCGTACCGGCAGAATACACCGCTCGACGACGCTGTTTTAAGGTCAACCAACTGCTGATGCGGTCGCCAATCGGCAACACACGAGGGTGGCTGCTTGTCATCAAAACCGCCGCACCGATAATCCCCAGTAACGACTCGACGACAAAAAACAGTAAATACCATTTTGCCGATTGCTCGTCGGTTAAATCCCACAGCCAATACTCCATTAAAACCGCCAACACGTTGTTGATGGCGTGTAACCCCATTGACCACAGAATATTTCCGGTTTTGAGGACGATATAGCCAAACACAAGTCCCAAAATAAACGCAAAGGGGATTTGATACAGCGTCCCGTGCATAAGACCGAACATCAACGCCGAAAAGGTCAGTGCCACCCCGTCACCGGCAGGTCGCAACCCTTGCAAAACCACACCACGGAACAACAGCTCCTCTAAAATAGCGGGGGCAATTCCAACCGTCAACACATTCAAAAGCATAACGGTCACGGTGCCGTCCTGCGTTTCGGGAATGTCCAGCGGCGAAATTCCCACTGCTTCAAAAGCCGTCAAAATATACGAACCGATAATGTTGGCAATCACCATCATGCCGGTGCAAAGCAACAACAGCCCCACACCAAATGAACCATCGGTTTTTTCACGGGGCATAAGGCGAACACCTCGTTTTCGCAACAAAAGCCACCCGACAAACACCGGCACACCCATATAAAACAAATATTCCCCAAGCGTAAGCCACATATAGTCCACAAGGTTGTTTTTCTCTAACACAAGAGACAAGGCGGCTTCACGGTAAAACACTATTCCAAGAAGCACATCGGCAAACACCGCCACAAGCTGTAATCCCACCGTAAGCAGCAAAACAGCACCCACCCGATTGGCATTCGAGTGAATGGCTTTTCTCTCTCCCTTAGCATAATCGTAAGGCGTCGGAGCGTAATACACGGCGTCCCCTCCTTTTTGTCTCATACGTAGTTAGTGTACCATATCCCACAAAAAAAGTAAACCCCTCGGACGGAATAACCATCCGAAGGGGTTTTATCGCTGTTCAAAAGGCAGTGGGAGAGATGGGTTTTGATAATACTTTCGGCTTTTCTCTCCCCTCAGTCTCGCTATCGCTCGACAACCCCCTCGTCAGAAGGAGCCAAGATGCAATCCTTTCGTAGGAGACGTTGCCCACAACGTCCCTTCTAATTTCCCCAACACGACCACCGACCGCCCTATGTAAAATCGCTGACGATACGTTTGGGGCAGGTGGGCGGTGAATACTCAAAACGGTCAATGTGCCCCTCAGTAAGAAAATAGCGGGGATTCGGGCGATGAGGAAGCGTGAAATGGCTGTCGATAATCACCAGCTTCACCTTCATCTTCTCCGGCAAAATGTTTTTGATAAACACACCTGCCGCCTGCCCCACTTTCACGCCCTCATGCGGCTCGGCAAGCCCTGCCAAATTCGGTGTAAGCTCCACAAAAACGCCGTACGGTTCGACCGAACGAACAATGCCCGCCACCGTCTCTCCCTGGGCAAACAGGCGGGCATTTTCCTCCCATGTACCGAACAATTCCCGTTGGGACAGCGTAATTCGCCCGTTTTCGGTAGAGGTCACCACCGCCGGAATATCCTGTCCCACATATAGTCGGTCAGAGGGATGAGCAATACGGCTCACCGACAACGAAGCAATCGGGAGCAATGCCGCAAGTCCACACCCGACGTCGCAAAACGCCCCGAAGCTTTCTAACCGTGTAACCTTTGCAGGGATAATATCGCCGGGAGACAGCGTTTCTAAATACTCTTGCCGACACCGTTCCTGAGCACGGCGGCGAGATAGAATCGCCACTGTCCCCTCCTCTGTTTCCCGAAACTCGGTCACGACAAAGCTCACCGCTTTTGACACTCGTGCAATCAACGCAATATCCCGTGTAGAGCCCTCCGCAATACCGAGAGCTCCCTCTTGACGGGGGATAATCCCCCGTATTCCCGCCGCCGATAAATCGACGTGCAAATTATGCTGGGCATCGCACAAAATCGCCCTTGCCTCTAAGATGCGTTCTTGCTCCATGGCTTCTCGTAAGCTTTCTTGTGACCCAATTGCTTTGATGTTTTCATAATAATCCACCCGAATTCCCTCGGGCAAAAACAAACAATCCATCTTTTCGTCCTCCCTTTTTGTCCTGCTATAACCCTATGCAGGAGGAAGGCAAAAAAGACGGATTGTCTTGTAGGAATTATTCGATTATATCTCCGGAGGCGTAAATCCGGTAGGAAGCGGACAGTCAGCATTTTCCTTTACCACAAAAGCACAAAGGGTCTCTAAGTCGGAAAGCGTGTGGATTTCCCCCGCTTTGCGGCGGAACTCTGCCGCTCCTCGCAATCCACGCATATACCATGCGGCGTGTTTGCGAATTTGCAAAAGTGCCACTTTTTCGCCCTTGAATGCGGCGGTCATTTCCGCTTGGCGATACAAAACCGCCATACGCTGTGCTACCGGTTTTTGGAGCAACCACCGTTCGTTTTCCAAATAGGCATTGATCTCGGCAAATACCCACGGTGCCCCCAGTGCCCCACGTCCTACCATCACAAGGTCGCACCCGGTCTGTTCATACATAGCCGCCGCCGCTCGAGCATCATACACGTCGCCGTTACCGATGACGGGAACAGACAACGCCTCTTTCACCTCTCGTATGCCCGCCCAATCCACCGGCGGAGCGTACATTTGGTCACGGGTGCGGGCATGAATCGTTACTGCCGCCGCACCGTTTTGCTCACATTCTCTCGCAACGGTCACCGCATTTTTCTCATCCTTTGCATAGCCGAGCCGCATTTTGGCGGTCACCGGCACGTTGACTGCCTCGGTCACTGCTTTTACAAGCTTACCGCAAAGAGCAGGATCCCGCATCAAGGCACTGCCGCAATGGTTGCCGGCAATTTTCGGGGCAGGACAGCCCATATTGATATCTATCCAGTCGGGGTGTGCCACCTCGACCGCCATTTGTGCCGCCTCATATAGAATGGCGGGGTCATCTCCAAACAGTTGGATGGCGGCGGGGCGTTCTTTCTCATCCAGTACCAGCAATTCACGGCTTTTTGTGTCACCGTAGCACAGCCCTTTTGCACTAACCATCTCGCTGACTGTAAACGCCGCACCGTATTCCCGGCACAGCAGACGAAACGCTCTGTCCGCCACACCCGCCATCGGTGCCAACGCCGCTTTTCCCGTGATTTCCACATTCCCGATATTCATTGTCCCGCCTCCTTTCCAATCCTTTTCAAATCCAATCCAAGCCGACGACACTCCATCTTGGCCCACACGTCAAAGGGAGACAAGACGGGTTTTTTCGTTTTTCTCATCATACCACAAAAAAACCGCAGGTGCAACGGGCTTTTTTTCAAAAACCTATGGAAAACAGAAAAGAAATATGTTATACTATGTATTTGTATAGGCATTTTTGCTTTTCCCCACAATGAAAGGATGAACACTATGAGTTTGCTTTCCGCCTTATTCGGCGATTATTCCAAACGAGAAATCAAACGTATCCAGCCCCTTTGTGACAAGGTGCTGGCGTTGGAGTCTACCTATAAAGCCATGGACGAGGAGACGTTAAAAGGTCAAACCGCAAAGTTCCGTGAACGGCTTGCCGCCGGCGAAACACTGGACGATATTTTGCCTGAAGCGTTCGCCACTTGCCGTGAAGCCACCGACCGTGTGCTCGGCACACCCCACTTCCCGGTACAGATTTTGGGCGGCATCGTGCTACACGGCGGCCGCATTGCCGAAATGAAAACCGGCGAGGGCAAAACTCAAACCTTAATTTTACCCGCTTACTTAAACGCTTTAACCGGCGAAGGTGTCCACGTGGTCACCGTCAACGAATACCTGGCACGCCGTGACAGCGAATGGATGGGCAAAGTGTTCCGCTATCTCGGTCTGTCCGTGGGTCTTATTATCCACGATATGCAAAAGGATGAACGCCGTGCCGCTTATGCCGCCGACATCACCTACGGCACCAACAACGAATTCGGTTTTGACTATCTGCGTGACAACATGGTGGTCTACGCCACCGACAAGGTGCAACGAGGCCACGCCTTTGCCATTGTAGACGAGGTGGACTCTATTTTAATCGACGAAGCCCGTACCCCGCTCATCATTTCCGGTCAAGGCGACAAATCCTCTGACCTGTACGCTCGGGCAGATGCGTTCGCCCAAACCTTAAAGCTCATCAAAATCAAAGAGATGAACGACAAAGAAGATCAGGACGTACTGGACGGCGACTACATTGTTGATGAAAAAGCCAAAACCGCCACCCTCACGCAAGACGGTGTGCACAAGGCTGAAAAATACTTTAATGTAGAAAACCTGATGGACCCGGAAAACACCACCTTGCTCCACCATATCAATCAAGCTATCAAGGCTCGTGGCGTTATGAAACGGGACGTCGACTATGTGGTGAAAGACAACGAGGTCATTATTGTAGACGAATTTACCGGCCGTCTCATGCTCGGTCGTCGCTACAATGAAGGACTCCACCAAGCCATTGAGGCAAAAGAGCACGTGGAAGTGATGCGGGAATCCCGCACGCTTGCCACCATCACCTTCCAAAACTACTTCCGTCTGTATAAGAAATTGTCCGGTATGACCGGTACTGCCCAAACCGAAGCCGCCGAGTTCGACCAGATTTATCATCTGGACGTTGTGGAAATCCCCACCAACAAACCGGTTATCCGCTTCGATTTGCCCGACTCCATTTATAAGACCGAAAACGCAAAATTCAATGCCGTTATCGACCAAATCGCCGCTTGCCACGAAAAAGGCCAGCCGGTGCTCGTGGGCACGGTATCCATTGAAAAATCCGAATTACTCTCCAAAATGCTGTCCCGTCGTGGCATCAAACACGAGGTATTAAACGCCAAACAGCACGAACGAGAGGCGGAAATCGTCGCCCAAGCCGGTCACTTCGGTGCCGTCACCATCGCCACTAACATGGCCGGTCGTGGTACAGATATTAAACTGGGCGGTAACGCCGAGTTCCTCGCCACCTCCGAAATGCGTCGTATGGGTCTGGCAGAGGAGCTTATTGTGGAATCCACCAACTTCGGCGACACCACCGACGAGGAAATTTTGAACGCACGGGAAACCTTCCGCACCCTCGAAGCCAAATATAAAGAGGAAATCGAGCCGGAGGCAGAAAAAGTCCGCAACGCAGGCGGTCTGTTCATTCTCGGCACCGAACGCCACGAATCCCGCCGCATCGACAACCAGCTTCGTGGTCGTTCCGGTCGTCAAGGCGACCCCGGTGCCTCCCAGTTCTTCCTCTCTATGGAAGATGATTTGATGCGTCTGTTCGGCGGCGAGCGGATGTATACCATTATGGACACCTTAAACGTTCCCGAGGATATGCCTATGGAAAACAAAATCCTCTCGAACGCCATTGAAAACGCCCAAAAACGAGTGGAGGAACGCAACTTCGGCATTCGTAAGAACGTGCTTCAGTACGATGACGTCATGAACAAACAGCGTGAGATTATCTACTCTCAGCGTGACCAAGTGCTTACCGGCGAAAGCGTCCGTGACTCGATTTTGAATATGATTGACGAATCCATCTCCGGCACCGTTGCACAGTTTGCCCCGAACAACGTCCCTCATGATGACTGGAATTTGGCGGCACTCCGTGAATACTACCGTGGCTGGCTTGCGGGCGACAACGACTTCCAATACACCGCCCAACAGCTGGAGGATGCCGAGCCGGAAGATATCGAATCCACCCTCACCGAGCGTGCCCATAAAATTTATGAGGATAAAGAAGCACGCTACGGCGAAAAAATTATGCGTGAGCTCGAAAACGTCGTGCTTTTACGCACCGTGGACAACCACTGGATGGACCATATCGACAATATGGACGAGCTACGTAACGGTATCTATCTGCGGGCGTACGGTCAACACGACCCCGTCGTTATGTACCGCATCGAGGGCTTTGATATGTTCGACGAAATGGTGGCCGCTATCCGTGAGGAAACTGCCCGTGTTATGCTGACCGTTGAACTTCGGTCCCAAGAAAACGAACCGAAACGAGAGCAGGTGATGAAACCCACCGCCACCTCCGGCGACGGCACCACCAAAAAACAACCGGTTCGCAAAACCGCTAAACAGCAAGTAGGACGTAACGACCCCTGCCCCTGCGGTAGCGGCAAAAAATACAAGAAATGCTGCGGTGCTAACGACTCCGCCGCCGAATAACCCGTTTTAGGAGGTCTTTTTTGTGAAATTAGGTATTGTCGGATTGCCCAACGTCGGCAAATCCACTCTGTTTAACGCCATCACCAACGCCGGTGCCCAAAGTGCCAACTATCCGTTTTGCACCATTGAACCGAATGTAGGTGTCGTGGCGGTGCCGGATGAACGCCTGAAAAAATTAGAGGAAATGTATAACCCCGTCAAGGTCACTCCGGCGGTTATCGAATTTGTGGATATTGCCGGCCTCGTTAAAGGAGCGAGCCGTGGCGAGGGTCTCGGCAACAAGTTCCTTGCCAACATTCGTGAGGTGGACGCCATTGTTCACGTCGTTCGCTGTTTTGAGAACGACGATATCGTCCATGTGGACGGAAGCGTCGACCCCGCCCGTGACATCGAGACCATTGATTTGGAACTGATTTTTGCGGATATGGAAACCCTTGACCGTCGCATTGACCGCACAACGAAAGCGTTGAAAGGCGATAAATCTCTCCAAAAAGAATTAGACCTCTACAAACGAGTAAAGGCCGCCCTGGAGGAGGGCAAGCCCGCCCGTTCGGTCGAGATGTCCGATGACGAGCAGGCCATCATGCACACCGTTTCTCTGCTCACATCGAAGCCGGTCATTTATGCCGCCAATGTGGACGAAGCCGCCTTTACCGACGGCATTGAGAACAACGTCCTTGTGAACCGTGTCAAAGAAATTGCCGGAACCAGTGCCGAGGTACTTCCCATTTGTGCCGCATTGGAAGAAGAGGTTTCCGGTATGGAAGAAGACGAAAAGCAGATGTTCCTCTCGGAGCTGGGGCTGGATAGCTCCGGCCTTGACCGCCTCATCCGTGCGAGCTATCGTCTGCTTGGACTGATTTCCTACTTAACCGCCGGACAGCCGGAGGTGCGTGCCTGGACAATTACCAACGGCACCAAAGCACCGCAGGCCGCCGGAAAAATCCACACCGACTTCGAACGGGGGTTCATCCGTGCCGAAGTGGTCTCTTACACCGATTTAATGGCGTGTGGCTCGTTGACCGCCGCCAAAGAAAAGGGTCTTGTCCGCTCGGAGGGCAAGGAATACGTGATGCAAGACGGCGACGTAGTGCTGTTCCGCTTTAACGTGTAATCCAAAAACCGCATAACGTACAAAGCCCTGTAAAGCGAACGCCGTAGCGTTCCTTACAGGGCTTTTTTTAGCAAAAAAAGATGGGCGGGAGATGCAACTCTCATCTCCCGCCCGAAGTTCACTATTTAGTTACTTGTTTCTGTAATTAGGAAGCAGAAGTCAGTTCCGGAACAGAAGCAGTCATTTTGCAAGTGCCGTTAAAGGTGCAGGAAATAACCGCATTGGTGCCGTATTTGCCGTCCCATTTGGCGGCGACTTTCATTTTTTCGCTGTCAGTCTCGGTCAGCTCCTGGCCGTTTTTGTTCAGATAGAACGTAACGGTATCGGACTCACCTTTACCTGCGAACGCCGAAAGAACGTCCACCGGGATGTCCGGTTTGTCTTCGTCACCCGCCATATACTGGGCAACGACGAGGGATTTCAACGCACGGGCGTTGGCGAGGTCCGTCTTTTGACGGGATTTCTCCAAAGCGGCGGTAAAGGTCGGGATGGCGATGGCAATCAAGATGGCGATAATCGCAATAACGATGAGCATTTCCATCAAGGTAAAGCCTTTTTTGTTCATCTTTTTCATAAGTCATTACTCCCCTTTCAAAAATTTAGAGAATGCGGGAGAGGATGCAACTCTCATCCCCTCCCGCGGAGTTCACTATTTAGATGTGTTCAGTTAATTCCTAAATTAGGACTCACCAGTCAGTTTCGGCTCAGAAGAGGTCATTTTGCAGGTGCTGTCGAAAGAGCATTTGATGTAATCACCATAGGACTCGCCGTCCCATTTCGCAGTAATCTTCATCGAGTTGCTGTCAGAAGTAAGCTGCAGCTCTTGGCCGTTTTTGTGCAGATAGAAATCAGCAGAACCAGAGGTCAAAGCAGCAATGGTGGAATAGACATCATCGTCTTCCTCACCAGCCATGTACTGGGCAACGACGAGGGATTTCAACGCACGGGCGTTGGCGAGGTCCGTCTTTTGACGGGATTTCTCCAAAGCGGCGGTGAAGGTCGGGATGGCGATGGCAATCAAGATGGCGATGATGGCGATAACGATCAACATTTCCATCAAGGTAAAGCCTTTTTTGTTCATCTTTTTCATAAGACATTTCTCCTTTTCAATTATGAGTTGTTTTTGCCAAACGGTGGGTGAGTTGGTCCCTCGCTTGGTGTACGTACATTGTACTCACTTTTTGAGTAATTGTCAATACTCAAAAAGTGAGTTTTTGTAAATTCGTGCAAAAAATTCAATTTTTGAGTATCATTTTTGGTGCTTTTGCACAATAATATGACGGTTTTTGCCGCCTTTTTGTAGATTTCCTCTCACTTTCGATGTGCAATCGCCCCCTCGTGTAAGAAAAATCGGCTTCTCAAACCCGAATTTTTTGTAGGGGGCGATGACCACATCGCCCCTTTTTCGTAATCCCACAGCGTAAAAAAAGAGCAGTGCCACGCACTGCTCTTTTGTATATACTATACCTTTTCTTATTGTTGCTTTTGCGACTCAATCCACGCCTGCATATCACGGTCACGAATAACGGCACGCTGAATTTTACCGCTGAACGTCTTGGGCAACGCATCCGTAAACACCACGATACGGGGATATTTGTACGGAGCGGTATTCACCTTGACATACGTTTGCAGTTCTTTCACAAGCTCGGGACTGCCCTCATACCCTTTTGCGAGCACAATGGTCGCTTTCACAAGAAATCCACGAATCCCGTCGGGGTCCGGAACACCGGTCACCGCAACCTCCGCCACGGCATCATGCTCCATGAGCACGCTTTCAATCTCGAACGGGCCGATACGGTAACCGGAGGACTTAATCACATCGTCTCCACGACCGACAAAGCGGAACATCCCGTGTTCATCCCGATAGGCACGGTCGCCGGTGTGATAAAACCCGTTGCGATACGCCTGAGCGGTCTCTTCTTCATTCTCGTTATAGCTGGAAAGAAGACCCAACGGGCGACTTTCAATACTCTTTGCACGGACGCAGATTTCACCAACCGTACCCCGCTGGGCCTGTTCATCCTCTGCATCGAGGATATGTACATCAAAACCGGGAGACGGAAGTCCGAGAGCACCCGGCACCGGCTCCATAAACGGAGCAAAGGTGGCGATACATACCGGCGTTTCACTTTGGCCGAAACCTTCGTAAATTTTGAGTCCGGTCGCCTCATACCACTTGTTGAAAATCTCCGGATTGAGAGCCTCGCCGGCGGTACAACAATGTGTAAGAGCAGACAAATCGTACTTCGACACGTCGGACTGCAAAATCATACGATACATCGTCGGCGGCACGCAGAACGTGGTCACCTTGTATTTTTCCAACATATGCAGAATGTTGTCGCCGTTAAACTTGTCAAAATCATAGACAAGAAGAGCGGTTTCGCCCATCCATTGCCCGTACATTTTGCCCCAGAAACACTTCATCCAGCCGGAATCAGACACGGTAAAATGCAGGCCGCCGTCCACCACACGGTGCCAAAACACACCGGTAGCAATATGACCGAGCGGATAGCGGAAATCGTGGGTGATGATTTTCGGATAGCCGGTCGTGCCGGAGGTAAACGCAATCATAGAGGTATCGGTGCCACCGGCATAGTCATCGCCTTGCGGTTTTTCCCATTCGGCGGGCACATCGGCGATTTCTGTCTCAAAGTCAATCCAACCGGGAATTTGCTTGCCTTTGGTGACAAATTTCATTTCCACCGTATCGTACTTGCCCTCGCCCTGGTCAAAATAGTCGGTGCAATCACCGTCAGCGGTGATGATGACCGCCTTGACCTTCGCCGCATTACAGCGATAGATATAATCCTTCGCCATCAGCATATTCGTGGCAGGCACCAATATGGCACCGAGCTTATGCATTCCGAGAAGCAAAAACCAGAACCAATAGCTGCGTTTCAGCACCATCAACACACGGTCGCCCTTACGGATACCTTTTTCATACAGATAACGTGCCGCACGGTCCGATTCACGTTTTATGTCGGCAAACGTGTAAATTCGTTCCTCGAACTCATTAGAAACCCAAACCATCGCACGCTTGTCCGGCTTTTCTTCCGCCAACACATCCATTACGTCATAGGCAAAGTTGAACCCGTCAGGACAGGTGATATGATAATTTTTATGCAGATCCTCGTAGCTCGTAAACGAGTCACGGGAACGACCGATAAATTTTTCGTAAATAGCCATAGTCTACTCCTAAAACGTGTGCGAAATCATTTGAGCACAACAGCCAGGAACTTGGCGGGTTTATCGCCAAGCACCTGCATTGCGTGCGGCAGGGACGAGTCAAAATAGACACTGTCCCCTTCGGTTAAATCGTAAACGGTGTCCCCTAAGAAAAACCGCATTTCACCGGAAAGCAGGTAGTTAAACTCCTGCCCGTCATGGCTGTTGAGATGGGGTTCCTTGGCGTCCGGCTTCACCGTTACAAGAAGGGGTTCGGCCTTTTTTCCACGGAAGGTGAGTGCCAGATGCTTGTAATCGTAGTCCTTGTTTCGGGTAACTGCATAGCCTTTGCCCGCTTTCACCACGGTACACATAGACAATTTCGGCGACTCACCGCTCAGAATATCCAACACATCCACCCCGAATAACGACGCCGCATTATAAAGGAAACTAAACGAGAAATCCAACTCGCCTTTTTCATAGGCAATGTATTCCTCGGTGGTAATCTCCAGCTTCTCCGCCGCTTGTTCGGGAGTCAGTTCGCAGACATCACGCAGTGCCATCAACCGCTGGCCAATCTCTTTCAGTTGTTCTGTCATAAGGACACCTCCTTAGTCTAACGGGGAATTAGTAGTTGAAGCCCAGCTCCAACGCTTTTTTGTTCAAAGCAATCATCTGTTGCTTCTTGGCGGGCACCATTTTGGCAAGCACCACATCCGCATCCTCCAAGGACAATAGACCGGTTTTCGCCATCACGTGGCCAATGAGAATCATATTGGCAAGACCCGGCAGGTTTTCATCCGACGCCATTTGCGTGGCGGGGATGGGATACACCTCCACATCCTTGCGAGTAACCTCACGGTCGATAAGGGAGCTGTCATAGAAAATCTGACCGCCCGCCACCGTCTCGTTCTCGTATTTGTCGAGGGACGGGACGTTCATCGAAATGAGGATGTCCGGATTAAGCACAATGGGCGAGCCCACCGGCTCGTCGCTCAGGATAACCGAGCAGTTCGCCGTGCCACCACGCATTTCCGGACCGTAGGACGGAAGCCAGGAAAGCTCCTTGCCTTTCAGCAAACCGTCATAGGCGAGGAATTTGCCGGAGAACAGAATACCTTGACCACCGAAACCGGTGATAAGAATTTGTTTTTGCATCTTATTTCTCCTCCTCTGCGGTAATATCTTTGTACACTCCAAGCGGATAATAGGGGAGCATATTCTCCTCAAGCCAGTTAAGGGCTTTATCCGGTGCCATACCCCAGTTGGTCGGGCAGGTGGATACCACCTCAATCAGCGAGAAGCCTTTGCCCTCAATCTGATTTTGGAACGCCTTTTTAATGGCTTTTTTCGCTTTTTTAATATTCTGCACATTGTTGACCGCCACACGCTCCAAGTAGGCGGCACCGTCCACGTTGGACAGAAGCTCGCACACTTTAATCGGATAACCGACTTTGGTAACGTCACGACCATACGGAGAGGTCTGGGTGACCTGACCCGGCAGAGTGGTCGGTGCCATCTGACCGCCGGTCATACCGTAAATGGCGTTGTTGACGAAAATAACGGTGATATTCTCACGACGACCCGCCGAGTGAACCGTTTCCGCCGTACCGATAGCGGCAAGGTCACCGTCGCCCTGATACGTAAACACGATGTTGTTCGGGTCAGAGCGTTTCACACCGGTAGCCACCGCCGGTGCACGACCGTGAGCGGCTTGTACCATATCGCAGTTAAAATAGTTGTAAGAGAACACCGAGCAACCAACAGAGGCAACACCGATAGTGCGGCCACGGATGCCCAGTTCATCAATGGCTTCCGCCACGAGGCGGTGAATAATACCGTGGGTGCAACCCGGGCAATAGTGCAAGGGTGCTTCCGTTAACGCTTGCGGTTTTTCAAAAACAGTCATTATTCAGCACCTCCGATTTCTACAGCTTTATCAATAGAATCCAACACGTTTTTGGTGGTGGGAATCATACCGCCCACACGGTTGCAAAGCAGAACCGGTTTTTTGCAGCGAGTGGCAAGTTCCACATCCTCCACCATTTGACCCATGGACAGCTCCACCGAGATGAACGCTTTCACCTTATCGGCGGCGGCGTTGAGCACCGCTTTCGGGAACGGCCACAAGGTAATCGGGCGAATCATACCCACTTTAATTCCTTTTTTGCGAGCTTCGTCAATAGCGTTTTTAGATACACGGGCGGCAACGCCGAACGCCACGACACAATACTCCGCATCGTCCATCAAGTACTCCTCGTACATGACTTCGTCACGCTCAATTTGGGCATAACGCTCAAAACGCTCGAAATTCAAACGCTCCAGCGTCTCCGGGTCCATAAGCAGAGAGTTGACAATGTTGGGCTCACGCTCACAGTTGGTACCGGTCAACGCCCACGGTTTTTCATAGGTGTTGACAACGCCCTGGTCAAGGGAGACCGGCTCCATCATCTGGCCCATCGTACCGTCTGCCAAAAGCATAGCGGTCATACGATATTTATCCGCCAAATCGAAGCCTTTGAAGGTCAAGTTGACCATTTCTTGCACCGAGTCGGGAGCAAGAACAATCATGTGGAAGTCGCCGTGACCCGCACCACGAGTGGCATGGAAATAATCCGACTGGGACGGCTGAATACCGCCGAGACCCGGGCCACCACGCTGGACGTTCACCACCAACGCCGGCAGGTCGCAACCCGCCAAATAGGACAAGCCCTCGCTTTTCAGCGAAATTCCGGGGGACGAGCTACTGGTCATGACACGTTTACCGGTAGAGGAAACGCCAATCACCATATTGATGGCGGCGATTTCGCTTTCCGCTTGCAAAAACACGCCGTCCACCTTGGGCATCCGTTTAGACATATACGCCGCAACCTCAGTCTGGGGCGTAATCGGGTAACCGAAATAGTGACGGCAACCCGCCATAATTGCGGCTTCCGCCAGGGCTTCGTTACCCTTCATAAGAACCTTATCGGCCATTTTCAAAAACCTCCTTACTTTTCAACCGTAATCACACAGTCAGGGCACATGGTAGCACAAAAAGCACAACCGATGCACTCGGCGGGATTAACACAATCCGCCGGGTGGTATCCTTTACCGTTGATGACATCTTCTGCGAGTGCCACAATATGTTTCGGGCAAGCACCGACGCACAGCCCGCAACCCTTGCAGCGTTCTTTGTCAAATATGACTTTTGCCATGGGGAATTCCTCCTTATTCTTAGCTTGGACTCGCCTTAAACGCCTCGTGTCCACGCTTGTTTTACATACAGTGACAACGGAAACACATCCGCTATCTTGCCGGACAGATCCGGCAGAAGTTCCGCTTTTACGGTGGTCATCACAAGGGGAAGTCCGGTTTTTTCGGAAATCTCGGCGGCGTAGTCCAACGAGGACAGCACATCCTCGGCGGTCGTTTCGTCGCCCAAATTGGAGTTGTTGACGATGCCGGTAAATTTGATTTTTCCGGCATCCTCAATTTCTCGCATCACTTCCAACGCATCCGCCCCCGTTTGGGTAAGCGGGCGAAACTTGTTGATGACAAACAGCATCTCATAGTCGTTTTCGTTGACAATGGATTCGGCATATCGTCCGAGAGCCAACGCTCCCCGATCGTCGCCGCCCACGTCCACTATCGCCATCAAATCGGGGTTGTCCAAGATGGCATAGGTTTCGGCGGGCAGAGCAGGCACATCCACGTTGGAGTTGGCATAAGGCGACACAATCAACCGCACTCCCGCCTCCTGCAACAGGCCCTCCGCATCTTTTGTGCGGAAATACGGGTTGACGATATCCAAATCGGCAATCGCCACTTGTTGGCAACTTTCTTTGAGTGCCAATGCGACATTCACGGCAATATTGGTCTTGCCGGAGCCGTAGTGTCCGGCGAACAGCGTCACCCGTTTGGGCTTTCTGCCGCCGAACAGCGGATAGTCTTTATACAATGTACTCAAATGACCTTCACCCAATCAAACGGATCCTCAACGGTGCCGCCTTGGATGCCGGTAATCGCATCATACAGCTTCTGACTGACCGGGCCGATATCGCCGCCGTTGATGGTCATCACATCGTCCTTGTAACGCAGCTTGCCGACCGGGGAGATAACCGCCGCTGTACCGGAACCGAAGCACTCCTCCAGTTTGCCGGTTTTTTGAGCCTCCAAAAGCTCTTCCACCGACACGAGACGCTCTTCCACCGTCATGCCCCAGCTCTTGCACAGCTCAATAACCGAGTTGCGGGTAATACCCGGGAGAATGGAACCGTTGAGCATCGGGGTGACGATTTTACCGTCGATTTTGAAGAAGATGTTCATGGCACCGACTTCCTCAATATATTTGCGTTCCACACCGTCCAGCCACAGCACTTGGGAGTAGCCGTCATCGTGTGCTTTCACCTGAGCCGCCAAAGACGCCGCATAGTTGCCGCCGGTTTTGGCAAAGCCCATACCGCCACGAACCGCACGAACATAGTCATCTTCAATCCAAATGCCCACCGGCTCAAGACCGCTGGCATAGTAAGCTCCGGACGGAGAGAGGATGATAATGAATTTGTAGGTTTGGGACGGAGCCACGCCCAAGAACGAGTCGGTGGCAATGATAAACGGACGAATATACAACGACGTGCCCGGAGCAGACGGAATCCAATCTTCGTCCACTTTCACTACAGCGGCAACCGCTTCCACAAAATCTTCCTCCGGCAGTTGCGGAATGCAAAGACGTTTGTTGGAATCATTGGTACGACGGGCATTCATAATCGGACGGAACAGGCGAGCCTTGCCATCCGCACCACGGTAAGCTTTGAGGCCCTCGAACATCTCCTGACCGTAGTGGAACACCATGCACGCCGGGGAGAGGGACAAATCTTGGAACGGAACGATACGGGGATCGTGCCAGCCCTTGCCCTCGGTATAATCCATTACGAACATGTGGTCCGTAAAGATTTTACCAAAGCCCAGCTTGCTTTCGTCCTGCGGTTTTTGTTTCGGGGTTGTGGTTTTTTCGATTTTAATGTTCAACATATCTAAAACTCCTTTCAGGTTTTTAAGTGCAATTTTTCAATGGCGTTTTCACGCATTTTGTACTTTAAGATTTTACCGGCATGGTTCATGGGGAATTCGGTAACAAACTCCACATATTTCGGCACCTTATGACGTGCCATGTGGGAGCGGACATAGTCCTTCATCTCGTCCTCGGTGATGGTGGCACCCTCTTTTAGGATAATGCACGCCATAATCTCCTCACCGTAGCGTTCATCCGGCACGCCGATGACCTGGACGTCTTTCACCTGGTCACAGGTGAAGATGAATTCCTCAATCTCACGGGGATAAATATTCTCACCGCCACGGATAATCATATCCTTGAGACGACCGGTAATACGGAAGTTGCCGTCCGGCTCTCGGCAGGCAAGGTCACCGGTATGGAGCCAACCATCTTTGTCAATGGCGGCGGCGGTGGCTTTCGGCATTTTGTAATAGCCTTTCATCACGTTGTAGCCACGAGCAATAAATTCGCCCGTCTGTCCGTCCGGCATTTCTTCGCCGGTTTCGGGGTCAACGATTTTGCATTCAATCTGCGGAAGTGCCGAGCCCACCGTCTCTACACGGACGTCCAACGTATCCTCGTTCTTGCCCATTGTGCAACCGGGGGACGCTTCGGTCTGTCCGTACACGCTGGTGATTTCGGTCATATTCATTTTTTCTGCCGCTTCCCGCATCAGTGCCGGCGGACAGTTAGAACCCGCCATAATGCCGGTGCGAATATGGGAGAAATCGGTTTTTTCAAAATCGGGATGGCGAAGCATGGCGATAAACATCGTGGGCACGCCGTTGAAGCAGGTAATTCGCTCACGGTCAATGCACGAAAGTGCCGGCTTCGCAGAAAAATACGGCAACGGCAACAGCGTAGCACCGTGCGTCATAGAAGCGGTCATCGACAACACCATACCGAAGCAGTGGAACATCGGCACTTGCACCATCATTCGGTCAGCGGTGGACAAATCCATGCGATCGCCGATACATTTGCCGTTGTTGACAATGTTGTAGTGGGTGAGCATGACGCCCTTGGGGAAACCGGTGGTGCCGGAGGTGTATTGCATATTGGCGACGTCGTGAACATCCACGGCGGCGGCTCGGCGTGCCACTTCCTCGACAGGCACTCGGGACGCCATTTCCATCATTTCCTCCCACGAGAGACAGCCCTCATCCTTATAGCCCACGGTAACCACATGCCGCAAGAACGGCAATCGATGACAGCGAAGCGGTTTGCGGGAATCGTGCCCTTTCAGCTCGGGGCAAAGCTCACGAATGGTGGCAGAAAACTTCGCATCGTTGCACTCTTCCATCATCACGAGCGTGTGCGTATCCGACTGGCGAAGCAGATATTCCGCCTCGTGAATTTTGTAAGCGGTGTTCATGGTGACAAGCACCGCACCGATTTTGGTGGTTGCCCAAAAAGCGATATACCACTGCGGCACATTGCTCGCCCAGACCGCCACCTTGTCGCCGGCTTTAACGCCGAGCGAAATCAATGCACGGGCACATTGGTCCACATCCACTCGGAATTCCCGATAGGTGCGGGTGTAATCAAGCGTTGTATACTTAAACGCCAGCTGGTCGGGGAATTCCTCCACCATACGGTCCAGCACCTGCGAAAACGTCATATGAACCAAAGCGTCTTTCTTAAACGGGAATTTGCCGGTTTTCGATTTATTGTCATACAGGCGATCGTCTCGGTTGCGGACGTTACGCTCAAAGCGACGCATATAGTTGATGAAATGCGGGAACGCAATATCCTCATCGCCGAGGTCGCTCACCCATTCCGGTAAGCATTCCAGCGAGAAAAACCCGTCATAGTTCACCGAGCGGAGAGCTTCCACAATGGCATCCACCGGCAAGTCGCCCTCGCCAAGCAAGCAGTAGCAAAGCCCGTTCTCGGTCTGCTCGGAATCCTTGATATGCACGTGCTTGATGTACGCACCCAAATTCTGCACCGTTGTCTCCGGGTCTTCTCCGAAAAAGCGGTACGGGTGATGCACGTCCCACAAAGCGGCAACCTCGTCGCTGGCAAAGTGGTTAAGAATTCCCCGCAAACGAGAGGAATCCGCAAAAATGCCCACGGTTTCGATAAGCAGTGTCACGCCGGCGGCTTCCGCAAAGGGCAACACCGACCCGATAAAACGAATTACCGCATCGTCGTCACCCTGCCCACCCGCATGGATACGCAAATACGGCGTGCCGATAGCGGCGGCCGTGTCAATCATCTCCCGGGTTTCGGCGGCAACACCGTCCGTTGCCAAGCTATCGGCAATATCGCCCGTCACGTCAATGCACGGAACAGACAGCCCAAGCCGCCACAGCTCACGGGCAGTAGCGGCACGACGCTCTTTCGAAAGAGCGGCCCCTACGCCGGAAAGAGCGGCAGAACCGACAGTATGAATCTCGATGCCGTCAAAGCCGAGATCGGTGGCCATTGCGGTAAACTCCGAAAAGTCAAACCCGTGCCACCCGTTGGTGGAAAACGAGAGTTTCATTTATGCTTTCTCCTCGTAAACGATTTTGTTCAGTGCACTGAGATAGGCACGGATACTGGCACCGATAATATCGGTGGACACACCACGACCGGAATACAGTCGCCCGTCAGCCCGAAGCTTTACAAGGGCCTCGCCTACCGCACCACGGCCCTCCGTCACCGCCTGGATTTGGAAATCGTCCAGCTCATAGTGGTGACCAAGGATTTGCTCAATCGTCAAAAATGCGGCGTCAATCGGGCCGTCGCCCGCACCCACGCCTTGCAGTAAGCTGCCGTCCTTTTCCAGCGACACACTGCACGTAGAGGTGATGGTGTTGCCGTTGTTGGACACAAAGCTCACAAGACGATAGGTCTCCGGCACCTGAAGTGCCGTAGAAGCGATAATCGCCTCCATATCCCGAGCACCTACCGTTTTCCGCTGGGCCACACGGTTGAATTCATCAAACACTTTTACCGTGTCCTCTTTGGATAAATCGTATCCCAGTTTTTTCGCAAACGCCGTCACTTCTTCAATAGTGGCGGTAGCGTCCATTTCCACATCGGCGGCTTTCGCACCGTGAAGCTCGTTGTCAAACGGTTGACCCTTACCCTCTTTCACGTCAAGCCACTTGTTGATGCGGTACACCGCCGACTGCAGCTCCAACGTGTTGACCTTAAACGACACGCCTAAGCCGTCGCTCTTGATACGCAGAGTCTCCGCCAATTCGCAAAGGCGGGGAAGCCCCTCGCCGCTGATAACGGTTTTGATCTCGCTCGCTCCGGCGAGGATAGAGGAAAACGCCGCCGCTTGGGCCGTATGCAGGGCATCGTTGCACGATACACCCAATTTTCCTTCGCATTCCGGCACCGCAGACAACACGGCTTTCACCAGTGCCGCCATTTCCTCCGGCAGGCTTTCGCCGGCAGTGTCACAAAGAGTAACCGCCGTCGCACCGGCTTCCAAGGCGGTCTTGACCGCAGTCACCAAAAATTCCGGCTCGGCACGAGTGGCATCCTGTGCCGCAAATTCCACATCCTTGCAAAGAGAAGCGGCATACGCCACCGTTTCTTTAATGCATTCCAGCATCGGTTGCGGCTTTTTGTGGCAAAGATATTCCATCTGGACACTGGACACCGGAGCCTCCACCGACAAGCGAGGATGCTTGGCGTCTTGAATCGCCTCAAACGCTTTGTCGATATTCTCCTTGCACAGTGTCGTCGGGCAAGAAAGCACACCGGACTTCACGATCGTCGCCATCGTTCGCAACGCAAGGGCGTCCGCCTTTTCGTCACCGAGCGGAGCCACCTCCACCACGTCAACGCAAA
Organism: Acutalibacteraceae bacterium; assembly: GCA_045598965.1. Classification (GTDB taxonomy): domain Bacteria; phylum Bacillota; class Clostridia; order Oscillospirales; family Acutalibacteraceae; genus RGIG426. Next base: position 34,529 of record JAZRVH010000037.1, read on the forward strand.
GCTTTTCCAACTGCTTTGCCATCTCCAATTTTTCTTTGAACGTAAGCGATGTATTTTTTCGCATCGTTACGTCGGCAATTCGGATTGTTCTCATGTGCTTCTCCTCCAAAATAAAACGTCCCAAAGCCGAAGCTCTGGGACGATAAAACTACCGCGGTACCACCCACATTACCGATTTTTTCAAAAGTCGGTCACTCTACGTCGTTTAACGCACGACAAACGGCATTTCCTACTCACCCAGCGGGCTTCAAAAACACGGCTCGGGAAAGAGCACGTAAGCGTTTTAGTGCCGGCATCACAGCCACCGCCGACTCTCTGGAACCTCCGCACTTACGCCGTTCCGTCATTGCCTTTTATATAGGTTAAAGATTAACAAAAAACAAAGATTAGACCCATTATATTCCCTTTATCTGTGCTTGTCAAGCGTTTTTTACTTTTTTTGCGTAAAATTACGGGTTTTTCGCATACTATTGCCGAAATCAAAGGAGGTTTTCGATGAAACGCCGTTTACTGTGTCCGCTCGCCGCCATTTGTCTCGTGTTTGCGGGATGCAACTCCACCACTTCGCCGTCCCCATCCGCCACCAAAATCTCTCCTCCCGCACGTACACTTTTAGTCGTTCCCACTGACCGTGCCGGTGCCCAGTGTTTTTTGTTTTTCCGTTCATCCGACGAGGGCGAAATCGCCATCACCGCCTACCCTCGTGAAACCGTATTTTTGTCGGAATCCGGCGATTTTTCAACCTTGTATTCGCTGTTTGCCGACGGTAACGCTTCGGCAACAAAACAAACGCTTGATACGCTTTCCGAAAACGGCCTCCTCGCAGACCGTATACTATCGGTCGACGTGGAAGAGGTCGGTAGCGGATTTTATGATTTTCTGGCTTCCCTCGGAAACAATTTACTCTTTACAAACCCGCCCTCTTTCGTGTATACTGTGGGTATCGGAAAAGGCGATGCGTCGGGTACGGCGATTTCTGCGGTGCAATTACGACGGCTCTTGTGTCTTCCGGCGGAAAGCTTTTCGCATCCTCTGGATTATGTGCAATTGAGGCTTCTTGCCGCCCAAGCCGTTTTTCACGAGGTTGCCCTCACTTTCGCCGAAGACCCCTCGTCTCTCTTTTCCGCATTGACACGTGCCGGCAATTCCTCCCTTACGCCTGCCGACCGCACCGTGTTTTTATCATACCTCTCCCCTTCGATAACCGTTCGCCGCTGTCTGCCGAACGGCTCCTTTGTCGGAGAGGGGGCACGTATGTGTTTTTATCTTCGTGCCCCATAAAAATGGAGGAATATAGATGACCAACCATTTAAGAAAAATGATTTGTTTGCTCGCCGTTTTCGGCGTGCTTTGTTCCTTATGTGCCGTTCCCGCTGCGGCGGAGATTACCGGCACCGGCACCGCCACCGCAACCACCGGCGAAACTCCCCCTTCCGGTATTCAAGGCGACGCCAACAACGACGGAGCGTTCAACGCCAAGGACGTTCTCTTTGCCCGCAAATACCTCGCTGAGTTGACGCCGTCTCTCTGTGAAGTGAATACCGATTTGAACAACGACAACACCGTCAATATGAAAGACGTTTTGCTTATGCGGTTGCTGTTGGCGGGTTATGAGGTGAAAAACGGCACCGTTTCCACGACAAAACGCACCACAACCACGACAAAACCCACTACAACCACCACAAAACCGACAACTACCAAAAAGCCGACGACTACAAAGAAGCCGACAACCACGAAAAAAACCACAGCAACCACCGCTTCCCCTTTCACTACACAACAGCAGAAGATATTGACGCTCGTTAATGCGGAACGTAAAAAAGCGGGCCTCTCCGCACTGAAATTGGACGAAAAAGCCTGTGCCGCCGCCAACGTCCGTGCCAAAGAGGTTCCGATTGTATTCGACCATAAACGCCCCAACGGCAAATCCAGCTTTACTGCCTTGGATGAAGCGGGTGTCAGCTATATTTCCGCCGGCGAAAACATCGCCAAAGGCTATCTCACCGCCGAGGACGTTATGAAAGGCTGGATGAACTCCGCCGGCCATAAAGCCAACATTCTGACTGCCAGCTTCACTCACCTCGGCGTAGGATACGATAAAACCACCCACAGCTGGGTACAGCTGTTTTTCACCAAAACCGGCTCCGTCTTCCCTGCTGACCCGAAAACCACCGCAAAAATGACCACCGATTTGTTTAACGCCATCAACAAGGCTCGCACCGCCAAAGGCTACAAAGCGTTTACCACCTCGAAAAGCTTGACGAGTGCCGCCACCACGCTGGCAAAAGAACAAGGCAAGCTCGGCAAAATGTCCTTTACCCGCCCGAACGGCACCAATTACACCACCGTTCTTGCTCAATACAACTTGACCTATAAATCGGTCAACAACCACGTCGGTTTTTGCTCGGCGTGCAAAACGCTGACCGACGCTTTGAGCGTTTGGGCACCGAACGGCGATTACAGCCAGTGGTACGGCTCCGATTACAGCCGCATCGGTATCGGCTATGACGAGACCACCGGATATTGGTCGATTTTGACCCTCAACTAATCCGCATTTTCGCCGTATTTCCGCTGTGCTCCAAAAAAATTCGGGGCACAGCGGTTTTTTATGAAAATATCGCTTGACACAGCCCACCTCGTGTGGTATTATAACCTTTGCCTGAATTTTGGGAACAGATGCGGGTGTAGCTCAATGGTAGAGCCCCAGCCTTCCAAGCTGGTTGCGTGGGTTCGATTCCCATCACCCGCTCCACTTTAATTTGCGCCTGTAGCTCAGCTGGATAGAGCATCTGCCTTCTAAGCAGAGGGTCAGGGGTTCGAGTCCCTTCAGGCGCGCCAATAGCCTTTTGTCAGGCTAATATGGTGGGTGTAGCTCAGTTGGTTAGAGTGCCAGGTTGTGGCCCTGGAGGTCGTGGGTTCGACTCCCATCACCCACCCCATTTTGGGATGTAGTCTAGTGGTAGGACAGCAGACTTTGACTCTGCCCGTGCAAGTTCGA
>JAZRVH010000038.1:0-12072 GCA_045598965.1 Acutalibacteraceae bacterium
GATAGTAGATGACATTGTTGAGCTTCAGCTGGAATACGCCGCAGTATTGCCGCCGCCAAGAAACGGGAACGGACAGGCTGGTGACAAACTGCATTTGGTCGCGCAGCTCTTCGGGAACGCAATCGTACAGCGGCATCACCACCCGCATCCCTACGGCGCGGGCGCGCAGGGCTTTGGGGAGAGAGCCCGCCACATCCGCCAAACCGCCGGTGGCGGCAAAGGGGGTTGCCTCACTGGTGACATACAAAACACGCATATAAAGTGACCTCCTTTTCGGTTAGATGTGCTTACCTTTTTTGACGAAAAGCGGAAATTCGGCAAGCCCCGCAAGAGATTTTTCTTCGGATAATACCACGTCTTTGTCTAAGACGGCGTGGGAGACATGGGCACCGGCTTTGATAACGGTGCCTTGCATAATGATGGAGTTTTCGACCACCGCACCCTTTTCTATGCGGACGTCTCGGAACAGAATGGAGTTTTTTACGGTGCCGTCCACGAAACTGCCGTCCGCCACAAGCGAGCCGGATACGCAGGAGTTTAGACCGTAAATGGCGGGGCAAACGTCACGGTTGATGGTGTAAATGGGGTTTTTTAGCGGCATAACCGCAGCCCGATTTTTGTCGTTAAGCAGAGCCATGCTCGCCTCAAAATAGGTTTCGAGGGAGCTGATGACCGGCGTGGATGCGGGAATCTCAAAGCCGTGTACACGCAGGGATTGCAGCTGTTGCAAAAGAATGTCTCGGTCAAAGTGCATAAAGTTTTTGGCGGCGGCATCCGCTACCAGCTTGCGTAAAAGGTCTTTTTGGATAACCACAATGCCCAATCCGCAAGGGTGGTTGCCGTCGGGGCAGACGCCAAGCCGCAACGAGGTAACGTTTCCGTCCTCGTCCAAATCCAAAAGCAGGTTGTCCAAAAGTGCCGGGCAAGACCCGTTTCGATAGACGAGGGTGACGTCGGCACCGGAGTCAATATGGGATTCGATAAGGGCTTTGTAAGAAATGTTGCCCGCAATATGACAATCCGCCATCACGACCAACGATTCCAAGCGGCTTTCTAAAAAGTCGTCTAAGCTGTGTAAGGCGGCAATTCGCCCTTCATACAACGAATCGGGGACGTCGTGAGGTGCTAAATAATAGAGACCCTCGGTTTTACGGGACAGCCCGAAGGCTTTTCCGGAGCCGATATGCTCCATCAGTGACAGGTCGTTGCGTTTGGTGATAATGCCGATTTTGTCGATGCCGGCGTGTGCCATCCCCGAAAGGGCAAAATCAATCAGTCGATAGCGTCCGCCGAAAGGAACGGAGCCCAAGGCACGCTCGGCGGTCAGCTCCCGCAGGGCTTCGTCGTGGGTGTTGGGGAACAGCAAGCCTAAAACACGGTTGTTACGCATTGCCGTCACCTCCTTTGGCGTTGATCATCGCTTTGGCGGGAATAGAGGCGTTTGCCGGAACAAAAATGCCTTCGCCTACAACCGAAACGCCCCATTCTTCTAAGTTTTCCTTATCTTCGGGGCGTTCGCCGATGACGGCATTTTCTCCCACGGTGACATTTTCGGCGAGGATGGCGTACTGGACGCATGCTCCACGACAAATGTGCACGCCGGGCATTAAAATGGAGTCACGTACCTCGGCACCGTCCTCCACGGTGACGGTGGGAAACAGTACCGAAAAATCCACCGTGCCGTAAACGGAACAGCCCTCGGAAATCATACTGTTTTGGACGGTGGCGTTGGGGCCGATAAAATGCGGCGGCAAGGCGGCATTGTTGGAATAAATTCTCCAGGTGGGGTCGGACAAATCGAGCGGTATTTTCGGGTTGAGGAGGTCCATATTCGCTTCCCACAAGCTGTCGATGGTGCCGACATCTTTCCAATAGCCGTCGAAAGGATAGGCCACCATACGTTCGCCGGCGGCGAGCATGGCGGGGAGTACGTCGTGTCCGAAATCGTTTTTGGAGTGGGGGTTTTGGTCATCGGCGGCGAGATAGGTTTTCAGCTTTGCCCACGAGAAAATATAGATGCCCATCGAAGCCAGATTGCTTTTGGGATGAGCGGGTTTTTCCTCGAATTCGGCAATGGCATTCTGTTCGCCGACGTTGACGATGCCAAAACGATGTGCCTCCTCCGGTTCCACCGAAAGCACCGCCACGGTGCAGGCGGCGTTATGGCTTTTATGGAAGCGGAGCATTTGTGAGTAGTCCATTTTATAGATATGGTCACCGGACAGAACGAGCACGTATTCCGGGTCATACCGTTCAATAAAATTCCGGTTTTGGAAGATAGCATTGGCGGTGCCTTTATACCAATCGGCACCGGAGGTGTGTTGATAGGGAGGGAGAATGTGCACGCCGGCGTCGGGGATGTCCAAATCCCACGCCTGCCCGCTTCCGATGTAATCGGAGAGCTCTAAGGGTTGGTATTGCGTAAGAACGCCGACGGTGTCTATGCCGGAGTTGACGCAGTTAGAGAGCGGAAAGTCAATGATGCGGTATTTGCCGCCGTAGGGAACGGCGGGTTTGGCGATTTTTTCGGTCAGCGTATACAGACGGCTTCCTTGGCCGCCCGCCAACAGCATCGCCACACATTCTTGCTTGCGAAACATGGTTATCCCTCCTTTTGCGGTTGACATTCGAGGTAGATGACCGACAGCGGCGGCAGGGACAGTGTGATAGAATGGTCGAAGCCGTGCGACGGTTCTTCCTCGGATTTTATGGTTTTTTTGCGGTGTCCTCCACCGCCGAACGTCGTGTCGTCTGTGGAAAACACCTCACGGTAGGTTCCTTTTTGCGGCACGCCGATGCGGTAGTTTTCTCGGGAGACGGGAGTGAAATTACACACGGCGATAAGCTCGTGTCCGTTTTTGTCCCGACGGGCAAACGCCACCACGCTTTGGGCGGCATCGTCCGGGACAATCCAGGAAAAGCCGTCCCAATTAAAATCGTTGCCCCACAAAGCTTCATGGTCAAGGTAAAAGCGGTTGAGTGCTTTTGTGAATTTTTGGAAGGTTTTATGGGCGGGATAGTCGAGCAAGAACCAGTCGAGCGGGGCTTTGAAGTCCCACTCCTTGAACTGTCCGAACTCGTTGCCCATAAAGGTCAGCTTTTTGCCGGGATGTGCCATGGTGTAGGCGGCGAAGGCACGGGCTCCGGCAAATTTTTCTTCGTAACTGCCGGGCAGTTTTTCGAGAAGAGATTTTTTGCCGTGTACCACTTCATCGTGGGACAGCGGGAGGATAAAATTCTCTGAAAAAGCGTAGAAAAAGGAGAACGTGAGGCTGTGATGATTGTCCTTGCGAAACAGAGGGTCAAGAGCCATATAGTGCAAGGTGTCGTTCATCCAGCCCATATTCCATTTGTAGTTGAAGCCGAGGCCGCCCATATCCACCGGTCGGGAAACAAGAGGCCAGGCGGTGGATTCCTCTGCCACCATTAAGGTGTTGGGGAAAACGCCGAACACGGCGGTGTTTAACCGCTGTAAAAACGTTACGGCTTCTAAATTTTCGTTGCCGCCGTGAATGTTTTTTACCCACTGACCGGCTTTTCTGCCGTAGTCGAGGTACAGCATGGATGCCACGGCATCCACACGAATGCCGTCGATGTGGTATTGCTCAAGCCAAAACAGTGCCGAGGAGATGAGAAAACTCTGCACCTCGTTTTTGCCGTAGTCAAAGACGCAGGTGCCCCATTCCTTGTGTTCGCCCTTGCGGGGGTCGGCATATTCGTAAAGGGCGGTGCCGTCAAACCGATAAAGCCCTTGCTCATCTTTTGGAAAGTGAGCGGGCACCCAGTCCATAATGACACCGAGACCGGCACGGTGAAGCGTGTCCACAAAACGCATAAAATCGTGAGGCGTGCCAAAGCGAGAGGTGGGGGCAAAATACCCCGTTACCTGATAGCCCCATGAACCGTCAAAGGGATATTCCGTGACGGGCATAAGCTCTATATGGGTGTATCCCATTTTTTGGGCGTAGGCGGCCAGCTCCTTTGCCGCTTGCTCATAGGAGAGAAAGTCGCCGTTTTCCTGTTGTCGCCACGAGGGGAGATGCACCTCGTAAATGTTAAGCGGTATGTCATAGACGGAGCGGGCGTTTTTTTCGGTCTGCCAGGCGGCGTCCTGCCATTCGTATCCCTCCAAATCGAACACCTTGGAGGCGGTTCCCGGTCGGGTCTCAAAATGGGTGGCAAAGGGGTCAGCTTTCATAACGGTTTTGCCGTTTGCCTGCTTGACAGCGTATTTATAGGCGGTAAAGGTGGGTAGGTCGTCAAGGACGATTTCCCACGCACCGTCCGAAAGATGGGAGAGAGGCAGAACATCCGGTGTCCAGTTGTTGAAATCTCCCACCAAGGATACGGCCTGGGCGGCGGGAGCATAGACACAAAAGCGACGGCGACCGTCCGGCGTTTTGTGGTTGCCGAAGCGTAAATACGCATGGGTGTCGATGCTGTCCAAACTGACGGGTTGCGGTTGGTTGTTCATACGGTCGCCTCCTTTTATGCTCGTCCAAAAAAGACTATGCGGTTTCTTACGGTCATTATACCAATTTTTTCTTTACTTTGCAATAGGTTTCAAGAGGGATATACCATAAGTTTGTCCGTTTTTTCGGGGGAAAACAAGCAAAAAGACGAAAAAAATCCCCTTTAATATAAAAAATTTTTCTTTACAAATCAATTTTGACGTGGTATACTAATCCGGCAAGCGAAATTTTCGCCTGCTCAATCCCTTTACACGGGCGGCGGAGAATGCCCCTTTTGGGGAGTCCGATTCCCCGTTCTGTGTTTGGCGGAAATCTTAAAAAGGAGGACAAACGAATGCTTCTGCCTGAAGAGAAAACTGCGATTATGGCGGAGTACGCCACCCATGAGGGTGACACCGGCTCGCCGGAGGTTCAGATTGCTGTTTTGACCAAACGCATCAACGACCTCACCGAGCACCTGAAGGTCCACAAAAAGGACCACCACTCCCGCCGTGGCCTGCTGAAAATGGTCGGTCATCGCCGTAACCTTTTGAACTATCTTGCGAAAAAAGATATCAACCGTTACCGTGCGATTGTCGAAAAGCTCGGCCTGCGTAAGTAAACATCTCGATAAGGCAGGCGGGTGCTCCGCCTGCCTTATCCTCTTTCCCAAGGTCAACCGGGTGTTTTGCGGTTTTAGCGATGAAACGAGTGCCGCCGTTTTGGCGGCGACATTGGTTTTATTGCTAATAATCGTCGGACACCCCGAAAATATTATTTTATCGGAGGTAAAAACTATGTTCGAAAACGAAAGAGTATTCGAAACGACTCTTGCCGGCCGTCCCCTCGTGGTGGAAACCGGCAAACTGGCACAGTTGTCCGGCGGCTCCTGCCTCGTCCGTTACGGCGAGACGGTGGTGCTTTGCAACGTGACGGCTTCTGCCAAACCCCGTGACGGTGTGGATTTCTTCCCGCTTTCCGTCGATTACGAGGAAAAATTGTATGCGGTGGGTCGCATTCCGGGCAGCTTCCTGCGTCGTGAAGGTCGTCCCACGGAAAAGGCGATTCTCACCTCTCGTGTGATTGACCGCCCCATCCGCCCCTTGTTCCCGAAAGATATGCGTAACGACGTGAGCGTCGTTTGCACCGTGATGTCGGTCGACCCCGACTGCCCGCCGGAGACGACGGCAATGATTGGTGCGTCCATCGCTATCTCTATTTCGGATATCCCGTGGGCGGGCCCGATTTCCGGCGTTGTGGTCGGTTTGGTTGACGGCAAATATGTTATCAACCCCACCGCTGAGCAGGAAAAAGTGTCGGATATGCACGTGACGGTCGCTTCTACCGAGGAATTGGTGGCGATGATTGAAGCCGGTGCCAACGAGGTGGACAATGACACCATGTTTGACGGTATTATGGCGGGTCACGAAGCCAACCAGGCGATTGTTCGCTTCATCAAAGAAATCCAAGCGGAAATCGGTAAACCGAAATTCCCGTTTGTGTCTAACGATCCCGATCCGGCGATGTTCGAGGCGATTAAAGAGTTCGCTATCGAGGATGTTCGTGCCGCTCTTGATACCGACGACAAACGTGTTCGTGATGAGCGTCTTATCCCGGTGTACGACAAGGTGCACGAGAAGTTTGATGAGGAGTATGCCGAGCAGATTGAAAAAATCGACGAATGCCTCTACAAACTGCAAAAATATGTGGTGCGTCGCTGGTTGCTGGATGACGGCAAACGTGTGGACGGCCGTGGCATTAACGAGATGCGTCCGCTGGCGTCCGAGGTGGGTATCCTGCCCCGCACCCACGGCTCCGGCTTGTTCACTCGTGGCCAGACCCAAGTGCTGACCACCGTGACCCTCGGTTCCTCTAAGGATGCTCAGCTGCTTGACGGTATTGATGACGAAACCGAAAAACGCTATATGCACCATTACAACTTCCCGTCCTACTCGGTGGGCGAAACTCGTCCGTCCCGTGGACCGGGTCGCCGTGAAATCGGTCACGGTGCATTGGCGGAGCGTGCTTTGGTGCCGGTGCTCCCGAGCATTGAGGAATTCCCCTACACTATGCGTCTTGTGAGTGAGGTGTTGTCCTCCAACGGTTCTACCTCTCAGGCTTCTATCTGCGGTTCCACCCTCGCCCTTATGGACGCCGGTGTGCCGATTAAAGCTCCGGTTGCGGGTATTTCCTGCGGCCTTATCAGCGAAGGCGACCGTTTCATGACGATGGTGGATATCCAAGGTCTTGAAGATTTCTTCGGCGATATGGACTTCAAAGTGGGCGGTACCAAAAAAGGTATCACCGCTATCCAGATGGACCTTAAAGTACACGGTCTGACTCCCGCTATCATTCGTGAGGCGTTGGACAAGACGTACAAGGCTCGTTGCTACATTTTGGACGAAGTCATGCTGAAAGCTATTCCGGAGGTTCGTTCGGAGTTGTCCAAGTGGGCACCGAAAATGCTGTCTACGAAAATTGACGTGGACAAAATCCGTGAGGTTATCGGTAAAGGCGGTGCGGTTATTCAAAAAATCTGTGCCGACTGCAACTGCACCATTGATGTGCAGGAGGATGGCCAGGTGTTCATTTCTGCGGTTGATATCGACGATGCCCGCCGTGCGTTGTCCATCGTAGAAACCATTGCGAAAGATCCGGAAATCGGTGCGATTTACAAAGGTCGTGTGACCCGCCTTATGAACTTCGGTGCGTTTGTGGAAATTGCTCCGGGTAAAGAGGGCCTTGTACACATCAGCAAGCTGGATATCCGCCGTGTGGAAACGGTGGAAGATGTGGTGACGGTTGGCGATGAAATCATCGTGAAGGTCGTGGAAATCGACGAGCAAGGTCGTATCAACCTGTCTCGCCGTGATGCCCTTATCGAGGTTGAGGGCCTTACGCCGGAGGAGCCGGCGGAGGATTCCCGCCCGCCTCGTCGTGAGGGTGGTCGCCGTGACGGCGGTCATCGTCCCCAGCGTCGCTAATAAAAGGAATATATAATTAATAAAAATGAGAACGCCCCTGCAACCGTGAGGTTGCAGGGGCGTTTTGTTGCAAGCGATTGGGCGGAGGTTTTTGTTTTATGGGGGTCAAATTTCCGTGCCCGTTTCGATTTGGTCATTGTTGGCGAAAGAGTAGAGGAGGCAGGAGACGACCGGTTTGCCCAAAATATCGGATAAGGCTTTGGCATAAAGTTTTAATTGGGGGGCATAGTGGCTGCGAAGTGCTTCCATAGATTTGCCTCGGTCGGTTTTATAGTCGAGGATAATGAGTGTTCCCTTTTCCTCAAACACGCAATCGGCGATACCTTGCACCACCAAGGTTTCGTCACCATCGGTTTCGTCGACGGGTGTGACGTCACCGGTTAGCGTTTTATAGTCGGCAACCGAAAGAGCATACGTGAACGGTAATTCTCGCCATACACGGTCGGCTTTGGTGATGCGACTGTAAAGCGGGTGTTCAAAAAAGGCGGTAATGCAGTCGATGTCTACGGCGTCCGCTTGCTCGGCGGACAGTTTTCCGTCCGCCACCAGGCGAGCCTTTTCCGCCGTAACATCGGCGGCGGCTTTTTCCCAATCGGCGTATTGCATAAAGGCGTGGGTGGCGGTGCCTTTTTCGGCGGCAGTGAGCCCTTCTTTTCGCAAGAATGCGGGCACTGCCGTGGCGGCAAAACTGCGGTCGTGTTCGGCGTGAGCCACGGTGGAAGCGGCAAGTTTTACGGGGATTGCCGATAACGATTCATACGGATACGTATAGGCGAAGCGGTCTTGCAGTTGCTGTTCCAACGCTTCGTCAGAGGGCGGGAATTCGGTTGTTTCTTCGACCTTTGTCGACGACAACGGGGAGACAATGCGAATATCCCAGTGCGTGTCGGCGGGAATAACCGCCGGTGGTTTGGTTTTTTTCAAGTGGTCACGTAAGATTTGGGCGTCCGGATGACGCAACAGTGACGCCAAAATCCATTTGGAATAGTTGGCGGTAGACATCACATGGGCGGGCGAGAGGCCCGGCTCGTCGTTCAAAAGATTGTTGGCACTGTCCAGCGTACTGCTGATGTTTTTGAATGTGCCGACAAAATACAGCTTTTCTTGGGCACGGGTGGCGGCAACATACAAGAGCCGCAGCTCCTCATCCCGCTGACTGCGGACGATGGCGTTTTTAAGCTCGTCATGGAATATGGGGGTGTGGATGGTGGAGGTTTCCCGGTCAAACCATCTCACGGCGATGCCGGCGTTTCGATGAATCAACACCGGATTTTTAATGTCTTTATTTTGGTTTTCGGTATTGAAGTTGGCGATGAACACCACGGGGGCTTCCAGACCTTTTGACCCGTGAATGGTCATAATTCTTACCGCATCCTGCGAGCCGGAAACGGAGGCACAGGACAGTGATTCGCCCCGTTCCTCTAAACGGTCGACATACTGTAAAAAGGAGGAAAGTCCTCGGAATCCGTTTTGCTCGAAGTTGCCGGCGTATTCAAACAGCAGTCGCAGATTTTGGGCACGCACGTTGCCGCCTTTTGTAATGCGACAGCGGGCGGGCAAGTCGGTTGTTTCATAGATGTGCCACAAAAGTCGGTCCGAGGGGACAGTTGCCGCCAACAAACGCCATTCGTCCAGTTGAGCCAAAAAAGCGGCACAGCGTTTACCGAGGGCGGTTTCCTCGTTTGCGGTGTCACGCAGATTGCTGTACAGAGGGAGATAGCGGCCTTTTGAGCGGATGAGAGCCATATCGTCCGGTGTCATTCCGACAATGGGAGACATCAATGTGGACAACAGAGCAATATCCGACAGCGGGTTGTCAATGACACGCAGTAAGGACAGCACCCATCCGATTTCAACGGCACTGAACATAGATTTATCGCCGCCGGAGACGGCGGGAATGCCCTCCTCCTCCAGCGTGGTGGCGTAGAGATAATCTCTTCCCGTTGCCGCACGGAGCAAGATGTAAAAATCGCTGTAAGACAACGGTGCGTGTCCCGCTTCGACGGTTTCTTTCATCAACCGCTTGATTTCGGCGGCAATCAGTCTTGCCTCGGTCACGGCGTTGCTGTCGGCGTCGGCGTCGCTTTCCTCGTCGGAGACGGCGAGGGTGGCGGGCTTGTCTATCAAAAGAAGAGAGGGGATTGTCAGCTCGCTTTCTTTTTCCGGATAGTATTTGGCACCGAACACCAGTTGCTCGGTGGCTTCGTAATCCACGCCGCCGGAGGCGGGGTGCATAAGATTGCAAAACAGTTCGTTGACGGCGTGAATCACCGATTGACGACTGCGGAAGTTGCGGTCAAGTGTGATGGCGGCGGGGAATTGAGGGTTTTGGTCATCGTAGGGGATGGCGTTGTCCCGACGGGTTAGAAACGCCTTTGGCGAGGTGTGGCGGAAGCCGTAGATGCTCTGTTTTACGTCGCCCACAAAAAAGAGGTTTTGCTCGTTTTGGGAGAGCAGGTGGTACAAGGCGTTTTGCATTTCGTTGGTATCTTGATACTCGTCCACATAGATTTCGTCATAGGTTTTTGCGATTTCCGTTGCCAGTGGCGTGGGGACGAGGCGGTCGTTCTCATCTCGGAGAAGCGTGCCGTTTTGGTCGTGCACGGCGAGCAGTTCCAACGTTTTATGCTCTAAGTCGTTGTAGTCCAAAAGTCCGGCTTCGGCTTTCTTTTCGTCAAAGCGGCGGGACAGTTCGACGGCAAGGTCAAACAGAGTGGACACAAGCGGTTTGGAACGCTGTCGGTCCAAATCCAGACGTGCTTGATTGTAATCGGCAAAGGCCTTGACTTTGTTGGCAATCGCACTGTTGGCGGTGTCGCACAGAGCGTGGGCGGCCTCCTTGTTTTCCGGCGGAAAATATTTACTCTCAAAGCGGCGGGGGTTGATACATGTAAAGGCAGAGAGCTTTTCATCAAAGCTTTTTTCCTTATCGCAAAATGCGGCGTAGGCCGCCTCGTATTCCTGCAATTTCGCAACAAAGAACGGGGGCTCATCGCCGGTACGGTCTACGGTTTCAAGGGCAAGGTTATCCACTTGACGCATAGCGTCAATCGCCTCTTGGTAGCCGTCGTCGATGGAGGTTAATATAGATTTACCGTAGTCGGTGTCTTCGAAAGGTGTGTCGTTGCTGTAAAGTGCCAACTGTTCACAGATAAAGCGGTTGGGGTCGGGGAGCACTCGCAAAAAATTGTGAAGGGCGACAACGGCGTTGGACAGGTTTGTGTCGTCTTTGGTGTTGAGGGTGTCCGACAGCAGGAGAAAATCAGGGTTTTTCTTTTCGTATTCCTGCTCAAGAAGCTCGTCCAAGGCTTCAAACTTGAGCAAAGCGATTTTCGGGTCATCTCCCAGTTTGAAGTCCACGGGCAACCCTAATGTAGGAGCGTGTTCCCGGATGAGCCGCTGGCAAAAGGCGTGCATAGTGTTGATGTCGGCGGTGGGAAGCAACATTTGCTGGCGAACGAGGCGAGGTAGTTCGGGGTGCTTTTTGATTTCATTGCCCAGTCGAGAGATAAGCCGCTGTTTCATTTCGGCGGCGGCGGCGTTTGTAAACGTGACAACGAGAAGCTTACTGACGTCAACACCGTCGTCGACGATGCGGCTAATCAGTCGCTCGATGAGTACCGCTGTTTTGCCGGAGCCGGCAGCAGCGGAGACGAGTATCGTTCCCCCTCGGGCATCGACACATTGTATTTGCTGGGGTGTCATTTGGTCTCGTTCCATTGTGGAGGCTCCTTTCGTCTTTTTACTTGAGTATAGCACATTCGATGACCGTTTTCAACAAAAAAAGAGGACATCTTTGGCCGGGAGTTTTTAAGGTGCTTCGCAGTTTCGTAGCCAATAAAAATTTTCGTTTTGGGAAGTAAAAAAGCCCTTAAAGCTGACGCTTTAAGGGCTTTTGAAACAATGCAGACGGGCATTTTTGGCGAGAAACAACATATTCCTTAAGAACTCCCGGCCTTGCGGGATGCCCTCTTTTTGGGACAGAGATTATTTTCTTTCTTTGTTTTCGACGACGGTACTCAGATTTTCTATAAAAGCGTCGAGCGTCATAGCACCGAGATCGCCGTCCGCACGGTGGCGGGGAGAGACGGTGCCGTTTTCCATATCACGGTCGCCCACGACCACCATGTACGGCACTTTTTCCAGTTGGGCATCACGGATTTTCTTGCCGATTTTTTCGCTGCGATAGTCTACTTCTACACGGAAGCCCTGTGCCTCCATTTTCTTGGCGGCATCGGCACAATAGTCGGCGGCACGGTCGGTGACGGGCAGGAAACGCACTTGTTCGGGCGCCATCCAGGTGGGCAACGCACCGGCGTATTCCTCAATAAGATACGCGAGCGTACGCTCGTAGCAACCGAGGGACGTGCGGTGAATGATATACGGAAGCACTTTTTCGCCGTTTTCGTCGATGTAATACATCCCGAACCGCTGTGCGAGCAGCATATCAATTTGGATGGTGACGAGCGTATCCTCTTTGCCGTACACGTTCTTGTACTGAATGTCCAGTTTCGGGCCGTAGAACGCGGCTTCGTCAATGCCGACGTCGTATTTTACGCCCAAATTGTCGAGAATTTGCCCCATAACGCGCTGGGCTTCTTCCCATTGTTCGGCGGTACCCTCGTATTTGTTGTTGG